>CBFGTF010000237.1:0-3789 GCA_965651655.1 uncultured Devosia sp.
GCGCGCAGCGCCTGGTCAACATTGTTATCGCGAACGACTACTTGCAAAGGTCAACCGCCCTTTCAAAGCTATGCAAACTGTGTGGATGGAAGCGAGATGGCCATAAAAACCACCCCGCCGACCAGCGGGGCCGGTCACCGTGGCGGGCTCTATAGCCCAACAATCGGCCCCTGTCCACACTTTGCTGGAGGAAAAACGCCGACATCTTGCCCCTTTCGTCCCCGCCAACTATCCCCTTGCAATCGCCAGGGAACGTCCCAAGGAACACTTCATGTATCAGCCTCTCGTCTTCCTTCCCGGCCTCATCTGCGACCAGCGGCTCTGGCGCGACATCATCGACGGGCTGGCCGGCACGGTCGCCCCTATGGTGGCCGATCTCCGGCTTGACGACAGTATCGCCGCCATGGCGTCACGAACCCTCGCGGCCGCGCCTCCGCACTTTGCACTCGCGGGGCTCTCCATGGGCGGCTATGTGGCGCTCGAAATCATGCGCCAGGCGCCCGAACGGGTGACCCACCTCGCGCTGTTCGACACGTCTGCCCGCGCCGATACCGAGGAACGCCGCGAGACCCGCCGCAAGGGCATCGCGATGATCGGGGAAGGCAAATTCATCGGCGTCTCGCGGGGGCTCCTGGGACAGCTCGTCGCCCCCCATCACCTGGGCTCACCCCTGGCGGACGAGGTACAGGCCATGTCCGAACGCGTCGGCGGCGCGGTCTATGTCCGCCAGCAGACGGCGATCATGGGACGGGTCGATTCGCTGCCAATGCTGAAGGACATCTCGGTCCCGACGCTGGTTGGCGTGGGTGAACTCGACAAGATGACACCATTTGAACTGGCCGAGGAAATGGCGGCGAACATCCCGGGCGCCGACCTGGTGCAGTTTCCCGATGCCGCGCATCTGCCGACCATGGAGAATCCCGCGCCGGTCGTGGAGGCGATGAAGAGGTGGCTGGCGCGATAAGCCCCTCACCGACCCGGCCTTGCCGGGCAGCGCCGGATGCGGGGGAGGCTAGTTTGGCCCGGATCGAGTGATCCGGTTGATATGTCCCATCTTCCGCCCCGGCCGCGCTTCGGCCTTTCCGTAGAGGTGGGGCTGGGTATCGCCATCGAGCCCGTTGGGGACGATCTCGACCTCGTCGCCGATAAGGTTCTGCATCACCACGTCGGCCATGCGGCGCGGGTCGCCCAGCGGCCAGCCGGCAATGGCGCGGATATGCTGCTCGAACTGATCAGTGAGACAGACGGCCTCGGTCCAGTGCCCGGAATTATGCACGCGTGGCGCGATCTCGTTGACGATGAGGCTCGGCCGCTCGCCTCCCACCACGAAGAATTCCACCCCCAGCACACCGACATAGTCGAGCGCCACCACGATGACCTTGGCCAGCATGGCGGCATGTTTTTCGACGCCCGGCGGAATGCCGGCCGGTACGCTGGAGGTATGCAGGATATGGTGCCGATGCACATTCTCGGCGGCATCGAAGGCCCGGACGCTGCCATCCAGGCCGCGCGCCACCACCACCGAGATTTCCTTCTCAAACGGTACGAAACCCTCGAGCACCAGCGGATGGGGCTGCAACTCGGCAAAGGCAGCCTCGGCATCACCCGGGGCGCGCAACACACGCTGTCCCTTGCCATCATAGCCCAGCCGCGTGGTCTTGAGCACCGCCGGCAGGCCAAGCTCCGCCACGGCGGCGTGGAGCTCGTCCAGGCCATGCACCGCGCGATAAGGCGCGACCGGGATGTTCTTGGAGGCGAGGAAACCCTTTTCGGCCAGCCGGTCCTGCGAGATGGCCAGCGCATTGGCGCCGGGGCGCAGCGGCTTCAGGCCGGACAGCACCTCGGCCGTGGCCGCCGGCACATTCTCGAACTCATAGGTGATGACATCCACCTGCGCGGCAAATTCCGTCAGCGCCGCGACATCGTCATAGGCGGCCACGGTCTTGAAGGGGGTCACATCGAAGGCCGGGCTTTGCGGGTCCGGGCAGTATATATGGCTTTTCAACCCCAGCTTCGCCGCCGCCAGCGCCAGCATGCGCCCCAATTGACCGCCCCCCAGAATGCCGATGGTGGCGCCGGGCTTGAGAATGGTGGTTTTGTCGGTCAAGGCACTACTCGAGATCGGTCGGGAAATGCGGTACGGCCTGGGTCTGGCGGGCGCGATGCGCGTCGAGCCGCTCGGCGAGGTCCTCGTCGGAAAGCGCCAGCACGGACGCTGCCAGCAGCGCCGCATTGATCGCTCCCGGCTCGCCAATGGCCAGCGTACCTACGGGAATGCCGCCGGGCATCTGCACTATGGAATAGAGACTATCCAGGCCATTGAGCGCCTTGGACCGCACCGGCACGCCGAATACCGGCAGCGACGTCATCGAGGCGATCATGCCCGGCAGATGCGCCGCCCCGCCCGCCCCGGCAATGATGACCTTGACGCCCTCGGCCCGCGCATTGGTGGCAAAATCCACCATCCGCTCGGGCGTCCGATGCGCGGAAACAATGCGCGCCTCATATTCGACTTCGAGCGTTTCGAGGGTTTCGGCGCAGAGGCGCATTGTCGGCCAGTCGGACTGGCTGCCCATGACGATAGCGACCGGTGGCTTGAGCATGGCGATTCCCCCGTCCCGCTCCGCAACGCGCGGAACCCAAGCATCGGACCGAAAAGTGCTACGCGGTTTTCGGGCGATTCCGATGCGAAACCAAAAACTAGAGCGCACGATTCGATTTCATCGGATCGTCAGGCGCTCTAGCCCAATTGTCGCCACAAAACAAGGCGCTGGAGCGCTCAGGCGATGATGTCGGGCAGAAGAATATTCTCGAGCTGGACGATCCGGTCCTTGAGGGTCAGCTTGCGCTTCTTGAGCCGCTGGATCAGCATCCGGTCGGCCATATGCGACTGCGTCAGGGTGTGGATGGCAGCGTCCAAATCCGAGTGTTCCTGGCGTTTTGTCGCCAGTTCCAGACCCAGTTGGGCTTCCTGTTCCTTGTTCAATTGCAGCATGGGATACCGGCCGGCCGAGGCATCGTTCACACCCTTGGTTAACCGATCACGCAGAGTTTTGCATCTGATTTCCGGGCGCCCCGGAAACGGCGTCGACAAAGCGTGAAATATTTGTGACGATACCTTTGTCCAACACGCTGAAAGGAGTTGTCATGACGACTGAAGGCCACATCGCAGCGCTGGAAAGGCGCCATCAGGAGCTGGATCGCATGATCCAGTCGGAAACCCAAAATCGGCTTGCCGATGACCTGATGGTGACAGCGCTCAAGCGCAAGAAACTCGAAGTGAAGGACGAACTTTACAAGCTCCAGGGTGCCACGCGGCAATAAGGCGGCAAAATCAGGTTTATGCCCTGGAGGGTCACGGCTTCTGCCGGGGCCCTTTTTCATGCCCGGTCGTGGGGCAAAATTCGTTAGGATTAACATCCTCTTAAGGACCGGTCGGCATCGTCATTCCCAAAACGGCACACAGACGATTCGTGCCGGCAACGACGGTTCTGGGGTAGATATGACGCGTGTTCTGGTAGTGGATGATGATCCGGTGCAATTGCGGCTGACCGCCGAGATTGCCAATCGGGCAGGCTTCAAGCCCATCACCGCGACCGGCGGCGAACAGGCTCTGTCCATCCTCCGCGACGACCCCCAGCTGGGCGCCATGATTCTTGATCTGGTCATGCCCGACCTCGACGGCATGGGCGTGATGGATGTCATGCGCAAGGAAGGCCTGACGACACCGGTCATCATCCAGACCGCCAACGCCTCGCTCGAAACCGTCATTTCCGCCATGCGCCAGGG
>CBFGTF010000238.1:0-3783 GCA_965651655.1 uncultured Devosia sp.
TCGAGCCGTGATGGTTTGATGATTGCAACCACCAGTTTCATGGATGCCCCTTTCTGCCTTGGGTGTTCGATGCACCCTATGGACTCAAGAGCCGTGCCAAACTGGCCAATGGACCGGAAAACGCTTTATATTCAGCGTCATAACACGGGTCAGCGGTCGCAAACGGGTTTGTGGCAAGTCTGTGGCACGCCGCGATTTGCCTATATTTTAGTCGTAAAATGACAAATGCCCGGTGGATGTCTATTTATTGTGCACACGCGCATGCATGCCGCGGCAATGCTGCACTTGCCTCTGATGCGGCGCGGACGGACAATGGGTGCAAGGAGACAGGCATGACCCAGATGGAACCGGAACAGCATGATGTCATCATTGTCGGTGGCGGCCCGGTCGGGCTGACCCTGGCGCTGGCGCTGACGCGCTCGGCACCCGGCATCAGGGTGGCGCTGGTCGATCGCCGTCCCTTGAGCGTGCCGCGCGACAACCGAGCCTCGGCCATTGCCGCCGGGGTGCGGCGCGTGTTCGAGGCGCTGGGAGTCTGGGACCCCATGTCTGCGCACAGCCAACCCATTGCGGCCATGCACATTACCGATTCGGGTACTGGCGACCTGGCCCGGCCGCTTTTCCTGCGCTTTGACGGCGATGTCGCGCCTGGCGAACCCTTTGCCCATATGGTGCCCAATCAGGCCAGCGGTGCGGCGCTGATGGAAGCGGTCGAAAGGCAGATCGCAGTCGTCGCACCCGCCGAAATCACGGACTGGTCGGGACATGACGCCCATGGCCGCCTGACCCTGGCCGATGGTCGCCTCCTCGAGGCACCGTTGATCGTGGCAGCGGACGGGGCGCAATCGAGCCTGCGGCACCGCGCCGGCATCGACACTCTGGGCCATGATTATGGACAGACGGGGCTGGTGGCCACCATCAGCCACGAACTGGAGCATGCAGGTGTCGCCTACGAGCATTTCCGCCCTTCGGGCCCCTTTGCCAGTCTGCCGTTGCCGGGCAACCGCTCGTCGCTGGTATGGACCGAAACCAGCGCGGCGGCACCGCGTTTTCTCGCCATGGCGCCGGAAGAGCTGGCGATCGAGATCGAAGGCGTGATGGGTTCGACGCTGGGCCGGGTGAGGCTTGAAGACAAGTTGATGGGCTTCCCACTGCGTCTGCAACTGGCCAAAAGCTTTGTCGGGCCGCGACTGGCGCTGATTGGTGACGCGGCCCATGTGGTCCATCCCATTGCCGGGCAAGGCCTCAATCTCGGGCTCAAGGATGTCGCGGCGCTGGCCGAGGTGATCGTCGATGCCATGCGGCTGGGCCTCGATCATGGCTCCCTGGACGTCCTGGAGCGCTACCAGGCCTGGCGGCGGCTCGACACGGCGGCGATGGCGGCAGTGACCGACGGGATGAACCGACTGTTTTCCAATGACATCGCGCCCATTCGCGCCCTGCGCGATTTCGGCCTGGGGCTGGTGGAGCGGGCGGGGCCGGTGAAATCCACGCTGATCCGCGCTGCCGCCGGGATTGGCGGCGGGGCACCAAAGCTGCTGAGCGGCATGCCGATCTGAAAACCCTGAAACCTTTCCTGCCTCCCCTGACCATGGCGAAGTGTAGCGCCGGATAGGGCGGGGGAGGATAAGTGACCCCCAAGTCGCTTTTCGGTGGCACTTCCGAACCGCAAGACCGTTGCCGCTTCAGCGTGAATGGCGCTGGAGCTCTTCGGGGTCGATATTGCGGGCTTCATCAAGGCTGAGAAGCGGCACGCCCTTGACGATGGGGAAGGCGAGGCGCCCGGCCACCGAGATCAGCTCGTTGCGGTCGGCCGAGAGCGTCAGCCGTGTCTTGGTCAGCGGGCAGACCAGCATTTCAAGCGTCTGCCTGTCCACCACGTGGCGGGGGTCCGGCGGGGCCTCAGTCATCAGTTGAGCGGAGCGGCGCCGTCCGAGCCGCCGCGCGCCATTTCATACTCGGTCATGGCGATCAGCGTTTCGGCCCGCGCCTCCAGCGTCGGCGCCTCCAGCAGCACCTGCTTTTCGGCCGCACCATAGGGCGAGACCATGCAGCAGAAATTGACCAGGTCCGCCGTGCCGGTGGATTCGATCTCTTCCCAATTGAGCTCGAAATTGGCGAATTCGGCATAGTCGCGCATCATCTTGACCACACGGGCGCGATCCACCGCTTCCTCGCCATGATTGCGGGCAAAATCGGCCTCGAACTCATCGGCGGCGATCACGCATTGCCGATAGGGGGTCAGCACGGTGAGTTCATGCACCAGGCGGAACCGGGTTACCCCTTCAAGGATGATGAAATAGCGTCCGTCGCCGCTCTCCTCGAAATGGGTGAGGCGCCCGAGGCACCCGACCTTCTGGAGGGGAGCGCGGCCCTTGGGGCTTTCTTCGCTGGTATCCTCGGGCTGGATCAACCCGATCAGCCGGTCGCCGCGCAGCGCCGCATCCACCATTTCCACATAGCGCGGCTCGAAAATGTTGAGCGGGCGATGCGAGAAGGGCAGCAGCAGGGCGCCGCTGAGCGGGAAAACCGGCACGGACTTCGGCAGTTCGGCTGGGCTGGCGGGACGCTTGGGCATCAAGACTCCGGTTACGAGAACAGCACAGTCGAGAGCATGCGGCGGCCCTTGAGCGTCGCCGGATCCTTGGGACCCCATGCCTCGAAGAATTCGATCAGCTTCTTGCGGGCCGCGTCCTCGTTCCAGGAGCGGTCGCGCTTGAGGCTGGCGATCAGCGCTTCAGCCGCCTCCAGCCGCTTGCCATCGGCATTGAGCACCATTGCCAGGTCCAGCCGGGCCTGATGGTCGTCCGGGTCGGCGGCAATGGCTGCTTCCAGCGTAGCAGCCTCGGAGAGGCCCGAAGCCTCCTGCTTGAGGCGGATGGCATTGCTCAGTGCCGCATAGGCATCGCCCGAGCGCTTGTCCTCGGGTACCATGTCGAGCGTGGCCCTGGCCTGCTCGATTTCCCCGGCACCCATGTAGAGGCCCGCCAGCCCGATCAGCGCCTCGGCACTTTCGGGCATGTGCTGCAGGATCTGTCCATAGATCTGTGCGGCCTGGCTCAATTCGCCCGCAGCAATCGCGGCTTCGGCGATCTTGAGCGCCTCGGCGACCTGGGCCTCGAGCGAATCGCCTTCCGGTTCGCCCGCAGGGGCGCCGGCGATGACCTTTTCGGCAAAGCGGCGCACCTCGCCCTCGGGCATGGCGCCCATGAAGCCATCGACCGGACGGCCGCCGGCAAAGGCGAAGACGGCCGGGATGGATTGCACACCGAGCTGGCCGGCAAAATGCGGATGCTCGTCGATGTTGATCTTGACCAGTTTGATCTGACCGGCCTTTTCGGTCACCACCTTCTCGATGGCCGGGCCAAGCTGGCGGCAGGGGCCGCACCAGGGCGCCCAGAAATCGACCAGAACCGGCACCTCGAGCGAGGCATCGATCACATCGGCCTTGAAGCCGGCATCGCTGCCATCGCGGATGAGGCCCGCAGGGACCGGAGCGGCGCCGGGGGCGCCATCAAAGGACAGGGTCATGGTCTTCTACTCTTCAACGGCTCAAGAAAACACGGCATTGGCGGTCTTTTTGCGCCCGTCAGGACGCTTGTGGCAAGTCCCGATTCCCACAGGCCCGAGCGAAGATGACATTCTCGCAAAATACCGGGTTGCAATCGGATCGGCGATTGGGCATATAGGCCCGCGTCGGCGCCCTGCCAAGGGGAGCGGACTGGAGTGCGGGTGTAGCTCAGGGGTAGAGCATAACCTTGCCAAGGTTAGGGTCGTGGGTTC
>CBFGTF010000239.1:0-3751 GCA_965651655.1 uncultured Devosia sp.
TGTTCATCGCCTCGGGCGCCTTCCATGTGTCCAAGCCCAGCGATCTCCTGCCCGAATTGCAGGGCCGCCTGCCCATCCGGGTGGAATTGAAGGCGCTGACCCGTGAGGACTTCATCGGCATCCTCAGCGACACCGAAGCGAGCCTGATCAAGCAATATGTGGCGCTGATGGGCACGGAAGGATTGACCCTGACCGTCAGCCCGGACGCCATCGAGGCGATTGCCGATGCCGCGGTTCTGGTCAATTCGACGGTCGAGAATATCGGCGCGCGGCGCCTGCAGACGGTGATGGAGCGGCTGGTCGAGGAAATTTCCTTCGACGCGCCGGACCGCAATGGCCAGACCATCACCATCGATGCCGCTTTCGTGCGCGACAAGGTGGGCGCGCTGGCCGGGGATACGGACCTGAGCAAGTTCGTGCTCTAGCCCTGCTTCACCCTCCCCCGTCAAGGGGGAGGTGCCGCATCGATTAGCTGGATGGGCTACCGCTTCTTCCCCGCCCGCCTGACCAGTTCATCGCGCAGGAATTTCAGGTCCTCGGGTTCGAGCCGGGCGATATCATCGCGCAGCCGGTTGGCCAATTCCGTGGCTTCGGGCACCAGGCCCCCGGTTTCGATGGTCGCCTTGGGGTCCGAAATTTCGGCCAGGCGCTGGAGTTCCTCGGCCTCGTCCCAGATGACATTGAAATAGGCGATGATGCGGTGGAGCAGGAAAGAGGTGGGCTGGCCGCGCCTGCCATGTTCCAGGGCCGACAGATAGGCGCTCGAGACATTGAGCGCGGCCGCCATTTCCTTCAATGAAATGCCACGGGCATCGCGCATGGCGCGCAGCCTGGCGCCGAGCGGGGTCACTGGCGCCTCAGGCGCACATACCACGCCCCCTCCCCACCATGGCCGCGCGCCGCAAGGCTCCAGCCCGACACCAGATGGGACAGCCCCGGTTCGGAGAGCCAGATCGGCAGCATGGTCCGCAAAATGCCCCGTTCGGTCATGGCCGCGATATAGTCATTGTCGGTCCGCACGCCCTTGCCGGTGATGACCAGGATGGTCCGATCACCCCGCGCCGCCCGGGCGCCGATATAGCGCCGCAGGGTCTCGCGCGCCTCCGCCTGGGTCATGCCATGCAGGTCGATCTTGCCGTCGATTTCGATCTGGCCGCGCCGGACCTTCTTGTGGATGGCCGGGTCAACCGCCTTCTCCGCGACAGCGGCCCGCGCGACCGAGGGTGCCTGATAGGGCGGCAGGAAGGCACGGCCGGGTTTCAGCGGCTTGGGCGGCGCCTTGACCAGAGGCTCGGGATCGGCTTCTGGCTGCGGCAGGGCGCCATGGCCAAGCCGCAACAGGCCCTTGCGGCGCAGGGGCTCGACGGTGGCCGCGACGCTGGTCCACAGGTGGAAGTCGTGCGGCAGGCGTTTCGAGCCACGCTTGGACATGGTCAGGCCTGCCGCAGGGGGTCAATCAAGCTGGCTGGTGGCCACGACTTTCCAATTGGGGTCGCGCGATTTGGGATTGCGCGAGAAGGTCCATTCATCGGCAATGGTCTGCACCTGGTCGGCATTGCCCTCGACCAGATTGCCATCCTTGTCGCGGGTGGCCGAAACCACTTCGGCATGGAAATCGACAGTGACGGTGACGTCCTTCTTGTCGAATTCTGCGTCGACAATGGCAATCTTGGGCAGGCCGACAAAGGTGAAGTCGACCGTCCGGCCCTCGGCTTCGCGCTCGGCAATGGCGCGCTGGAAGCTCTCGAAGATGGGTTTGTCGAGCAGGTTCTTGAGAGTCTGGCGGTCGCCCTGCGCAAAGGCCGTGACGATCATTTCATAGGCCTGCTTGGCGCCTTCCAGGAAACTCTTGGGCGCAAAGGTCGGGTCGACCTCGGCAACGGCCTTGAGACCGGCCGCGAGATCGGCATTGCCGGCAGCGGCCTGTTCGATTTCGGCCTCCAGCTTGCGGGCCCGGCGCTCATCGTCCAGGTCCGGCTGGGCCGGCCTTGGACGCAGGGGCACGACGGTTTCCTCATTGGCGGCGGCATTCTTCTCGGTGGGTGTCGAGCGCGAGCGGTCGACAGGCGGCCGTTCATTGCCGGTGCGGGTTCCAAGAACGGAGCGCAGCCTGAACAATACGAAGACGGCAACGGCAATGGCGATGAGCGTCGGAAGATCGAGGAAGTCGTCCATAAAGGGGCACCTTGCGCGGTCGGCGTCGACAAAAAACTGGAGAAGGGCGCTCGTTCTGCGCCACGGCTCGCCTATATATAGGCAAAGCTTTAGCCCGAAACCAGTTCACGATGGGGCGAGTTGCGTTTTTGCCGCGCCGCCCATCGCCACATGAGACGAGGAACAGACATTGGCCCGCCTGATCGCCCTGAGTTTTCTGCTGCTGCCTCTGGTCGAAATTGCCCTGTTCATCCTGGTGGGGCGCGCCATCGGCCTGTTCCCGACCTTGGCCCTTGTCATCCTGGCGGCCATAGCCGGGGGGCTGCTGCTGCGCCAGCAGGGCATGGGGGTGATTTCGCGGCTGCGCAACAATGTCAGCGCCGGCACGATTCCGGGCCGCACCATGTTCGACGCCATGCTGATCGGCGTGGCCGCGGTGCTGCTGGTGCTGCCCGGATTTCTCAGTGATATCGTGGCCCTGGCCCTCCTGGTGCCGCCGCTGCGCGCCTGGCTGTTCTCGGCCCTGGCGGGGCGGGTACGGGTGGTTGAAACCACCACCAGCTATCGCCGCCATGGCGAGCCGGCCGGCCCCCATGATGCCGAAATCCGGGCGATCGATCTTAAGGACGATGATTGGCGCGACGGTCGCCAATAGGCGCCTTGGCTTGTTCGCGTCATCCAAAAGTGCTAGCCACACCGCCGGAATTGCCTGAATTTGAACTCTAGAAGGACCAGATAATGGCCGATGATACCCAGGGCGCGGCGGCGCCGCAGCCCGGCAGCGCGCCCAGCATGAACCTTGTGGGTCAGTATATCCGCGACCTCTCCTTTGAAAATCCCGGCGCACCGGGCACTCTGCTCGGCGGCGGCGCCAATCCTGCCTTCAACGTCTCGATCTCGGTGGGCGTGAAGAAGCAGAGCGAGGAGATCTACGCGATCGAGCTGACGCTCAATGCCAAGGCCAATCGCGACGAAACCGTGCTGTTCAATGTCGAGCTGGTCTATGGCGGCATTTTCCGCCTCAAGAACGTGCCCGAGGCGCAGCTGTCGCCGCTGCTGATGATCGAATGCCCGCGCCTGATCTTCCCCTTTGCGCGTCAGGTCCTGGCCAGCGTCACCCAGCAGGGCGGCTTCCCGCCGCTGATGATGGAGCCGGTGGACTTTTCCGCCATCTATCGGCAGAACCTGGCCAAGCTGGCCGCCCAGCAGGGTGCACCTGCAGCCCCCGCTGCTGCCGACGCCGTCGAGACGCCCAAGCCGAACTGACCCGGACGTTCCGGCCAATGAAAAACCCCGGTTTACGCCGGGGTTTTTTGTGTCTGCACCGCACTTGTCAGGCCGTTTCAGCGGTTTTCATATTGGGCCCAGATGGCGCTCTCGCCCATCTTTTCGACAAAGGCGGCATGGGCTTCGGCCTCGCTGGCGCTGATGCGGACCGGCAGGGGGGTGGGACGCTGCGCCACCGCGACGCGCATATGATCCAGGCCGGAGGCGGTGCTTTCCACCTCGGCCACCAGGGCCAGGCTCACCTGCTTGCCGCCGATCAGTTCGAGATAGACCTCGGCCAGGATCTCGCTGTCGAGCAGGGCGCCATGCA
>CBFGTF010000240.1:0-3687 GCA_965651655.1 uncultured Devosia sp.
CTCGGTGCCGAGCCCGTCGCAGACCGGGCAGGCGCCGAACGGGTTGTTGAACGAGAACAGCCGCGGCTCGATCTCGGCAATGGTGAAGCCGGAGACCGGGCAGGCGAACTTTTCCGAAAAGGTGATCTGGCGCGAGGTGCCATCGTCATTCTTCTCGTCGGCAAATTCGATGAGGGCAATGCCCTCGGCCAGCTTCAGCGCCGTCTCGAAACTTTCGGCCAGGCGTCCCGAAATATCCTTAGACACGACAAGGCGATCCACCACGACTTCAATGTCGTGCTTGAACTTCTTGTCGAGGGCAGGGGCCTCTTCGATCTCGTGATATTCGCCATCGATCTTGACGCGCTGGAAGCCCTTGCGCATCAGGTCGGCCAGTTCCTTCTTGAATTCGCCCTTGCGGCCGCGCGCGATGGGGGCCAGCAGATAAAGGCGGGTGCCTTCGGGCAGTTCAAGGGTGCGGTCGACCATCTGGCTGACGGTCTGGCTCTCGATGGGCAGGCCCGTGGCGGGCGAATAGGGGACGCCGACGCGGGCATAGAGCAGGCGCAGATAGTCGTAGATCTCGGTAACGGTGCCGACAGTGGATCGCGGATTGCGCGATGTGGTCTTCTGTTCGATGGAGATGGCCGGCGACAGGCCCTCGATGTGCTCGACATCGGGCTTCTGCATCATTTCCAGGAACTGGCGCGCATAGGCGGAGAGGGATTCCACATAGCGGCGCTGACCCTCGGCATAGATGGTATCAAAGGCCAGGGACGACTTGCCCGAGCCAGAAAGACCGGTCATCACGATCAGGCTGTCGCGCGGCAGCCGCACATCGATACCCTTGAGATTGTGCTCGCGGGCGCCACGGACGACGATTTCGCGATTAAGGCTGGGGTGGCTCATCTGGTCGTCCATGCTGCGGGTGGCGCTGCGGATACAGCGTCTGAAATGACTTCAAGGTTGCGGCGAGAGCCCAGAAATAGGGCGGCGCACGCTGTGGCGCAAGCGGGCTAGCCGCATGACGCCAATTCCAAATACGTGATCGGGCCTCGAACACAGACCCAATGCTGGTTGCGAACATAATGGGAACGCGGGGAGTCGATCAAGTCTCGCGCGAGCAGTCGGGTAAGGCTGCTGACAGCCTGTGTCAGGAGGCTCTTGACTCCTGTGACATAAAAGAGAACATATAAGGAACATATATGACCCGCCTGGCGACGGGCCGCTGCGCTGTGCAGAACCGCAAATGTGACGTGTGTGGCACGCGGAAAAGTCTATTGTGCGGCAGCAGGGTCAAGGGCCGCGTTCCGGGCGGCAGACATGACCCAGGAGAGAAAGCGTCCCGCGACCGGGCAGACCGGGACTGAATTGGAAGGATAAGCGCCATGGCTGGCAGCGTGAACAAGGTCATTCTGGTGGGTAATCTGGGCAATGACCCGGAAGTGCGGAACCTGCCCAGCGGTGGCAAGGTGGTCAATCTCAGCGTCGCGACATCGGAGCGCTGGAAGGACCGCAATAGCGGCGAGCAGCGCGAAAAGACCGAGTGGCACCGCGTGGTGATCTTCTCGGAAGGCCTGGCACGCGTCGCCGAGCAGTATCTGAGAAAGGGCAGCAAGGTCTATCTCGAAGGCCAGCTCCAGACCCGCAAATGGCAGGACCAGAGCGGCCAGGACAAGTATTCCACCGAGGTGGTGCTGCAGAACTTCAACTCGTCCATGGTGCTGCTTGACGGCCGGGGCGAGGGCGCCGGCGATAGCGGTGGCTATGGTGGCGGCGACAATGGTGGCTTCCGTGGCGTTCGCGACAATTCAGGCGGCGGTGGCCGACGTCCCCAGGCCAACGCCCCGGCCTTCGAGCCGGGCGGTATGGACGACGACATCCCGTTCTGATTGCGTTGATGAAGGGCCGCCCAGCGGCCCTTTTTCATGTTTGCCCTGGCGGGGTTAGCGGGGCTGTGGCGCCGGAGCGGTTGAGGCGCGCAGCAGCAGACGCGGTTTGAGAACCACCTGGCGGGCCTTGCCGGTTTCAAGGACCAGTCGCGCGGCAATGCGGCCCTTTTCCATCCCCATGCCATCCACCGTGGTGAGGGCGGGCGATGCGGTGGCTGCCTCGGGAATGTCGTTATAGGCGATGACCGAGAGGTCGCGCGGAACGGCGAGGCCACGGCGTTGCGCTTCGGTGATGATCGCAAGGCCCTGCATGACCGACATGGACAGGATGGCCGTGGCTTCGGGGGCGCTGTCCAGCAAGCGCGCTGCGGCCGATGGATCGTCCTGATTGGCCTGGAGCATGGGCACATTCATGATGTCGATGCCGCTTTCGCGCAGGGCTTCGGCATAGCCGTCATATTTTTCCTGATCGGTGGGCATGCCCGCGGCAGCGGGTGGGCGGTCCTGACCGGGGGCATAAAGCCGGTTGGCGGCCTTTTCGCGCAAGAAGGACATGATGGCGAAGCGGCGGTGGCCCAGATCCAGCAGATGTCGGGCAGCATCATATGCTCCGGCCCTGGAATCGACCCAGACGGCGTTGGTCTCGGGACCGGGATCGAAGTCGACCACGGCAAACGGGCTGCGGCGGAGCCGGGCGGGTTCGATTTGTTGGAGGTGTTCGACCCGGCCGAAGATGAATCCGTCCGCCAGGGCCCCGTTGATGCCCTGGCTGCTGGTGCCATTGGGAACCAGCAGCATGCTGCTGCCGGCCTGGTCACAGGCTTCCGCCACGCCGCGCAGGAACTGGATGAACACCGGATTGCCCATGGCATCGGCAACACCCCAGTCTGCCGGCGCCATGACCCCGATGGTGTTGAATTTGCCGGCGCGCAGCAACCGTCCCCTGGCGTCGGGCCCGAGATAGCCCAGTTCGCCGGCGGCTGCGGTTACCCGCTCCCGCAATTCGGGGCGTACAAGCTCGGGCGAGTTGAACACGTTTGACGCCGTGCTCCGGGAAACACCGGCCAGACGGGCCACATCGATCAGGCGAATGGTCACGCGAAACCTCACTTCTTGGATCGATCCATACAGGCAATTGACGGCAGACGCAAAGGTGAAGTAGCCTCGCGCTTGGATCGATCCAAAACTTGTCTATTCATTTGAGTTCACCCTATCCGAACAGGGAGGTCTAGATGACTGCCGAAAGTTCAATGACGCGTGCCGCGGAGTGGGATCCGGCCCTGGATGCCGTTGCTGCGGCGCCGCGACACCATCGCGTGCTTTATGAGAACGACAATCTGAGGGTCCTTGAGGTGACGCTCGAGCCTCAGGATGAAGAGCCGCTGCATCACCACCGCTGGCCCTCGGTCTTTGTGTTCGACCAGGTGGGCGGCCCCATCCATGACTTTGCCCCCGACGGCACGCAATTGCCGGACAATCGCGACGTCATCCGCGCGGTACAGGCCTGGGACGGCAAGGGGTGCCTGGTTGTCCATATGGAGCCGCAGCCCGTGGGGCGTGTCTTCAATGCCTCGCCGGTCACGGTGCATGGCATCAGGATAGAAATGAAGAAGAACTGAGCGACCGGGGCCACTGCCGCTCGCGGCCAGAGGTCCCGGCCTTTCCGGTCAGGCGGCGAACTGGCGCCAGGTGCCGCGCCCGTCGGACTTGGCCTGGTAGAGTGCGGTATCGGCATTGCGGTAGAGCGTATCCGCATCGTGCTCGCCGCGCCGGGCCATGCCGATGGATGCGCCGATCCTGCGGGTCTGGCCGGACA
>CBFGTF010000241.1:0-3682 GCA_965651655.1 uncultured Devosia sp.
ATCCGCCCCTTCGGGGCACCTTCTCCCTCAAGGGGAGAAGGGAAGAAGGTCCGCTTTCGCGGGCCTTTTACTCATGCGCTTTGCTTGGCCTGCATGCGGTCCAGCCGGAGCTGTGCCGCGCGGCGGTGGCCTTCCAGACCCTCGCTGGCGGACTGTCGGGCGGCCGGTGGGGCGACCTGCTTGACGCCCTGTTCGTCCAGCCACTGGTGCGTCGCGATCTTGACATAGGCACCGACCCAGAGCCCCCCGGTATAGGCGCCGGCGCCCATGGTGGGCAGGGTATGGTTGGTGCCCGAGCACTTGTCGGAATAGACCACGCTCGCCAGTTCGCCGATGAACAGGCTCCCGTAATTCCTCAGCTTTTTGGCGAAGGCCCTGGCGTCCGCGGTATGCACCTGCAGGTGCTCGGCGGCGATCAGGTCGGAATAGGCGATCATCGCGGCCTCGTCCTCGCAGACGGTGATCTCGCCATAATTGATCCAGGCCTCGCGGGCGGTATTGGCGGTGGAAAGGGTCTCAAGCTGCTTGTCGACCTCGGCCAGCGTTGCCGCGGCCAGGGCCTTGTCGGTGGTGATGAGGCCAACGCGGGTGCGGATGTCGTGCTCGGCCTGGGCGAGCAGGTCCGTGGCGATCATCTCGGCATCGCCGCTGGAATCCGCGACGACGAAAATTTCAGACGGGCCAGCGAGTTGGTCGATGCCGACGGGGCCGAAAACCTGGCGCTTGGCTTCGTTGACGAAGGCATTGCCGGGCCCAACGATCTTGTTGACGGCCGGAACGCTCTGGGTGCCATAGGCCATGGCGGCGATAGCCTGGGCCCCGCCGATCCTGAAGATGCGGTCGGCGCCGGAGAGGTGGCAGCCGGCGATCATGGCCCTGTGGGCATTGGGCGGCAGGCAGGCAATGACCTCGTCGACGCCGGCGACCTTGGCCGGGACGATCGTCATTATCGGTGCAGATAGAAGGGGATAGCGCCCGCCGGGGACGTAGCAGCCGACGCGCTGGATGGGGATGACGCGGTGGCCCATATGCACGCCTGGCAGGATTTCGACGTCCAGTGGCAGGATGGTCGAAAGCTGCGCTTCCGCGAACTTGCGGACATTCTCGATGGCAAATTCGGTGTCCTTGCGGGTCTGCGGATCGAGCTCATTGAGCGCAGATTCGCGTTCCTTATCAGTGACTTCGAATGTGTCGAGTTCGGCCTTGTCGAACCTTGCGGAATAGTCGCGCACCGCAGCATCGCCATTGGCACGGACATTGGCGATGATCTCGCTGACCAGCGTCTCGACCGAGGCATTGTCACTCAGCGAGGAGCGTGCGGGTGCCTTCACATAGGTGACGCCGGGAAAAGGTGAAGATGCGGGATCAGTCATTACGAACTCCAGGGGCAGGTCCTGGCCTGCGATCATGAACGCTTGCTGAACGCGTCGAGAGGCTCGCGGGCTCTGAATTTCGATCTTGCATACGTATTCAAAATTTGCCAGTGTTTTTTGGTGAGAAGCGCCTCGATCTTTCGTCGGAGCCTCGAAACGAAGCCGGTGAGATGAACAAGCACGCAGTGCCGCATGGCGAGGGGTATGGTCTGGGCACTCATGCGCTCCCGCTGTTACTGCTGCCCGGTACGGCCTGCGACGAGCGGCTGTTCGGGCCGCTGATGGCGGAACTGGATCATCCCGACATGCGCGTCATGGCGATGACGGGGGCCCTTTCCGCGCCGGAACTGGCGCACCGACTTCTGAGCCAGGCACCGGAGCACTTTGCCCTGCTGGGCTTTTCGCTGGGCGGCATCGTGGCCCTGGAGATGGTGGCACAGGCGCCCGAGCGGGTCGCGCTTCTGGCGCTGGTCGACACCACGCCGCGCCCCGACCCGCAAGCCAATGCAGCACTGCGGCGCGCCGCGGCGGCGAAGGCGCGAACCGAGGGCATGGACGGGTATATTCTTGAGGCCTGGGACAGGCTGGTGTCGCCGCACAATACGGGGAACGATCATCTCAGGAACACGATTTTGGCCATGGCCCGCGATGCCGGGTCAGACCTGCTGGCCGAGCAGTCCGAGATCGCCATCCACCGGGCTGACAGCCGCCCGCGCCTCCCGGCGATTGCCTGCCCCACGCTCATCCTCGCCGGCGCCGATGAACAGATCTGTCCGCTCGCCGCCCATGAGGAGCTCGCCAGCGGTATTGCCGGCGCGCAATTTTTCACCATTCCGCAAGCAGGACACTTCGCCCCGCTTGAAAATCCGGCTGCGCTGGCGCGTCATATAGGCGACTGGCTGGGTCGGGCACCCAAACATCATGCCGCACAGGCAGCAGACCAAGGAGCCAAGATGAGCGACGCAACGAGCAATCCCAAGAGCAAGGGCAATGCGCCCGTCGCCGCTGAATCGGTGCTCCAGGTCGAGCGCCATGACTATACCGACCTGGCGCCCACCAATCGGCCGCGCGGCCAGTCCATGACCGGGTTCGACGACATCTATACCGATATCGTCGACTACATCATCCGCTGCACACACCGCATCTGGGACGAGCGCGATATCGGGCTGATCTACACCCACTACACCCATAATTGCGTGCTCTATGGCACCACCGGCACGATCTATAATCGCGAAGACATTGTCCGCGACACCATCCAGCGGCTGGTGAGCTTTCCCGAGCGCCGCGGCATGGGCACGCAGGTCATCTGGAACGGCAATGACAAGGACGGCTTCTTCACCAGCCATCTGGTGACCGGCTCGGGCCGGCATACCCAATATGGCCATCTGGGCGCACCGACCGGAAAACCCTTTGTCAGCCGCACCATTGCCGACTGCATGATCTTCGAAAACAAGATCTATCGCGAATGGGTCGTGGCCGACACCATGGCGATCATCCAGCAACTGGGACTTGATCCGCATCACTTCGCCATGAAGACGGCCAAGGCCAAATTCGATGCCGGGCTGATCTCGCTCGATATCGGGGAGAACCGCCGCTTCCTCGGCCAGACGCCGCCTGCCGAAAAGCCCGATACGTCGCTGGCGCACAATGACGTGGAAGCCCAGACCATCGAGATGCTCCACGAAATCTTCGTCAAGCGCATGTTCGGTCGCATCGCCCAGGATTATGCGCCCAATGCGCAATATCATGGGCCGCTGATGAAGGAGCTCTACGGCCATGCGGCCATCATCCACCAGCATCTGGGCCTGATCGGCTCGCTGCCGGACGCCTCCTATGAAATCCAGCATGTGGCATCCACGCCCTGCGAGGAGGGCGGCACCAAGGTCGCAGTGCGCTGGATCATGGAAGGCCACCACCTGGGCTATGGCATTCTGGGCACGCTGGGTGACCCCACCGGCATGCGCATCCAGGTCATGGGCATGAGCCATTACCACTGGAAGAATGGCAAGATTGTCGACGAGTGGAACGTCTATGACGAATTGAGCCTGCTCACTCAGCTCAAGCTGGGGCAACTGGCGGCGGCAGCGGGCGCGGCTGAGTAGACTTGGCGCACCGCTGGTCATGATGGAGGGCGGGTCTACCCGTCCTCTTGCTCGTCCCCTGTTGATTGGTTCCGAACCCCCACCCTAGCTCTGCTACGGCCCTATGGGCCGAGCGACGCTACGAGCCACTCGAGCTCAGCTCTCGTGGCCTTCTCACCTAAATTCGCTCCACCAGGAGCGAATTTGCCTCCGGCCGGTTCGAAGCCC
>CBFGTF010000242.1:0-3584 GCA_965651655.1 uncultured Devosia sp.
CTCCTGGCGCTCAATGCCTCGGTAGAGGCGGCCCGTGCCGGTGAATCGGGCAAGGGCTTTGCCGTGGTGGCCGTGGAAGTGCGGCGCCTGGCGCAGAGCGCAGCCGAGGCCTCCTCGGACATCAAGCAGTTGATCGATATTTCGGCGGGCGAGGTGAAGGCCGGGACGGAGGTGGTGCTCAAGATCGGCGAACGTATCAGCGCCTTCAATGCCTCGGTCACCGAGAGTGCGTCCCTGATCGGGCAGATTACGGCTGCCAGCCGCGAGCAGGCCGTTGCGATCGACGAAGTCAATGTAGCCGTGCGGCAGATGGATGAGATCACCCAGCACAATGCGGCGCTGGTGGAACAGACCAATGCCGCCATCGAGCAGACCGAAGCCCAGGCCGGTGAGCTTGACCGCATCGTGGCCGTGTTCAACCTGGGCAAGAACGAACCGGATGGGGCGAAGGGACGGCGCGCCGCCTGAGAGCTAGAACGACGAGGGGCGCCTGCTGGCGCCCCGATCATGGCAGGCAGATGAACTGCCCGATCAGCTTTCCAGCAGCATGGCGATTTCGGTGCGGAGCTGGTTGAGCCCGGTGCCCTTCTCGCTCGAGGTCTGGATGACATCGGGATGGGCGGCTGGACGCTTGGCAATGGCGGCCACGGTCATGGCGACGACCTTGGCCAGATCGGTGGCGGAGGGCTTGTCGATCTTGGTCAGCACCACCTGGTAGCTGACGGCAGCACGGTCGAGCTCGTTCATCACCGAGAGGTCGTTGTCCTTGGGGCCATGGCGGCTGTCTACCAGCACATAGACGCGCCGGAGCGTGGCGCGGCCGGTGAGATATTGATGGATCAGCGCCGTCCAGGCCCTGACCTTGGGCTCGGGCGCCTTGGCGTAGCCATAGCCCGGCATGTCGACGATGCGCAGGTTTTCGCTCTGACTCTCGAAGATGTTGAGTTCCTGGGTGCGACCCGGCGTATTGGAGGTGCGGGCCAGGCCCGAGGTGCCGCAAAGCGCATTTATGAGGCTGGACTTGCCCACATTGGAGCGGCCGGCAAAGGCGATTTCCACCCGATCCATGGGCGGCAGATCGGCCAGGCGCACGCAGCCCTTCACGAACAGAAAGGGCCGCGCAAACAACAGGCGGCCGCGTTCGACGATGTGGGGGGAGTAATCGGGCTGCGTCATTGTTGTGGTTCCCACAAAGAGGAAGCCCGCCGGCTGAGCGGCGGGCCTTCAAACGGGTTGCTTGCGGCTCAGCTCTTGGTCGGCTCAGCCGGCTTGGGCTTGCGCCGGAGGCTGTCCACAATATTGCCGAACAGGTTCACCTCCACGCCATGGCGCTTCATGATCACCCATTGCTGGGCGATGGACAGGGTATTGTTCCAGGCCCAATAGATCACCAGACCCGCGGGGAAGGTGCCCAGCATGAAGGTGAAGATCACCGGCATCCAGTTGAAGATCATGGCCTGGGTCGGATCCGGCGGCGGCGGATTGAGACGCATCTGCACCCACATGGTGATGCCCATGATGACCGGCCAGATGCCCAGATGCAGGAACGAACCCAGCAGCGGCAGGGCGGTCGGGTTCCAGGGGATCAGACCGAACAGGGTGAAGATATTGGTCGGATCGGGCGCGGCAAGATCCTGAATCCAGCCGAAGAACGGCGCGTGGCGCATTTCGAGCGAAATGAAGATGACGGTGTAGAGCGCGAAAAAGACCGGGATCTGGATGAGGATCGGCCAGCAACCGGAGAGCGGATTGATCTTCTCTTTCTTGTAGAGCTCCATCATCGCCTGCTGCTGGGCAGCGCGGTCATCCTTGAAGCGCTCCTGCAGGGCCTTCATTTCCGGCTGCACGCGGCGCATGGCGGCCATGGAGGCATAGGAGCGGTTGGCCAGCGGGAAGAAGATGGCCTTGACGATGACGGTCACGGCCAGAACGGCGAGGCCGAAATTGCCCAGGATGCCGTAGAGGGTGACCAGCAGCCAGTGCATGGGCTTGGTCAGGAAGTGGAACCATCCCCAGTCGATCAGCAATTCAAGCCGGTCGAACCCGTATTGCTGCTCATAGCCGGCGATGACGCGGTCTTCCTTGGCGCCGGCAAAGACATAGGCCTCATGGCTGACGCTGCCGCCGGCCGGGACGACCACGGGCTGGGTCTCGACATAATTGGTCTGGAAGACATTGGTGCCACTGGGCTGGGAGAAGGCGAAGCGCGCATTGATGGCGGTGCCGGGCTTGGGCAGGACCGCCGTGGCCCAGTACTTGTCGGCAATGCCGAGCCAGCCGGTCGTGGCCGAGAAGTCGACCTGACGCTCGTTCTGGAGATCGCCATACTTGCGGGCGACATAATTGTTCGACCCCAAGACGCCGATCGGACCTTCATGCTGGATGAAGAAGTTCTGCACCTTCGGGTTGCCGTGGCGGATGACGCGCGAATAGGGGAAGAGCGCCACATCGCCCGTGCCGGTATTGTCGACCGTCTGGGTGACGGTGAAGAGGTAGTAGTCATCCACGGCAAAGGTGCGATGGAAGACCAGGCCAGCGCCATTGTCATAGCGCAGCGTCACCGGCGTTTCCGGCGTCAGCGTGGTATTGTCGCCTTCAACCGTCCAGACCGTCTGGCTGCCGGGCAGGGGCACGGACGAGCCGGCAGCGGCGGCCCAGCCCTGTTCGACGAAATAGGCGTCCGGCAGGCCGGCAGGCTTGAGCAGGGCGATGATGGGCGAGTCCGGGTCGGTCGTCTCGCGATACTGCTTGAGCTGCAGGTCGTCGATGCGCGCGCCGGTCAGGCTGATCGAGCCATCGAGGTCGAGCGTGGAAATCGAGACGCGATCCGTGGCGGCCAGGGCGGTGTCGCGGTCGGCAAAGACCATGGTGCCATCAGCGGATGGCGCGACAGCCGTGGTGCCATCGGCATTGGTCTGGGGAACGGCGAGCTGTTCAGCCTCGGCCTGCTGGGCGGCGGCAATCTCGGCCTGGCGCTGGGCCTGTTCCAGTTGCGGGCCGGCAATGAAGAACTGCCAGCCGAACAGCACGATCATGCTGAGCACGACGGCGAGGATCACATTGCGATTGTCAGGAGTCATGGTCTCGGGTTCCGTTGGCCGCGGCCGGGAGTATTTCGATTGTCGCCTGACCTGGGGTCATGCACACGGGCAATAAGGCTGCCAAGGTCAGCGACCATTCTGTCGAAGGGCTGGCTCAGGGCTTCGCGTCGCGCCAAGAGGACATAGTCATGTCCGGGCACAAAGTCACGCGCACAAGCTGCCGCAGCCGCGCGAAGCCGGCGCTTGATCCGATTGCGTTCGGGCGAATTGCCGACCTTCTTGGTCACCGTGAAGCCGACGCCCGGCTCACTTTCGGGGCTGGCAATGGCCTGCATGCCAAACGCAGAACGCCCGGCGCGATTGCCCCGGGCGGCTCTCAAGAACTGCGCGCGCCGCCGGAGGCGGCGCAATGTTGCCTTGGGCAGGGAGGGTTCGGCCGTCATCCGGCCAAAAATCCCTTAGGCCGAAAGCTTCTTGCGGCCATCGCGGCGGCGGCGATTGAGAATCGCGCGGCCGTCCTTGGTGGCCATACGGGCACGGAAA
>CBFGTF010000243.1:0-3574 GCA_965651655.1 uncultured Devosia sp.
TGCAGGTGGGCTGCAGCTGACCGGCTTACCTTATGGCATTGCCCTCGGCGTCGAAAACGTGGGCCTTGGCGGGGTCGACATAGGCGGAGACCTTTGAGCCGATCTCCACGTCGCGCTGGCCTTCGAGCACGATGGTCAGCGCCTGGCGATCGACGCTGGTGGCATAGACCACGGTCTGGCCGCCGAGATTTTCGACGAGGTCGACGCTGAGTTCGGCGAACTTGATGCCCGAGCCATCGGCAATGGTGATGTGTTCGGGGCGGATGCCCAGCGTGGTGGCGCCGGCGACATTGCGCCCCAGATCGAGATTGACGCCGCCGGTCTTGAGCTTGCCGCCCTCGACGCTGGTGGTCATGAAATTCATCTTCGGCGAGCCGATAAAGCCGGCGACGAAGAGATTGCGCGGATTGTTGTAGAGTTCAAGCGGGGCGCCGGCCTGTTCGATGACGCCGGAGCGCAGCACCACGATCTTGTCGGCCATGGTCATGGCCTCGACCTGATCATGGGTCACGTAGATCATGGTGTTTCCAAGATCCTTGTGCAGCTTGGCGATCTCGACGCGCATGGCGACGCGCAATTCGGCATCGAGATTGGAGAGCGGTTCGTCAAAGAGGAAGATTTTCGGTTCGCGCACGATGGCGCGGCCGATGGCGACGCGCTGGCGCTGGCCGCCGGAGAGCTGCTTGGGCTTGCGCTGCAAGAGCGGCTCGATCTTGAGGATTTCGGCAGCGCGCTGGACGCGGGCTTCGATCTCGGCCTTGGGCATCCTGGCGGTTTCGAGGCCGAAAGCCAGGTTCTTGTAGACCGACATATGCGGATAGAGCGCATAGGACTGGAACACCATGGCGATGCCGCGCCGGGCCGCCTGAACCTCGTTCATGCGCTGCCCGTCGATCAGGAGGTCGCCCCCGGTGATCGGTTCGAGGCCGGCGATCATGCGCAGCAGGGTGGACTTGCCGCAGCCCGAGGGGCCGACAAAGACGGTGAAGTCGCCCGGCTCGATATCCAGGTCGACCCCGTGGATCACCTGCACATCACCATAGGCCTTCTTGATCTGCCGCAACTGGATGGAAGTAGCCATGGTCAGTTCTCCTTAGCGAAACGCTTCCGGCACCCAGCTCTGGTAAAGCGGGTGATCGGGACCGAGCGGCAGCGCGACTTCGGCATGGGTGGAAGAGGAGTGATAGAAGGCGGTCACCAGTTCGAGCGCGCGGCGGCTGTCGGTGCTGCTCACGGGCAATTCGCCCTTGCCGAAAATGGCATCGTGGAAGCGGGCCATCTGGGTCTGGAAGCGCGAGGGCACGTCCTGCCAATTGGCCAGGACCTTGTCGATCCGCGCCTTGACCTCGTCATTGCGCGGCAGGATTTTCCACAGCTCCTTGCCCGGATTATAGGGGGCATGGTCGCTTTCGAAGGTCACGTTCTCGAATTGCAGGCGGATACGGGTGATCTCGTCCACCGAGCCGAGCGTGGCGGTGAGGCTGACCAGGGCCCCGGACTTCATTTCGAGCGAGGCGGAAATGGTGTCCTCGACCTCGATGGGATTGACGCGGGTGGCGACCCGGCCGAACACCCTTGCGATATCGCCCATGAGATAGGTGAAGATGTCATGGGGATGGATGGCATGGCCCATGAGCACGCCGCCCAGCTCGGTCTTCCACTTGCCGCGCCAGGGCACGGCATAATAGGGGGCCTCGCGGCGCCACATGGTTTCCACCGTGCCGCAATAGGCCTTGCCGGCAATACCGGCATCGATGATGGCCTTGGCCTGCTCGATGCCATTGCCGAAGCGATATTGAAAGACCGGCATCAGCTTGCCCCGGGCGGTCTTCTCGATCTCCATGATCGCGTCGACATCCTTGAGCGAGCCCACCAGCGGCTTTTCGCACACGACATGCTTGCCGGCCTTGAGGGCCTCCGACACCATGGAGAAATGAGCGCCCGGAGGGGTGCAGACATCGATGATGTCGATATCGTCCATGGTGAGCAGCTGATTGAAATCGAGAATGCGGCGCTCAATGCCGAATTCATCGCCGATCTTGTCGAGGCGGGACTGGTCGAGATCGCACAGCGCCACGACCTTGAACTTGTCGGCATTGGGCAGATAGCCCTCCACGATATGGGAGCGGCCGATGCCGCAGCCGACAACGGCAACGTTCAAGACCCGGCTCATGCTGCCCACTCCGTTCCCTGTTCGGCCATTTGCTGGGCCGTCAGCGCCATCTTCATGGCATTGTAGCAGCGCTCCTGCGGCATGGCCGTCTCGGTGCGGTTGCGCACATCATCAAGGAAAAGGCGGCCGAAGGGCAGATCGACGCTGGAGCAATCGATATGCTGCACACCCTTCCTGTCGACGAGGAAGAGGTGGTTCTCGCCGGGGCGGCCGGCGATGTCGACATATTTGCGCAGTTCGATATAGCCCTCGGTGCCCAGGATCGTCAGGCGCCCGTCGCCCCAGGTGGGCAGGCCCTCGGGGGTGAACCAGTCGACGCGGATATAGCCCGAGGTATTGGCGGTGCGCACATGGGCGTCGCCCACATCCTGCAGGCCCGGCTTGTCGGCATGGCCGCGATTGGCGACGCTGGCCGAGACCACTTCGCCATCCATGGCGCCCGAGAAGAACAGGAACTGCTCGAACTGGTGGCTGGCAATGTCGCAGAGGATGCCACCATAGCGATTGCGGGTGAAGAACCAGTCGGGACGGTTGTTGAGACGCAGCGAGTGCGGCCCGAGACCGACGGTATTGACGACCTGGCCGATGGCGCCCTTGGCGATGAGATTGCCCGCCTCGACCGCCGAGCGCACTTCGAAATGCTCCGAATAGAGCACCGAGAAGATGCGGCCGGTTTCCTTCTGGACCTTCCGGATTTCGTCGAGCTGGGCAAAGGTGGTCATGCCCGGCTTGTCGGTCAGCACATCCTTGCCGTGGCGCATGGCGGCGAGGCAAATCTCGGCGCGATCGCCGGGAATGGCGGCGGTGGTGATGACCTGGATGGCCGCGTCCTCGAGGATTTCCCGCGGATCGGCGACCCGCCTGGCTTCGGGGAAGCGCTCGGAAAAGGTCCTGGCGAGGTCGTCCTCGATGGCGTGGAAGGCGACGAACTGGGCGCCGGCACGCTTGAGGCACTCCACCTGGCCATAGATATGGGCGTGGTTGATGCCGATGGCGGCGAACTTGATATCAGACATGTCTCTAGCGTTTCATACCGGTCGTTGCGATGCCCTCGATGAGCAGTCGCTGGAAGATGAGGAAGAAGGCGAAGATCGGCACGATGGAGAGCACGCTCATCGCGAACAGGCCGCCAAAGTCGCTCTCGCCGGTGGAATCCACGAAGGTCCTGAGGCCGAGCATGACGGTGTAGTCCTGCATGCGGTTGAGGTAGATCAGCGGGCCAAAGAAATCGTCCCAGGTCCAGATGAAGGTGAAGATGGCCGCCGTCACCAGAACGGGGATGGAAAGCGGCAGCATGATCTTCCAGAAGATGCGCCAGGGCCCTGCCCCGTCCATCATCGCCGCCTCGTCCAGCTCGCGCGGAATGCCGCGGAAGAACTGCACCATGAGGAAGATGAAGAA
>CBFGTF010000244.1:0-3567 GCA_965651655.1 uncultured Devosia sp.
GTGCTGGTGGTGAGCCAGCCGACCTGGGGCGTAGATGCGGGGGCCGCGGCAGCCATTCACCAGGCATTGGTGGATCTGGCGGCTTCCGGGTCGGCCATTGTGGTCATCAGCCAGGACCTCGATGAATTGCGGGCGCTTTCCGATACACTGGCCGTCATCAATATGGGCCGGCTGAGCGAGGCCCGGCCCGTTGCTGATTTCAGCATCGAAGAAATCGGGTTGCTGATGGGCGGCGTCCACGGCGCGGAGGCGGCAGCATGATGCAGTTTCGTCTCGAAAAGCGCCGCGAGCCTTCGCGTGTGATGCTCTATGCCACCCCGGTCGCTGCGGTGGTTCTGACCATGGTCATGGGCGCGATCATATTTTCATTGATCGGCTATGACGGCCTGGGCGCGGTGCGCGAGATATTTTTCACGCCGCTGACCAATGCGTTCAAATGGCAAGACCTGGGCGTCAAGGCCGCTCCGCTGATCATAATCGGGGTGGGCCTGTCCATCGCCTATCGCGCCAATGTGTGGAATATCGGCGCGGAAGGCCAGTATATCATGGGCGGGCTGGCCGCGACCTGGGTGGCGCTGGCCAGCCATGGCATGGGTGGCTGGTGGACGCTGCCGGCAATGGTGCTTGCCGGTGTCGCGGGAGGCGCGGCCTATGCCGCCGTTCCGGCGCTGCTGCGCACGCGGCTCAACGTCAACGAGATCCTGACCTCGCTGATGCTCACCTATGCCTCTGTGCAACTGATCTATTATCTCGTCCGCGCGCCCTGGAAGGACCCGATGGGCATGGGCTTTCCTCAGACCCGGCGTTTTGCCAGCGAGGCCCTGCTGCCCAATATCGTCCCCGGCACCATTGTCCATGCCGGCGTGCCCATTGCCATCATCGTGGCGCTGGTCGCCTGGTTCATCATGTCGCGCTCCGTGTTCGGCTATCGCATGCGCGTGGTCGGTGCGGCGCCCCATGCTGCCCGTTATGGCGGGTTTTCAGAGAACAAGACGATATGGCTGGCTCTGCTGGTGAGTGGGGGTCTCGCCGGCTTTGCCGGTGCCCTCGAGGTGTCCGGGCCGTTCCAGCGCATGGTTCCCGGCTTTCCGACCAATTACGGCTTCACCGCCATCATCGTGGCCTTTCTCGGCCGGCTCAATCCACTGGGCGTGATCTTTGCCGGTATCGTCATGGCCATCACCTTTGTGGGTGGGGAGGTGGCGCAGACCACGATCGGGCTCTCCAGTTCGGCGACGGGTGTGTTTCAGGCGATGATGCTTTTCTTTCTGCTCGCCGGTGACATCCTGGTGCGCTATCGCATCCGGCGGGTGACGCCGCAGGGGGAGGCCCGCGCATGACGATCGAACTCGCCATCGCCATTATCGTCACCGTGGTGGGCGCCTCGACGCCCATCCTCATCGCCGCACTGGGCGAACTGGTGGTCGAAAAGTCCGGCGTTCTCAACCTGGGCGTTGAAGGCATGATGCTGGTGGGCGCCATCACCGCGTTCGTCGTGCTGTTCACCACCGGCAACCACTATCTTGCGATCCTGGTAGCCGCAGCAGCGGGCATCGCGACCTCGCTGATCTTCGGCTTCCTCACGCTCAGCCTTTCAGCCAACCAGACGGCGACGGGCCTGGCCCTGACCATTTTCGGCACCGGCTTTTCGGCGCTGGCGGGGCAGGGCTATTCGGCGCGGCCGGTGACTTTGCTCGGGCCGCTGTTCCCGGGTGAGTTGGCGACGCATCCCATCTGGCGGGTGTTGTTTGGCTATTCGGCGCTGGTCTACTTCTCCTTCGCCATGGTCCTTGCCGTGTGGTGGTTTCTCAAGAAGTCCCGCGCCGGACTGATCCTGCGCGCCGTTGGCGAGAATGACCTGTCCGCCCATTCCATCGGCTATTCGGTGGTCGGGGTGCGCTATATTGCCGTGATGTTCGGCGGCGCCATGGCAGGCATTGCCGGGGCCTGTTTCCCGCTGCTGCTGACGCCGCAATGGGCGGAGCGGATGACGGCCGGTCGTGGCTGGATTGCCGTGGCGCTGGTGGTCTTTGCCAGCTGGAAGCCGTTCCGGCTGCTGGCTGGGGCCTATCTCTTCGGCCTTGTGATGACCATGGAACTCTATGCCAAGGCCAGCGGGGGGCCGCTTTCCGTCATCCCGGCCGAACTCTGGGCCGCCATGCCCTATCTTGCCACCGTCGTCGTGCTGGTGCTGATATCGCTGCGCCGCGACGCGTCCACCAATGCTCCGGCCTGCCTCGGCAAGCCGTTCTTGCCCTCGAATTGAGATGGCGCACAATGACCGTCTCGATGAACAAATGTCGTCATTCAGGAGAAAACCAATGAGTCTCAATCGTCGCAACATGCTCAAGGCCGGCGTTGTCGCCGCCGCGCTGCCGCTGCTCGGCTCGCGGGCCTTCGCCCAGGGCGAACCGCTCAAGGTCGGGTTCATCTATATCGGCACGATCAACGACAATGGCTGGAATTACGCCCATAACCAGGGCCGTCTCTATCTCGAAGAGCAGCTTGGCGATGCGGTGGAAACCACCTATGTCGAAAACGTGCCGGAAGGCCCGGACTGCGAGCGCGTGCTGCGCGAATTGGCCCAGTCCGGCCACAAGCTGATCTTCGCGACCAGCTTCGGCTACGGCGATTACGTCATCAAGGTCGCCGAGCAGTTCCCGGATGTGAAGTTCGAGCACGCCACCGGCTACCAGCGCTCGGCCAATGTGGCCACCTACAATGCGCGCTTCCATGAAGGCCGCGCCGTTTGCGGCACCATTGCCGGCCATCTCTCCAAGACCGGCAAGGCCGGCTATATCGGCTCCTTCCCGATCCCGGAAGTGGTGATGGGTGTCAATGCCTTCGTGCTGGCGGCCCGCAAGGTGAACCCCGACTTTACCATTACTCCGGTCTATATCTCGACCTGGAACGACCCGGCCAAGGAAGCCGATGCGGCCCGCGCCATGATCGACCAGGGCATCGACGTCATCACCCAGCATACCGATGGTCCGGCTGCCCTGCAGGTTGCCGAGGAGCGCGGCATTGTCGGCGGCTTCGGCCAGGGTGCCGACATGAGCGCCTTTGCGCCCAAGGCCCAGCTGACCTCGATCATTGACAATTGGGGTCCGCACTATGCCAAGACCGCCCAGGCAGTGATCGATGGTACCTGGGAGAGCAAGGACAGCTGGCCTGGTCTGGCCGAAGGCGAAGTGCAGATCGGCGCCTATAACGAGTCGATCCCGGCTGACGTTGTTGCCGCCGCCGAGGCGGTCAAGAACGGCCAGATCGACGGTTCGTTCAACATCTTCACCGGCCCGATCAACGACCATACCGGCGCCGAAAAGGTTGCTGCTGGCGTCACACTGACCGATGCCGAACTGCTCAGCATGGACTGGTATGTCGAAGGCGTCATTCCGCCGGCCTGATCTGGCTGGCCAATGTGAATTGAGGGGCGGGTCTCGGCCCGCCCTTTTTTACGATGGCCACAAGGGCAAGAGTGGTCGCCTTCTCCCCTTGAGGAAGAAGGTGCCCGAAGGGCGGATGAGGGGTATCGATCTTTCCACGTACTCAAGCGTTTGGAGAGCA
>CBFGTF010000245.1:0-3545 GCA_965651655.1 uncultured Devosia sp.
TTCGGTGATGCCGCCCACGCCCGAGAACAGGATCTGGGCCGAGACTTCATCGGTCGAGAGCTTGTTGAGCGAAGCCACGATGGCTTCGACCGAACCCTGAACGTCGCCCTTGATGATCAGCGGGAACTTGGAAATCCCGGCGATCTTGAGCTGGTTCATCATCTGCTCGAGGCTGGTGGCACCGCCGCCGGCCGTCTTTTCGCGGATGGCGCGCTGGCGATATTCGGTCACTTCGCGGGCACGCGCTTCGGTCTCGACGACCGAGAAGCGGTCGCCCGCGCTCGGCACGCCCGAAAAGCCCAGCACTTCCACCGGCACGGAGGGACCGGCCTGCTTGACCTGCTCGCCCTTGTCGTTGATCAGGGCGCGCACGCGGGCAAACTCGGTCCCGGCGACCAGAATGTCGCCGATCTTGAGAGTACCGCGCTGCACGAGGACAGTGGCCACGGCGCCACGGCCCTTGTCGAGCTTGGCTTCGATGACCAGACCTTCGGCACGGCCATCGCGGGCCACCTTGAGTTCGAGCACTTCGGCCTGCAGGAGGATGGTTTCGAGCAGCTTGTCGAGACCGGCCTGGGTCTTGGCCGACACTTCCACGTCGAGCACCTCGCCGCCCATGGATTCCACGAACACCTCATGCTGAAGCAGTTCGGTGCGGACACGGGTCGGATTGGCCTCGGGCTTGTCCATCTTGTTGATGGCCACGATGATCGGAACACCAGCCGCCTTGGCATGCTTGATGGATTCGATGGTCTGGGGCATGACGCCGTCATCAGCCGCCACCACCAGGACCGCGATGTCGGTCGCCTGGGCGCCGCGGGCACGCATGGCGGTGAACGCCTCGTGGCCCGGGGTGTCCAGGAAGGTGATCTTGGCCCCGTTCTTTTCGACCTGATAGGCGCCGATATGCTGGGTGATGCCGCCGGCTTCGCCCGACACGACATTGGCTTCGCGGATGGCGTCGAGCAGACTGGTCTTGCCGTGGTCGACGTGACCCATAATGGTCACGACCGGCGCACGATCGGTCAGGTCCTCGGCCTTGTCGTCGGAGGCGATGTCGAACAGGCCTTCTTCCACGTCGGCTTCGGACACGCGCTTGACCGTGTGCCCCAGTTCGGACGCGATCAGCTCGGCGGTGTCGGCATCGATCACGTCATTGATCGTTGCCATCTGGCCCTGCTGCATCAGCATCTTGATGACGGTGACCGACCGCTCGGCCATGCGGTTGGCCAGTTCCTGGACGGTAATGGCTTCCGGAATGGTCACTTCGCGGCTGAGCTTGGGTGCATCCTGCTGGTTGCGGCCCATCTTCTTGTCGCGGCGGCGGCGCATGGCAGCCAGTGACGGCCCCTTGTCACGATCGCTTTCGGTGGTGGCACTCGAGACCGTCAGGCGGCCGCGGGCATTGGATTCATTGGCGCCACGACGGGTCGGGCGCTCGGGCTGGGCACGCGAGGCGCGGCGGGCATTTTCCAGTTCCGCCTCGGTCGTCGGGCGCTGCTGCGGCGCGCCGGTGCGGACCTTGCGGCCATCGGCTTCGCTGGGCGGGGCCGGCGGCACATTGCCGATCGGCGCCATGCCGGAACCGGCAGGACGGCGATCGCCGGCCGGGCGGCCGGCCGTGCCCGCGGGACGAGTATTGCCGGCAGGACGAGCCGAAGCGGGGCGCTCCCCATCACCCGGGCGTCCGGCAGGGGGACGCTCGCGCGAGGGGCGCGGCGGCTGGCCGGGACGACCGGCCACGGTGCGCACGGTGGAGGGGCCAGGATTGCGCTGGCTGGCGGGCACGAATTCCTCGCGCGGGGCCGCAGCCTGTTCAGGCGCCGGTTGCGAGGGTTCGGCCTGTTCGGCCTGGCGCGCTTCCTCGGCCTGGCGACGCTCCTCTTCGGCGCGCGCGGCTTCTTCGCGGATCTGGCGACGACGATTGTCGTCCTCGATGCGGCGCGCTTCCTCGGCGGCAAAGCGCTCGCTGTCCTCGGCCTGGCGGGCACCGGCCAGCGCCAGCGCCTGGCGGCGGGCCTCGGCTTCGGCAGCGCTCAGCCCCAGGGGCGCGCGGTTCTGCTGCTGCATGGGCCGGCCCTGCGGACGGCCGCCCTGGGCACCGGGACGGCCGGCACCGGCGGGGGGGCCGCCAGCGGGCTTGGGCACGATGCGCGTGCGTTTTTCCACGACCACGGTCGAGCGCGAAGGCCCACGCGACATCCCGCCGGGGCGATTGCCCAGCCCGGCGCCACCCTTGAGGGTCAGAGTCTTCTTGGCGCCAGTGTCGTCGGAACGCTTGTCGTCGTTATCAGCCATACTACCTATCGTCTTTCGTCCTGTTCCGCGGGCAAAAGCACACCGGACGCCGCAATGCGGTCGGTGTGTTCTTCCATCGCTGGGGCGTTGTATCGGGCCAGTCTAGAGGCCTTGTCCACCGCCGATTGGGCTGCCGCCCCGCTCGTTAGGGCAGCATGTATCACATTTTCGAGCCCAAGTGCCAAACCCATTTGCACACTTGAGAGCGATTCAAAATGCGGCACGTCGGGGCCCTTGAGACCCGCCTCGTGTCGCGCATGGTTGAGAGCCCTGAGGGCTCCCAGCATCTTGTTGCGTCCGTCCTCTGCCGCGTCGGTGGCGGTGAGCAGCGCCACCACCTGGCCGGACTGCATGGCGGACTTGACCTTGGTGGCGCCGGTCAGGAACTGACCGGCTTTCCGGGCCATGCCCAAAGCCGCGAGCAGGCGCTGTTCGAGCCGCAGCCGGGTCAGGTCCGCCAGATCCTCGGGCACGCTGACCGGTGCCTTGAGGCTCCTGGCAAAGGCTTTCTTCCTGACCGCCTCGGCCACCGCCCGGTGGCTGAGCGTGATCCAGACCCCGCGTCCTTCGGCCCGTGCATCGACATCGGGCACGATGGACCCATCGGGCCCGAGCACGAAACGCACCAGCGCCTCGACCGGCATTTCTGCCCGGGTCAAGGCACAGGTTCTAACCATGTCTGCGCTCCGGGCCAAGGCCGGGTGCTCCCGAAGGCGGTCCTTAGACCGCCTCCTCCTCGGCAAAGCCGTCGCCTTCGCCGCCATCTTCGGCGGAGAGGTCTTCGGCGCTGATCCAGCCGGCGCGTACACGCGCCTGCATGATCATGTCCTCGGCTTCCTCGCGCGACACGGGGAAGTCCTTGAAGGTGCCGTCAAAGCGCTTGGTCTCACCATCCTTGCGTTCGGTCCAGCCGACCAGATCATCGGCAGCGCAGCCGGCGAAATCTTCCACCGACTTGATCTCTTCCTTACCCAAGGCCACCAGCATGGCGGCATTGAGACCGGCGATCTCATAAAGATCATCCTCGACGCCCAGCGCCTTGCGCTCCTCGTCGAACTTGGCGTCGATCTCGGCCAGGTATTCGGTGGCGCGATTCTGGATTTCGCCGGCGGTTTCCTCGTCGAAGCCTTCGATGGAGGCGATTTCGCCCGGCTCGATATAGGCCAGTTCCTCGACCGAGGAGAAGCCTTCGGAAGCCAATAGCTGGGCAACCATCTCGTCAACGTCAAGGGCCTGCATGAACAGGG
>CBFGTF010000246.1:0-3516 GCA_965651655.1 uncultured Devosia sp.
GGGCGAAGACGGTGAACTTGTCTGCCTGGAAATCAACACCCAGCCGGGCATGACCGAAACATCACTGGTGCCCGAGCAGGCCGCTCACGCCGGGCATTCCTACGAAGAGCTGGTCTCCTGGATGGTGGAGGACGCGAGTTGCAACAGGTAAAGAGCGAGACCTTTCTCGCCGGGGCGCGGATGGTCGATCCGCGTGCGCTGCCTGTTCCTGTCCGCACGCAGCGCCAGCTGCTGGCCAATCGCTTCAATCGCGCCTTCGTGCTGCATGGCGGGCTGATCCGCCGCGGTGCCATGGTGGCTGCCATCCTGGCCACGGGACTGGCGCTCTATCAGGTGCGCGAGCCAATCGGCCAGCTCGCCAATACCCTGGGCGGCATGGCGCAGGGCAATTTTGCACAGGCGGGCCTCGCCATCGGCGAGATTGTCATCTCCGGCCAGACGCTGACCAGCGAACAGCAGATTTTCGATGCGCTGGGCATCGAGCCGCATACCTCCACGCTTGGCTTTGACGTCGAGGCGGCGCGGCAGCGCGTTGCCGACCTGCCCGCCGTCGACACCGTCACCGTGCGCAAGACCTATCCGGGCGATGTCACCGTGCTGGTCACGGAAAAAGCGCCCGTGGCGCGCTGGGCGGTCGACGGGATAACCTTCCTGATCGATGGCAGGGGCGAGCAGATCGGGGAGGCCGACGAGGGCTATGCAAGCCTGCCGCTGGTGATCGGGGATGGGGCGGCGGACGATGCCCTCGCCATGATCCGTGCCCTTTCAGGCTTTCCCATGCTCGAGGATGGCTTGGTCGCGCTGTCGCGCATCGCCGACCGCCGCTGGGACCTGATCTATGATACCGGGCTCAGGGTGCAATTGCCCGAACAGGGCGTGGCCCAGGCCATGACCCGCCTTGTTTCCTACCAGACCGACTACAAGCTTCTCGACCGCGACGTCGCCATCATCGATCTGCGGATCGACAGTGTCGTCGCCGTGCGCCCCAACAAGACCGACGAAGACTCCGAACAATCATGATGACCGATGCAATGACCTCCCGGCTGCGCCCGGTCCAGCCCGGCAAGACGACGCTGGTGGCGGTGCTGGACATCGGCTCCACCAAGATCTGCTGCGTGATCGCGCGCCTGTCGCCGCGACCCGAGGGCAGGGCGCTCAAGGGACGGACGCACCAGGCCGAGGTCATCGGTTTTGGCTATGGCCCGGCCGCGGGCGTCAAGAGCGGCGTTGTCACCGATATCGAAAAGGCCGAGCAGGCGATCCGCAATGTCGTGGGCATGGCCGAGCGCGCCGCCGGGCTGACGCTGGAAAGCGTATTGGTCAACGTGACCGCTGGGCGGCTTGGCTCGGAGACTTTTTCCGCCGCTGTCTCGCTGGACGGCCAGGAAGTGGAAAAGGCCGACATCTTCCGTGTGCTCAAGGCGGTCAATGCCCGCTCGGTGCGGCCGGAACGTTCGATCATCCATGCGTTGCCGATCGGTTACGCGTTGGATGGCCAGAAGGGCATTCGCGATCCACAGGGCATGGTCGGCGAGAAGCTGGGCGTGGACGTCGCCGTGGTCAGCGCCGAGACGCTGGCCATGCGCAATCTCGAACTGGTGCTGCACCGCTGTCACTTGCAGATCGAGGCGCTGGTGGCGACGCCCTATGCCTCGGGGCTGGCAACGCTGGTCGACGATGAATCCCAGTTGGGCGTGGCCTGCATCGACTTTGGCGGCGCGACCACGACCGTGTCGGTCTTCAATGACGGGCACATGGTCTATGCCGATGCCATTGCCATTGGCGGCCATCACCTGACGCTCGACATCGCCCGCCAGCTTTCGGTGAGCGTGGCCGATGCGGAACGCTTGAAAACCCTGCATGGCTCAGTGCTGCCGGGCCTGACCGACGAACGCGAAATGATTGCCATCCAGCCCGTTGGGGCCTCGCATGACGAGGCGCCGGGGCAAATTCCGCGTGCCGTGCTGACCCGGATCATGCGGCCGCGCATCGAGGAAATCCTCACCGCCATTCGCGACCGCATGCAGGCTACCGGCATGATGGATGTCTGCGGCCGCCGCTTCGTACTCACCGGTGGTGCCAGCGAAATGACGGGCCTGCCCGAAGTGGCACGGCGCACCCTGGCGCGCAATGTGCGCAATGGCAGGCCCATGGGTATTGCCGGTCTGCCCGAAATCGCCAAGGGCGCAGCCTTTGCCACCATGGCCGGCATGCTGGTCTATCCGCAAGTCTGCGCCCAGGAATATGTCGAGCCGCGCGGCAGAGGCAAGCTGACCGGCACGGACGGCTATATCGCCCGCGTCGGCAACTGGCTGCGGACGAGCTTCTAGTCTTCAGCCGCCGGCATAGGCCTTCTCGATCGTCGCGATGTCGATCTTGCGCATCTGCAGCATGGCCTGCATGGCGCGGTTGGCGCCTTCCTTGTCGGGGCCGGTGAGAGCGGCCATGAGTTGCCGGGGCGTCACCTGCCAGGAGAGGCCGAACTTGTCCTTGCACCAGGAGCACATGCTCTCCTCGCCGCCATCGCTGGTCAGGCGGTTCCAGAAATAGTCGGTCTCTTCCTGGCCATCGGTCTCGATGACCAGGCTCACGGCTTCGTTGAACCGGAACTGCGGGCCGCCATTGAGCAGCATCAGTTTCTGGCCGGCCAGTTCGATCACGGCCGTGAAGGCGGGGCCGTCAGCGGACTGGCGCTGGATCTCGAGGACCTTCGCGTCCTTGAAGGTCTCGGTATAGAAGCGGATCGCATCGTCGATCCGGTCGTCGAACCACAGGCAGGGCATGATCCTGGTCATTGCTGTCTCCATCACAATTACATAACCAAAAGGCTATATGCCTATTTGGTTATTATAAAGCCCATACCCTGTCAATCCCGCAGAACAGGGCCTTTGACGTGGTTAATGAGCGGTGAATGGGTAACCGGGCCGTGTCGCAATTTGCGCAGAAGTTAACCTGACCGACTCACTTGTTAGGCTGGAGTTAACGAATGGCTGCGTAAATCTTAACCAACCACGCCACTATGGGGCCTTCTATGACCATCAATCTGACCATCCCGGACATCCAGGAACTCAAGCCCCGCATCACCGTATTCGGTTGCGGCGGCGCTGGCGGCAACGCCGTCAACAATATGATCGAGTCCGGTTTGGACGGCGTCGATTTCGTCGTTGCCAATACCGACGCGCAGGCGCTTGCCCTCTCCAAGGCCCAGCGCATCATTCAGCTTGGCGTCGGCGTTACCGAAGGCCTTGGCGCCGGATCGCACCCGGAAGTGGGTCGTGCGGCCGCCGAGGAAAGCTGGGACGAGATCAATGATCACCTCTCCGGCTCGCACATGGTGTTCATCACCGCCGGCATGGGTGGCGGCACCGGCACCGGCGCGGCGCCTGTCGTGGCCCGTGCAGCTCGCGAGCAGGGCATCCTGACGGTTGGCGTGGTCACCAAGCCGTTCAATTTCGAGGGCAATCGCCGTGCGCGTCTGGCCGAAGACGGCATTGATGAGCTGCATCGCCATGTCGA
>CBFGTF010000247.1:0-3494 GCA_965651655.1 uncultured Devosia sp.
CGACCCCATATCGGTCATCAACGATGACTGATGTACGCCCGAGAGCTGACATTCAGATGAGGCACACTTCGTCGTTTGGCGGCGGTCATTGGGGGCAGTGCGAGCCTCTTGCGCGGCTGAGTGCCTCATATCACCGATACTGCTTTCCCGAGCTGGAGCTGCGTGAGCGTGATAGGAATAGTGCTTGCAAAGCCTGACCTGACTCGAACCCGGAATGACACGCCTGATGCCCCCGTCACTGCGAAGCCGCCTGAATGTTGCCCTGCTGGTCGTAGCCCTGTCAGGGCTGGTTTCAGGCTTGGGTCTGATGTGGGCCAGCAACAACGAGCTTGCCAGGATTGCGTGGTTCGTTGGCGTCGTTCCTGTCCTCGCAGCCCTTCTTGTCGAAATCGTCCGCAGTCTTGCCAAGGGCGAAGTGGGCTTGGATATCGTGGCCGCACTTTCAATGTCGGCCGCCTTGTTTTTTGGTGAGACGCTGGCGGCGGCCGTCGTTGCCCTGATGTATTCAGGCGGCACGTTCCTCGAGAGCTTTGCGGAAGGCAGAGCCCGTCGCGAAATGAGCCAGCTGCTGTCCCGCGTGCCACGGACCGCCACCCGGCACCGAGACGGCAAGCTCGAAGAGGTGCCGCTCGACGCTATCGAGCCGAGCGATCTGCTCCTGATCCGACAGGGCGACGTGGCGGCCGTGGATGGTGCTGTTGAAAGCAGCACGGCGATGTTGGATCAGTCAGCACTGACAGGCGAGTCGATGCCGGTGCGGCTTGGCCGTGGCCAGAATGTGATGAGCGGCTCGACCAATGCAGGCGAGGCGTTCGATCTTCGGGTTACGCGACGCGCCTCGGAAAGCACTTATGCCGGGATCGTGCGGCTGGTCGAGGCGGCCCAGGCATCAAAGGCGCCGATGGCTAGACTCGCCGACCGCTATTCCCTGCTGTTCCTGCTCATCACCGTGATCCTTGCAACGCTGGCGTGGTGGTTCACCGGCGACCCCATACGCGCCGTGGCGGTCCTTGTGGTCGCAACACCTTGCCCGTTGATCTTGGCTGTTCCGGTGGCGCTTGTGGCAGGGCTGTCGCGGGCAGCGCAGTTTGGCGTGCTGATCAAGGGCGCCAGGCCGCTTGAAGCGCTCGCCAGCATCCGGACGCTGGTATTGGACAAGACCGGCACCCTGACGGATGGACGCCCCCAGATCGTTTCGATCGATACGATTGAGAGCGTGCGCGAGGAAGAACTGCTGTTCCTGGCCGCTTCGCTTGAACAGGCGTCCAAACATCCGATGGCGCAAGCCATCGTGACATCGGCGCGCGAGCGCGGAAGCGTCCTGCGCATTCCCGGGGAGGTTGTGGAGGTCCCAGGAGAAGGCCTTGAGGGTACGGTTGATGGCCGCAAGGTTGTGGTTGGCGGCGCAAGCTTTGTCGCGCATCGCATTGGCAGCGCCGTACCCGAAAGCCGCATTCTCGATGCTGGCGCCGCTCTTGTCGCAGTGGCAATTGACGGAAAGCTCGCCGGACACATCACTATGGCCGATGCATTGCGCTCGGGAACGCAAGGGCTGCTGGCAGGCCTACGGCGCTTGGGCATATCCCGGATCATGCTGGCGACCGGCGATCGGCGCGCTGTGGCCGACGCCATCACGGCTGGATTGAACCTCGATGCAGTCCACGCCCAGATGACGCCTGACCAGAAAGTGCAGCTGATCCTGACCGAAAGGGAAGGCCATGCTCCTGTGATGATGGTGGGTGACGGCGTCAATGATGCGCCGGCGCTGGCCGCGGCGGATGTCGGGGTGGCGATGGGCGCGCGTGGCGCTGCCGCCTCTGCAGAGGCAGCCGATGTCGTCCTGCTGGTCGATCACCTCGATCGCCTGCTGCCCGGGATCGAAATAGCGCAAGGCGCGCGGCGGATTGCGCTGCAGAGCGTTGCTGTCGGCATCGGCCTGTCGGTCGCAGGCATGATCGCTGCGGCGCTTGGCTACCTGACGCCAGTCCAGGGGGCGCTGCTGCAGGAGGCCATAGACGTCGCCGTCATTCTCAATGCCCTGCGAGCGTTGCGGATCAAACCACATGCGCTTCCCACGCCAGATATTGCTACCGCGTCCTAGGAGGATAGTGATGAGCCGCTTTTCGCATCCTGAAGTCCACAGCATGTGTCGGATCTTCGGGGTTAGCGCCGGATAGCGCGGAGGTCGGTTGATCTCGATCAACGCGTGACGGTTGAACAGGCGTAGACTGAGGCCTAAACGGAGGTGGTCATGCGTATACAGGACAAGGTTGCGGTCGTCACGGGAGCTGGCTCAGGCATCGGTTTGGCCATTGCCCGCCGGTTCGTGGCGGAAGGGGCAAAGGTTGTTGCCCTAGACTGGCATGCCGACGCCATCGCGGCGGCAGTGAGCGACATCGGAGGCGCCATCATTGGCATGACGGGTGATGTGTCCAAGGAGGCAGACTGCGTTGCGATGATCGATCGTGCAGCAGCCGAATTTGGGCGCGTCGACATTCTGGTCAACAATGCCGGCGTGATGGACCTGTTCCAGTCCGTTGCCGACGTCGACAACGCGACATGGCGCCGCTGCATGGCGGTCAATGTCGACGGGCCTATGTATGCCATGCGACGAGCGGTTCCGCTGATGCTGGAACTGGGAGGCGGCTCAATCGTCAATATCGCATCCGTGGCCGCTACAGGTGGCGGCGCAGCGGGCGCGGCCTATACCGCCTCCAAGCACGCGCTTATCGGCCTGACCAAGAGTACAGCGTTTCAATATGCTAAGCTTGGACTGCGCTGCAATGCGCTAGCAGTGGGCGGCGTCAGCACCAACATCATGGATAGCGTCGAGGGGCACGCGCTCGACCAGGCTGGGCTCGGGCGATTGGGTGCTTATCAGGCCAGCAATCCGGGTATGCTTGAACCGGCCGACATCGCCAATGCCGTTCTGTTTCTCGCCTCCGACGAGGCCCGTCACCTCAATGGCGCGGTGCTGCCGGTGGATATGGGCTGGAGCGCGGCATGACCGATAGAGGACGTGCGACTACCGACACCGCACTGCGTGTTTTTGTCCCGCTTTGGCTGTTCTTTGCCGGTTGCGTCGTCGCACAGGCATTCGATCGAGTTGAAGACGGCCGGGCGTTGGTGACGATGTACTGTGCCGATTGTCATGCGATCGGAACCAATGGCGAAAGCCCCCTGAATATCGCGCCACGGTTTCGTGACCTTCATCTGCGCTACGACGTGGAGTTCCTGAGCGAAGCGCTTGTCGAAGGGATCGTTACAGCCCATCCCGAAATGCCGCAGTTCGAGTTTGACCCTGACCAGGCTGCAGCTATCGTTGCTTACCTCAAGACATTGGAGCCTTGAGGCCAGTGGGGGGTACGTCCTGATGAGAGATGGCGCTACGTCCAACAGTTGCGATCCTGTTGACCCGCCATTGCGCTCGCCAGCTAGAGCATGTCAGCTTTCAGATCGGCTGGTCCAGAAGCTGACTGTCTGAAAACCACCCC
>CBFGTF010000248.1:0-3482 GCA_965651655.1 uncultured Devosia sp.
CAGTCCAACCCCGAAAATCCCGCGCCTCAACCGCAACACCCCCAACCCCTCCAGATATTCCACATGCGCCATGATCGTCATGCGCGCTGCCAGCCGCACCTTGACCGGTTGCGTGGGATAGATGGCATCAACGACGGCTCCGATGCGCCGGGCGCCGTTCCTCACCGCCTCGACCACCTGTTCATTTCGCATCTGCCGATGCGCCCGAAGTGCCGCGGCATGGGCAGGGCCATCCTCGATAGGTCCGCCATGGGCAGGCAGATAGCGGCGGTAGGGCAGGGCGATGACCTTGTCGAGCGAGCCGAGATAGTCTGCCATCGACCCGTCTGGCACCGAAACCAGGGTTGAGTTCCAGCCCATGACATGATCGCCCGATAAAAGCGTGTCGCTGCCCGTTATCCCGAAGGCCAGGTGATTGGCGCAATGACCGGGGGTGGCGTGGACGGTGAGTGCAATGTCGCCCGCCGCTACAGTCTCGCCATCGATCAATGTCCGGTCGGGCAGGAGGTCCCAGTCGCAGGAATTGCGAATCGGATTGCGCTCGAATCGCCGCAAGGGCCGCGAGAGCCGGTGTGGTCCGCCGAACCAGAGCGGCGCATCCAGCCGCGAACGCCAGAATCCGGCCGATGCGCTGTGATCGCGGTGGGTATGCGTGAGAAGGATGGTGTCGACCCGGCGCCCCGCAATCGCGGCCAGCAGCGCCGCCTCGTGCGCGCTGTCCATGGGTCCCGGATCAACCAGCGAAAGCCGCTCATGGCCAAGAAGAAAGCTGTTGGTGCCGGTAAAGGTATAGGCCGACGCATTGGGCGCCGTGACCCGCACGACGCCGGGCGCAACCTCGACGGGCTCGCCCGTCCGGGGCGAAAAATCGGTATTGTAGACGGGGGCCGATGAGGTGGATGCCATTGCACTGCTGGTAACGAGAAAGTATGAAGCTGGGGACGGAATTGCGTCCGCCATGAGGGACGGCGCGGTTCACTTCAAGCATGGAAGGTATGAAATGGCTGTGACTTTGACCACGCCCAACACGCTGCTCGGCGCATTCCAGCCCAAGAGCGACGTCGCCAAGCTGGCAACCAATGCTGCAATCGTGCTTCTGGGCACGCTGCTCATCACCGCTGCCGCCAAGGTCAACGTGCCTGTCTGGCCGGTTCCGGTGACGCTGCAGAGCTTTGCCATCGCCGCTCTGGCCGCTGCCTTCGGCATGCGCATTGGCGTTGCGACTGTTGCCGCATACCTCATCGAAGGGGCCATGGGCCTGCCGGTCTTCGCTACTGGCGGCGGCATGGCCTATCTGGTTGGTCCGACCGGCGGCTTCCTCGCCGGCTTCCTGTTCCAGGCCGGCATCATCGGCTATGCAGCCGATCGCGGCGCCTCGGGCAAGCCCTTCACCCTGTTTGGCGCCATGCTGGTGGCAATGGCGGTGCTCTATGCATTCGGCTTTGCCTGGCTCGTGACCATGGCCGGTCAGGCTGCCTGGGTGGATCAGACCAATGTGGTTGCCTCTGCCTTTGCCAAGGCCGTGCAGCCCTTCCTGATCTGGGACACCCTCAAGATGGCCTTCGCGGCCCTGTCCGTGACAGGCCTCTGGAGCCTGTTCGGCGACAAGCGCTGAAGGCACTACTCTGATCGTGGAAAGGGCCGGCGCTCAGCGCCGGCCCTTTCTTTTCGCGTTGTCGTCAATCAGGCTGTGGTGCCAGCAATGGCCCTGCCACTGGTGTCGAACAGCAGCGCTCTGGTTGGGTCTACATCGAGCGTCAGGCTTTCGCCGCGCTTCAGCGCCTGATCGCCATCGAGCACGGCCAGCCATGACGCGCCCGATGGCAATTCGAGATTGACGATGGTCTCATTGCCCAGCCGCTCGACCAGGCCAACCCGTCCTACGATGGCGCCCGATGGCGCCACGACCAGATCATGGGGCCGAACGCCCAGGGTGAGCCTGTCGCCGGGGCGGAGACGACCGGCAGGGATGGCAACCGGCACGCCGGCCACATCGGGGCCGCTGACCGTCACACTGTCGCCAACCACCTTGTCCACGCTCGCCTCGACGAAGTTCATCTTGGGCGAGCCGATGAAGCCGGCAACGAACAGATTGGCTGGGCGCTGATAGAGCTCGATGGGCGCGCCCACCTGCTGCACCACGCCGCCGTCGAGCACCACGATCTTGTCGGCAAGGGTCATGGCCTCGACCTGATCATGGGTGACATAGATCATGGTGGCGCCCAGATCGTTATGAAGCTTGGAGATTTCCATGCGCATGTCGACCCGCAGCGCCGCGTCCAGATTGCTCAACGGTTCGTCGAACAGGAACACCTCGGGTTGGCGCACAATGGCGCGGCCAATGGCCACGCGCTGGCGCTGCCCGCCCGAAAGCTGGCTTGGCTTGCGGTCGAGCAGGTGCTCCATCTGCAGGATGCGCGCCGCCTCGCGGATCTTGGCGTCGCGCACATCCCTGGGTGTCTTTGCCAGCATCAGGCCGAAGCCGACATTGTCGTAGACGCTCATATGCGGATAGAGCGCATAGGACTGGAACACCATGGCGATGCCACGGTCACGTGGCTCGACTTCGTTGACCACGCGATCACCGATGATCAGTTCACCCCCGGTAATGTCTTCCAGCCCCGCGATCATCCGCAGAAGCGTGGATTTGCCACATCCCGAAGGCCCCACGAATACCACGAACTCGCCGTGGTCTATGGACAGGTCGACGCCCTTGATCACCTCCACAGTGCCATAGCTCTTGTGGAGCTTCTTGAGTTCAAGACCGGCCATGATGGGCCTCCTTCAAAACGTGGATCATCATCGCCTCACCCCTTCACCGCGCCGGCGGTCATGCCGGCCACGATCTGCCGATTGAAGAACAGGAAGACCAGCAGCGGCGGGATGGTAATGAGCAGGATGTTGGTGAACAGTAGATTGTAGGATGTGTTGTACTGGCTCTGGAAATTGTAGAGCGTCAGTTGCACGGTCGCATTGGCATTGCCCGGCAGGTAGTAGAGCGGGTTGGTGAAGTCGTTGAAGATGGCCACCGACTGCACCACGATATTGGTGACGGTCACCGGCCAGAGCAGCGGCAGGATCACCCGGAAGAACACATCCATCGGCCGTGCCCCATCGATGATCGCGGCCTCGTCCAGCTCCCGTGGAATGGTCGCAATGAATGCGCGATAGAGCAGGATCGAGAAGGAGAGCTGGTAGGCAACTTCGATCAGGATCAGCCCGTGCAGCTTGGCGAACAGCCCGATTGACTGCAGCAGCCATATGGTGGGCACCACGGCGGGCGGCATCATCAGGCCGGCCAGGATCAGGAAGTTGATCAACCCGTGCCAACGCGTTTTGCGCCGTTGCAGCACGAAGCCGACCATGGCCGCCAGGATCACCAGCAGGGTCACGCTGGCCACGGTCAGGATGGTCGAATTGATGAAGGCAGTCACCAGCATCCAGTTACGGGTGGTGATCACCTCCACCATATTGTCCCAGAG
>CBFGTF010000249.1:0-3466 GCA_965651655.1 uncultured Devosia sp.
CTGCTCGAAAGCTGCGCCACCAACGGCTATGCGCCCTATGAAAGCGTCCTCACCCATGGCTTCACCATGGATGGCGAGGGCCGCAAGATGAGCAAGTCGCTGGGCAATGTCGTTGCCCCGCAGGAGATCATCAAGCAGTTCGGCGCCGATATCCTGCGCCTCTGGGTGGCTTCGTCCGACTATTCGGAAGACCTGCGCCTGGGCAAGGAAATCATCCAGACCACGGTCGACAGCTATCGCAAGCTCCGCAACACCATGCGTTGGCTCCTGGGCAACCTTGCCCATTTCAGGCCCGAGGATGTCGTCGACGCCAAGGACATGCCCGAGCTCGAGCGGCTGATGCTGCATCGCCTGGCCCAGCTCGATGCCGGCGTCCGCGCCGCCTACAAGGAATATGACTACCGCAAGGTCGTCACGCTCCTCTCCAACTTCATGAATATCGAGCTTTCGGCCTTCTATTTCGACATCCGCAAGGATGCGCTTTATTGCGACCCGATCTCCTCGATCAAGCGCCGCTCGGCCCTGACCGTGCTCGATCACCTCTTCAACGCGCTCACTGCCTGGCTCGCGCCCATCCTGGTCTTCACCATGGAAGAGTGCTGGCTGGAGCGTCACCCCGAAGAGGGGTCTTCGGTGCATCTGCGGCTTTTCCCGGAAATTCCGCAAACCTGGCTCGACACTGATCTGGCCGGCAAGTGGCAACTGATCCGCGCCGTCCGCCGCACCGTCACCGGGGCGCTGGAAATCGAACGGCGCGAGAAGCGCATCGGCTCCTCGCTCGAAGCCGCGCCCCGGGTCTTTGTCGCCGACGCCCGCTATATCGTGGCGCTCGAAGGCCAGGACCTGGCCGAGATCGCCATCACTTCGGCGGTCGACATCCGGCAGGACGAAGGCCCGTCCGAAGCCTTCCGCCTCGACGATGTGCCCGGCATTTCGGTCGTGCCGGCCCTGGCTGAAGGCAAGCGCTGCGCCCGTTCCTGGAAAGTGCTGCCCGAAGTCGGCTCCGACCCGGAATTCCCCGACGTCTCCCTGCGCGACGCCCAGGCCCTGCGCGAACGCGCCGCGGCAGGACTGTAACAGAAGCTTCGGCTCCATCGCCTCCCTCCCCCTTGAGGGGAGGGACCGAGGGTGGGGGTTCGGGCACTTCCGCGGGTTTGGACCTTTGTGAAAGGCTCGAGCCCCCACCCCTCACTCTCTCCCTCGAGGGGGAGTGGATATGACAAAGCCGGAGAAGGAAAGACAGCGTTGACCCAATCCCTCCGCGACCCCACCATTCTCGCTTCCCTGATGGCGGCAATCATCGCCTTTGGCGTCGATCGGGCCCAGAAGGCCTACCACATTGCCGCCGAGTGCTACGCCATCGGCCAGGCCGCCTGCGTCAGCGTTCCCTTCTTTTTCGAGCCCCTGTCACCAACGGGCTGGCGTGGCGGCGAAATGCTGACCGTCACGCCCTTCTTCGACTATGTCCTGGTCTGGAATACCGGCATTTCCTATGGCCTTTTCGATAGCCTGCCGGTCTGGGCACTCGGCCTGGTCATGCTGGTCGCCATCGCGGCTCTCTCGGTCTGGTGGTGGCGGGCGCGCGACATCCTGGTGCGCCTCGGGCTGGCGCTTTGCGTGGGCGGGGCCCTGTCCAATGCGCTGGATCGGCTGGTTTTTGGCGCCGTCGCCGATTTCTTCCACTTCCATTGGGGCAGCTGGTCGTTCTACATCTTCAACCTTGCCGATGTGGCGATCACGCTCGGCGTCATCCTGCTGTTCCTCGACCTGCTTGGCTTCTCGCGCCGGTCCAGAAACAAGCCCGCCTGACCATGTCCGATCACCGTGCTGCCAGAATCTGGCCTTAGCGGTGGGAATGCGCTATAAGCGCGCCGTTATCGTAAGGGAATTTGCATGCATACTGCATTGACCGGGCACTCCGCTGCCATCCGGGCTGCCGCCAAGGCAGGTTTTGCCGCGCTGGGGCTGATGGCCACGCTGGCGCTTGCCGGCTGCACCACGGTCGAAGGCACCAATGCCATGACCGACTTCGGCACCTTCGAGCGCGAGGTCATGAACACCACGGCGCGCGGCGTTGGCCTCATCCCGGGCGACGCGCCCAAGGAAGACCTGACCATGGCGCGCGCCCCCCTGGTCCTGCCCAAGTCCGATGCCGGCCTGCCGACCCCGACCACCCAGGTCGCCGCGGCACAGCTGCCGGCCAATAGCGATACCGTGCAGATCGACACCACCAATCTGAGCGAAGCCGACATGGTGCTGCTGCGCAATGCCCGCGTGGTCGACATGCGCACCCTTGGCGGCCGCCCGCTGACCGAGGCTGAGGCCCGCCAGCTCACCGCGCGCATGCAGGCCGCCAACATGGCGGTCACCGCCAATAATGAGCGCCCGCTCTATCTGCCGCCGGCCGAATATTTCACCCGCGTGGGCGATGCGCAGCTGGTCTGCCGTGCCGCCTCGGGCGAGCTTGTCTCCCTGCGCGATGAACGTTGCCCTGAAGATGTGCGCAAGGCGCTCCAGACCCGTGGTCCCAATTCCACGGTGCTGGGTACCCAGAATGCTGAGTTCACGGACATCGAAACCAGGCTCTGAACTGAGACGCAAGTAACGATCAACGACCAGCGGCCGGACTGCTCCGGCCGCTGTCCTGTTTTCCGCGCCGCCCGCCACCGCGATCCCGCTCGTGGCATCATGGGTCCCGCATGTCAGAAAGTGCTCCAATGAGCGACACCCCCAAACAGCCCGAATCCGCCGACCGTCTGGCCAAGGTCATTGCCCGCGCCGGCCTCTGTTCGCGCCGCGACGCCGAAGGCTGGATTGCCGATGGCCGCGTGGCCGTCAACGGCAAGACCGTCATCACCCCGGCCTTCAACGTCACCAGCCGCGACAAGATCGTTGTCGATGGCTTGCCGCTTGCCGCCCGCCAGGGCACCCGCGTCTGGCTCTACAACAAGCCCGCCGGGCTCGTGGTCACCGAAAAGGATCCCGAGGGCCGCCCCACCATCTTCGAGGATCTCGACCGCAAGGGCCTGCCGCGCGTGCTGACCGTCGGGCGCCTCGACATCAATACCGAAGGCCTGCTGCTCCTCACCAATGATGGGGGCCTCAAGCGCGTCCTGGAGCTGCCCTCCACCGGCTGGCTGCGCCGCTATCGCGTTCGCGCCTTCGGCTCGGTCACCCAGGCCCAGCTCGACAGCCTCAAGCATGGCATTACTGTCGAAGGCGTCCAATATGGCCCCATCACCGCCACGCTCGAGCGCGAGCAGGGCAGCAATGTCTGGATCGTGCTCGGCCTGCGCGAAGGCAAGAACCGCGAGGTCAAGAACGTCCTCGGCTCGCTCGGCCTCGAGGTGAACCGCCTGATCCGCGTGTCCTATGGCCCGTTCCAGCTCGGCGACCTGCCCGAGGGTGGGGTGGAAATGGTCAAGTCCCGCATGCTGCGCGACCAGCTCGGCAAGAAGCTGGCCGA
>CBFGTF010000250.1:0-3448 GCA_965651655.1 uncultured Devosia sp.
CGCCCATATGTCCGCCCTGCGCAAGGCCGTCCATATTCTTGTTGAGCGGGAAGCCGCGGCCCGCCCCTCATCTTCCGGGAGCATGCCCCGCCCCTCCGACCTCAAGGAAGACAACAATGAGTGAAACCGAGACAATCACGGTAGACGGCAAGACCCACACGCTCGGCGCCCTGCCGAAGAAGGCCTTCCACGAGATGACCGGGCTCGACATTTTCGCGCGGATGATGGCCGGAGAGCTGCCTGCGCCGCCGATCATGGCGCATTCCAACATCCGCATGAAGGAATTCTCAGAAGGACGCGCCGTCTTCACCGGCCTGCCGGCGAAGGAATTCCTCAATCCGCTCGGCACCGTCCACGGCGGCTGGATTTCCACCCTGATCGATACCGCGCTTTCCTGCGCCGTGCACACGACCCTGCAGCCGGGCGAATTCTATACGACCACCTCGCTCACCGTGAACATGGTCCGCCCGCTCCTGCCGACCAGCGGCGAAGTCGTCTGCGAGGGCCGCATCGTCCACCGCGGCAGCCGCCTTGCGACGTCGGAAGGGGATCTGCGCGACGGCAACGGCAAGCTGATCGCCCACGGCACAGTCAGTTGCATGATCATGAAGCCCTCTTGATCCTGGAAGAATGCATTGGCGCAGCTTGCCTCTTTTCCTGCCCGCGATTTGCCGCTAGAGCTGCGCCATGAACGACACCAGAAAACCTTCGCGCCCGGGCGGCAGGCCCGGCTTTCACGGCAACAGGAAATTCGCCGGCAAACCCGCGCCGCGCCGTCCCGGCCAGCCGCCGGAAGGGCCTGTGCTGCTTTACGGTCTGCACACGGTGGAAGCCGCCTTTGCCAACAAGGACCGCAAGCGGCTGAAGCTCTTTGCCACCGAGAACGCGCTGCGCCGCCTTGAAGAGCGGGGTGTCACGATCGACGTACCGGTCGAAAACATGATGCCGAAGGCGCTCGACCGCATGGTGACGAAGGATGCGGTCCACCAGGGCATGATCCTTGAAGCCGACCCCCTGCCCGCCTATGGCGCCGAGCACCTGAAGGGCGCACGGCTGGTGCTTGCCCTCGATCAGGTTACCGACCCGCATAATGTCGGCGCGATTCTGCGCTCCGCCGTAGCCCTTGATGCCGATGCCGTCGTGACCACCGAGCGCCACGCGCCGGAAGAAGGCTCGGTGCTGGCCAAATCCGCCTCTGGCGCCCTCGACATGATCAAGCATGTCAGGGTGAAGAACATGGCGCGCTTCATCGCCGAAATGAAGGACGAGGGCTTTTCCTGCATCGCACTCGACAGCGACGGCCCGGCGAGCCTGGAAGAGACGCCTTTCACCGACAAGACCGTGCTGGTGCTGGGCTCGGAAGGCAAAGGCGTGCGTCTGGGCGTGCGCGAGGCCTGCGGCCTCACCGCCCGGCTCGACATGCCCGGCGAAATCCGCTCCCTCAACGTCTCCAATGCCGCCGTGCTGTCGCTCTACGTGGCGCGGATGAAGATGGGGCTGTAACGCCTCCGCCCTCGCCGTTCAGGCCGCTTCCCCGCGGGCGTCACGGTCGGCCGGCCCGGCAGCGTCCTGATGTCCGGCCAGCGTGAGACAGGGGGCGAGCACAAGGCTGAGGCCGATCATCGGCGCCAGCACCATCAATCCGGTGCGGATGCCAAAAGCATCGGCAATCGGCCCGATGGTGAGCGGACCGACCAGAAAGCCGAGCAGTGCCACGAAGGACAAGATCGCGACGTTTGAGGCGGCGCTCCGACCAGGCGCGCGCGACGCGGCGATGACCCCGAGCGGAAAGGCCAGCGACGTGCCGATCCCGAGGATGGCGAGACCGGCAAGAGCTACCGGCAGGCCCGGCGCCAGCCAGACAACTGCCAGACCGGTGAGACCGACGACGGCAAGCCCCTGCCCCAGGCGGCCCGGCGGTGCCACCTGCCGCAGCCGGTCGCCGAAGAACCGTGTCGTGGCCAGGGTGAAGGCAAAGAGCGAAACGCCGACACCGGCAAGCCCGGGTTCTGCCGCGAAGACATCCCGCAAGAAAACCGCCGCCCAGTCCTCCACCGCCCCTTCCACCATCGTCGTGCCGAAGGTGAAGAAGCAGACGCCGAGCAGAACCGGATGCGGCAGACGAACCCCGCGATGCCGCTCCCTGTGCGCCTCGGCGGCCCGGGGTCTGGGCAATCGCCGGATCGCGGGCAAGACCAGCGCCTCCACGACAAATGCAATCACCAACCCCGCACCAAGCGGAGAAAGGCCAAGACCCGCGACGGCCGACCCGATCAGCGTGCCCGACAAGAGGCCGAAGCTCCAGCACCCGTGTGCCCGGCTCATGATGTGGCGGCCGGTCGCTTTCTCATAGTCGTCCGCGAGAATGTTCATCCCCAGCTCCAGCACCGACATGGAGCTGCCGACGAGAAAGAGCCCGGCCATCAGCAGCCATTGCGAGGGCGCCAGGAACGGCAACAGCATGGCGAAAAGAAACAGCGGATAGAACGCCAGCACCACCTGCCGCGCGCCGAACCGTGCTGCGATGCGCCCGGCCACGAGAAGGGTCGTCAGGATCCCGATCGGCGCACCGATCAGCGCCAGCGCAAGTCCGCTGTTGCTGAGCCCGAGCGCGGTCTGAACCGCTGGAATCTGCGGCAGCCACGCCCCGAGAGCAACAGGCTGCAGAAAGAAGATCAGGTAAATGCGCCGGGCATCGGTCATCAGGGAAACTGCTTCACTGCATTGATCTGAAAAAATGTCGCGCCCCCCTTGTCCGATCACAAACCGCTCTGGTCAATCGAATAGGGGATCTGCCGGCACTTGCTGTTTCGTGGGCCGGTGATCGCCGACCTGTCGGTGGCGGATTATTCCGTTTTCGCGCCGGCTGTCTTTGTCTTTGAGATCCATACGGTCAAGCCATCCCGGCGCAAGGCCATGTCCCCCGAAGCGCCAGCAACGCGGACATCAGGATACGCTTCCGAAATCGAGGGGTTTGCTGCATCGTCACCGAAAAATGCTGAACCGTCCCGGTCCCGGCGCCGCCCCCATTGTGCCGGGACAACTTTGGACAGGATCCGCCAACCGACGGCGCGCCAAGGCAGCGTACCCTTATCCACAACGGCCAAGCCCTTTCAGAAGGCCCTGGAAGGACTTAGGGGATTTTCCGGACTCAGTTTACAAAAAATCCGGCCGGGGCATGGACAAGCGCGACCAATCTGGTAGAAGCCATTCCGGCGCCGGTATAGCTCAGCTGGTAGAGCACGTGATTTGTAATCTCGGGGTCGCGGGTTCGAATCCTGCTGCCGGCACCAGTTTTTCCTAATTCATACCTTCAGCGAAAACCTCGAATTCGACCGTGAATTTGGGGGCGACGCGCTGGATCGTCCCCGTGTGGCCCGCTACTCCACATCCCCTATATATTTCGCCTTGTCGATCAGTTCCTGACACTTGGCCTCGTTGCCGGCGC
>CBFGTF010000251.1:0-3428 GCA_965651655.1 uncultured Devosia sp.
CTCCTGACCCCCAGATTCGTAGTCTGGTGCTCTATCCAGCTGAGCTACGGGCGCGCAGGCCGACGATGCGGCAAGCTTCGTTGGATCGGTGCGTCTGGCGCTTCCGATCGAAGCGGGGCAACCCATACATGGGCGTTCCGGCCAATGCAAGCGGGTCACTCACGATTTTTGTGCAAGCACTCAGGCCTCGCTGCGCCGGCGCGGCAGCACGATGTCAAAACGTGTGCCCTGCTCTGCCTCGCCCAGCGCCAGGGTGCCGCCATGCGCCTCCACGATCTCGCGGGCAATCGCCAGCCCCAGCCCGGTTCCGCCCGAGCGGGCTGACCCTTCGAACGCCACGAAGAGGTTCTCCCGGGCGCGCGGCGGCAGGCCGGGACCATTGTCCGTGATCGAGATCACGACCCTCTCCGCCTCGCTGCTGGCGGCGACGGCAATGACTGGTTCGCGCGGTGCCGTGCTGCCCGTTTCCAGGGCCTCGCGCGCATTCTTGAGCAGATTGACCAGCACTCGTCCCATCTGCCCGGCATCCACCTCCACCACCAGCGCCTCTTCGACATTGTTGTCGAACCCGATCAGCGGATTGCCCGACACGCGGGCCTCGAAGGCCGCATCCTCGACCAGCCCCCGCAGCGGCACGGAGGCAAATCGTGGCACGGCGGTGGTTTCCCGACCATAGTCGAGCACCGACTGGGCAAAGCCGATCGCCTTGTCCAGGGTAATCACCAGCCGCGGCGCCAGCCGCTGCACCTTGGGGTCGTCCAGCGTGGCCACCTGGTCGGAGAGCAATTGCGCCGAGGTCAGCGTGTTGCGCAGGTCGTGATTGATCTTGGCCACGGCCAGCCCCAGATCAGCCAGGTGCCGGCGCTGCCGCAGCATGGAAAACAGGTCGCTTTCCATGGCTGCCAGTTCCCGCTCGAGGATACCGATCTCGTCGCCTCGCGATGATGGCATCAGGATCAGTGACGCATTTTCCGGCGCCTTTCGGAAGGCCAGCATATTGTCGGTCATGCGCAGCACCGGGTCGATGAACAGGCGGCTGACCAGCACATAGAGCACAAAGGCGGTCACGGCCGCGATGCCGAGCGACACCAGGGCGATGGAGCGCGAATAATCGATCATGTCGCGGCGCAGCGGCGCCTCTGGCATGAGCAGTTCGACCAGGCTTTCTTCCATATCTCCGGCGCCAACCACGCGCAGGGTCCGGCCCGGCCCGGCAAACAGCGTGTCGAGTGCGCCCCAGACCTGGCTGGGCAGATCCCGCAGTCGCAGGTCGGCGGTCACCACCACATCGGGCATGACCGGGTCGGTCAGCTCGATCATCTGGCTCTGTCCTTCACGCCGATAGACGATGGCATCCGCGCCCGCCGCATTGAGCAGCCGGTCGGTCAGTTCGCGTGGCAGCGCCATGACATCGGGAACCGCATCGAGCACGCGGGCGGCCACCACGCCGACCCGCAGCCGGTCTTCCAGCCAGGTGGAGCGGAAGCTGGCCAGCGAAGGCAGATAGACGACAATCTCGACGAGCAGGATGACCCCGATGATCGTGGCGATCAGCTTGCTCGAAAGGCCCGAAAACCGGCCTGTGATAATACTGGGCTGGTCTTTCATCGCCCCGATCCTATGCCAGTCGCCCCCCGGCGTCAGGCGAAATTTCACCCCGGCTCAAAGGCGCAAAATGCGCGCAAGCGCGCCGCGGCGCTTCGCCCAGGAAGATACGGTGCGGGCCGCCAATCGGTTTTCGCCCAGCGCCACAAGGCTCGACATCAGGCTGGGATAGGGGATGGGCAGGTCAGCCAGCCCATCCAGCGCCACGCCCTGGTCCATCGCCAGGGCAAGCACTCCGGCCATGTCCGCCGCGCCCGGTCCCACCACACTCGCCCCGATCAGCCGCCCTTTGGGATCGGCGAGCACCTTGACCAGGCCCCCGCCACGCCCCTGCGCCCGCAGCACGGCGTTTTCGGCCAGATTGACCCGGTACAGGCCGTGCCCCGGCGCCAGCTTGCTCGTATCGGCCGGCAGGCGCCCGATCTGGGCCAGGGCCGGCTCGGTCAGCACCAGCCGTGGCAGCGCTGCCGGACGATGCCGCGGCACGCCCAGCACCAGCGACTCCACCACCGACCGACCATGCGACAAGGCATGCTGCCATTGATCCAATCCGGCGGCCATGCCGGCCACGCGAACCCGGCGATTGCTGGTCTGCCCCAGCGCCCCTATGGCATATCGGCCGGTCTGGCCGCGCAGGGATCGCAGCCTGGCAATATCGGGATTGAGGTCAGCCAGGCGCGCCACCTGGCCGTTGCACACAAGGATATGGGAGAGATCGAGCATCTCCTCGCCACCCTCGGGCAAATCCACCACCGCGCCGATGCCCTGCGATCGCGGCTGGACCGCTCGGACCGAGCCGCCGTCAAGCACCCTGACGCCCTCGTCGGCCAGCGCCTGGAGGAGGATGCTCGCCGCCTCCACATCATATCCCGCCAGTGCCGGACCCTGGGGCACCACGGTCACCTGCGAACCGAGCCGCGCATGGGCCTGGGCCAGCGCCAGCCCCTCGGCGTCCGACCCGATCACCAGCAGATGGGTGAGCTTGCGGCTATTGTCCAGGATGGTTTCGAGGGTGAAATAGCCCGCGTCCTCAAGTCCCGGAATCGCGGGCACGATGGCATCATTGCCCACCGCCAGCACGAAGGCCTGCGCCCGGATGTGAACCTCGCCAACCACCAGGCAGCCCGGGTCGGCAAAATGGGCAGCACCGCTCACCACGTTGATGCCAAGAGCCGCCAGCCGCTCATGGCTGTCGAGCGGGGCCGCGCTCATTGCCACCTGCCGCGCTCGGTCCTGCACGGCCTTCATGCCGATCTTTGGTTCGAGCGGACCCAGTCCCAGGGCAGGAGCGGCGCGAATGCCCGCCGCGGCCGCCGCACTGGCGACAAGCGCGGCCAGGCGAAGGGCCCGTTGCGGCGCGTCGCCGGGCTCCACAAAGCCGCGATCGACCAGGGTCACGTCGACGCCCAGCCGCCTAGCATGCTGCGCCAGCGCTATGCCCAGCGCCCCTGCGCCGACAATGCAGAGCTCGGGTCGTGATATCTCAGCCATATCCGCCATGAGGCCAGAACCAATGCTGCTCTTATGCGGGGGAAAGCCCGGCTTGACAACAGGGCGAACAGGCGTGTTCTGGGTGTTGAGGCGCGTTGACTTGGGAGACTCTTTTCCCTATAGACGCCACCAACCCGGAAGGCGGCCTGTCTGTCAGCCGTCATCACAATTTCTGCTTTCAAGCAGCACCAAACAAGAGGAACCGTGCAACTGCGCGGTCTGATGTCATGAAGCGTACATACCAGCCATCCAAGCTCGTGCGTGCCCGTCGTCACGGTTTCCGTGCCCGTATGGCCACCAAGGACGGCCGCGCGATTCTCAATCGCCGCCGC
>CBFGTF010000252.1:0-3423 GCA_965651655.1 uncultured Devosia sp.
GCGTCGAGCCCGATGGCGGCCAGCGAGTCGAGATAGAGCTGCTGGATATTGTCCGGCGAGGGCTTCAGGATCACCTGGAACTGGTAATAATGCTGGAGCCGGTTGGGGTTCTCGCCATAGCGCCCGTCCTTGGGACGGCGGCTGGGCTGCACATAGGCGGCGTTCCACGGCTTGGGGCCAAGGGCCCGGAGCGTGGTGGCCGTGTGGAACGTACCCGCGCCCATCTGCATGTCGAATGGCTGCAGAATGACGCAACCCTGCTCGGCCCAGAACTGCTGGAGCGTCAGGATCAGACCCTGGAACGAGTTCTTCGGGTCCATATGGGCGGGGCGAGAGGTCATCGATACTATCCTGCAAATATGCGGGACAAACCTCTAGTTTGGCAGGTCCAAGCGGTCAATGCCGCTTGTCGGCGTCGTCCTTGTCCCTGGGGCGAAAGGTGCCATCGTCACCGCGCTTCAAATCGATGACGTCGGGGCGCTGGCGTTCGGCGAGATCCCGTTCGCGGGCGATGCGCTTGGCTTCCTCGGCATCGGCATTGAACTTGCCGGACCAGTCCTTCCAGATGCGGCGCAGGCCGAAATAGATCAGCAGGGCGAGGGCGGCGAAGAGCAGTATGCGCAGCAGCATGGATGACCCCTAGAGGCCGAGGCGCGCCCAGACGGCGCGGTCCTCGATGGATGTGGCGACGTCATCTACCACGCCCTGGGCAGAAAATCCCAGCCGGGGCAATGCGAAGAAGGGGCGTTTGGGCGCGATGGGGCGCAGGACGACTTCGGGGCCGAAGCGTTCACGCAGGGTGGCGTGGAGATCGCCTATGGCATCGACCAGGCCCAGCTCGATGCCGCGCAGGCCGGTCCACCATTCGCCAGTGAACAGGGTATCGTCATCGGCCTTGAGACGGCCCCGGCGCCCCTCCTGGACATGCTTGATGAACACGTCATGAATATCGAGTTCGAAACGCTTGATGCGTTCGACGTCCTCCGTCTTTTCCGGCAGGAAGGGATCGAGGGTCGACTTGTTGCGACCGGCCGTATGCACGCGCCGCTCGATGCCGAGCTTGTCGATGGCGCCGACGAAACCGAAGGTGGCCATGATGACGCCGATGGAGCCGACAATGGAGGATGGGTCGACGAAGATCTCGTCCCCCGCCACGGCGATGAAATAGCCGCCCGAGGCGGCTGCATCCTCGACGAAGACCAGGACCGGTTTATTGTGCTGGTCGGCCAGGTCGCGGATGCGCTTGGAGATGAGGCGGCTCTGGACCGGGGAGCCGCCGGGGGAATTGACGACGATGGCAACGGCCGGCGCGGACTTCATACCGAATGCCTTGGCCAGCAGCGGCTCGACCGTGGCGATATTAAGCCGGCCCGGACGCTGCTCTGCGGCGATGACGCCATGCAGCCGCACCACGGGAATGACGGGCGGACGGCGCAGCAGGCGGCTCAGCCAATTGCGCTTGGGGGCAGGCGTTTCGGGCATGTCCACTCCTCGGGAATTGCCGATCTATTTAGGGAAGGCCCGGGCCGATTACCAGTCCAGCGCCGCCGCGCCCTTGAGGATCGCGTCGAACGGAGGCGCAAAGCCATTGCCATCGGCCCCGTGTAGAGCGCGCGTCGAGAGCAGGGTCAGGGGTGCACGCGATCCCTTGATGCCGCGCATGAGCACCCGGCTGGCCGGCTCGCCGGGGCGGGGCGAGAGTGGCAGGACCTGCACGGCGCCGAAACGCGGTTCGAAGGCGGCAAGGAGCGCGGCAAGCCCGGTGGCGGGGTAGATGAATATGGCCGTGCCCCCCGCCTTGGCCGAGGCCGCCGCGCAGCGGACCCAATGTTCGAGCGCCTCGCCATCCATGTGGCGGGCATCGGCGCGGCTGGTGTCCGGCGCCGGCGTCCCCTGCCCGGCACCAAAGAATGGCGGATTGGCGATGATTGCGTCATAGGCATTGTCCGCGAGCCCGGCGGCGCGGCGCTCGGTGGCCCTGGCGAGAATATCGACGGCCAGGACCGAAGCGCGCTCGGCCAGTCCGTTGTCGGCGATATTGCCCCTGGCCAGCTCCAGCGTGGCCGGATCGCGTTCGGCCAGGTCCACCCGGCCGGCCCTTTGCATGGCCAGCGCCACCAGACCGGCCGTGCCGACCCCGGCGCCCAGGTCCAGCAGCCTTTTCGTTCCGGAGGGGACCGACGCGCCCAGCAGCACACTGTCCAGCCCGGCGCGAAAGCCGGCATGAGGCTGCGACAGAGTGAGGCGACCGCCCAAAAAGGCATCGCGCGTGACGGTTTGGTGTTTTACAAACTCAATTGGCTGGTCTAGGGACATCGCACCCGGATGGCTGGTCTGTGGCGACCTTACAGGTACGCGCATGGCGGTCTCAACCCGATTTGCCAGCGAAGGCAACAAGGACTTATGGCGGTGTCAGTTCTGCCCCAGATCAAGGAAACGCCAGCGATGAACCCGGTGGAGCGGCTGATGGCCGCGACCGCTGAGGACATGGCGCGCGTCAATGCGCTGATCCTGGATCGCGCGCACAGCCATGTCGACATGGTGCCCGAACTGGCCCGCTATCTCATCGACAGCGGCGGCAAGCGCCTGCGCCCCATGCTGACCGTGGCCGCCGCTATCCTGTTCGGCAAGGGCAATGGCAGCGCCATCAATTTCGCGGCTGCCGTCGAATTCATGCACAATGCCACCCTGCTGCACGACGATGTGGTGGACGAAAGCGACATGCGCCGCGGCAAGCCGGCGGCCCGCATGGTGTGGGGCAACAAGGCGTCGATCCTGGTGGGTGACTTCCTGCTGGGCCAAGCCTTCATGATGATGGTGGAAACCCGCAATATCGATGCGCTGGGCGTGCTGTCCGCCGCTTCAGCCGTGATGGCCGAAGGCGAGGTTTTCCAGCTTGCCAAGACCGGCGATCTCGATACGACCGCCGCCGACTATGCCGAAGTCATTCGCGCCAAGACCGCCGTGCTGTTCGAGGCCGCCTGCGAAGTGGGCGCCATGTCGGGCGGCGCCGACGCTGCCGGCCGCGAGGCGCTGGCGCTTTATGGGCTGGAACTGGGCAATGCCTTCCAGCTGGTCGATGACGCGCTCGACTATGGCGGGCAGTCGGGCACGCTGGGCAAGAATGTCGGGGACGACCTGCGCGAGGGCAAGATGACCCTGCCGGTGATCCTGGCGCTGGAAGCGGCCTCCGAGAGCGAGCGGGCCATCATCGCCTCGGCGCTGGGCAATGCCGAAGCCACCGATCTCGAAGTGCACCAGGTGGTGGCGATCTTCAACCGGTATGACACGCTGAACCGGACGCTGGCCAAGGCGCAGGAGCATGCCAGGGCCGCCATTGCTGCCCTGTCCAACCTGCCCGAGAGCGAGATGAAGACCATTCTCGCAGACGTGGTGGTCCATAGCGTCAGCCGCGCGAGCTGA
>CBFGTF010000253.1:0-3415 GCA_965651655.1 uncultured Devosia sp.
CCCTTCGCCGTGCTGTTCGGTGCCGTCGCCATCGACAATGGCCTCACCGTCCTGGACGTAGCGCTGATGAGCGCCACCATCTATGCCGGCGCCAGCCAATTGGTCGGCATCGAGCTTTTCGGCCAGCATGTCGCGCCCTGGCTCATCGTGCTCTCGATTTTCGCCGTCAATTTTCGGCACATACTCTATTCGGCAGCCATCGCCCGGCACATCCGCGACTACAGCCTGGTGCACAAGGCCGTCGCCTTCTTCTTCCTGATCGATCCCCAATTTGCCGAAGCCATAAGGCGCGCTGAAGCGGGCAAGCCGCTCACCTTTACCTGGTACATGGCCTTCGCCCTCGTGATCTATTTCCCCTGGCTGCTGTTCTCGGTGCTCGGGGCCTGGTTTGGATCCATGCTGGGCGACCCGCGCGTCTGGGCCATCGACGTGCTCCTGCCGATCTACTTCCTTGGCCTCGTCGTCGGCTTCCGCCGCAAGCCTGGATTCTACCCGGTCGTAGCGGCCAGCATGGCCGGTTCGGTTGTTGGATACTACCTTGTCGGTTCGCCCTGGCACGTGAGCATCGGCGCCATCTGCGGTGTCGCCATCGCCGCCCTGCTGCCGCTGCCCGACAGGCCTCGGGAAGACCGCAGCGAGGTCTCGCACTGATGAACGACCTGTCCACGCTCTGGCTGATCCTGGCCGCGGCCCTGGCCACTTACGCCACCCGGGTCGGGGGCTATGTCCTCATCACCCGCATGCGCACCCTGCCGCCCCGGCTCGAACAGGCGCTCAATGCCGTCCCGGCCGCCGTGCTGACGACCCTCTGGGCCCCGGCCTTCTTTACCGGCGGCTGGGATGTCCGCATCGCCCTGGTGGCGGCCGCCATAGTCAGCCTGCGTTATCCGGGCCTGATCATGCTGGTCGCCGGCTGGGCCGCCGCCATGCTTGCCCGGCACCTGTTCGGGTTTTAGGGCCGCCCGTCATCCGCCCCTATCCTACTTCTTCTGCTCGTACATCGCCCTGATTTCCTCTGCCAGGGCATCGCCTCCGGCAGCATCGAGCACGACATCGAAATTCACCAGGATTGTGGACCAGAACAGCCTGTCCCGGGCCCCCATCTTGTCCAGGATACAGGCATTGCTTTGTGCTTCGGTGCCGAAATGCAACCGGAAGCGCTGCCCCCATTCGTCATCCACCGCAGCGACGGGCCCGCATGTGGTATATTCGGCAGCCCGGCTTTCGGCTTCGGACAGTTCTGAGCGGTCGAAACTGATACGCAGCAGTTCCAGATTGGCGATGCGATCCTTGCGCCCCACCCAGTCGGCGATCATCTCGAAGCGCGCAATATTGTAGGGAGCGCCATCCAGCTTCACCCCGGCAAGATTGACGCCATAGCCGGTGTAGAATTCCTCCGCATCGATCTGGAAGAAATTGGCCCCGGACACATCGAGCACGCTATCGCTTTCGACCCCGCCAATGCCTCCACCCTCAACTGGCGCGGGCGGGTCATAGTCGCCCAGGATCTGGCCCATGCAGGTGGAAACGAATATGTCGCCGATCTGGCGCCGGAATGGATAAGTGGCACGCGCTTCGAGCAGCCGGTCGCGGCTTTCGCCATCTTCGGCAATCGGCATATACAGGTCGAGCCCCGACGAAACCTGCACCTGATCCTGCTGGCGGTAGTCGGAGCCTACGAAAACCGCCTCGTTTTCCTGCGCATAGGGGAAGAGTACCGAATGGTCATGCCAGGCGCGTCCCCAGAAATCGGCGAGCCGGTGCACTGTCGGCCCCATGATCGCTGCCGCATCCACGCCCTGGCTGTCCAGGATCACATAGGTCTCCATGGCATACATCAGCGCGGTGCCCTGATAGAACAGCGCCCGGTTCCCGCGCGAGGCGCCCAATCGCTCTGAACCATCTTCGCGCACGAAGGAGGCCGCGCTCAGGGCCAGTTGCGCACCCCTGTTGAACTGATCCACATCATCGGTCATCAGGGCATGGAGCATCATTGAGCGCCCAAGCCGGCCCACTTCCTGCGAGATCGACGCAATCCCGTTGCTGAGTGCAAAGGCGCTGTCCGGGAAACTTTCGAACAGTCTGGACAGCCAGGTCTCGATAAGGGCCTGCTCATCATCCGACAATGACAGCGCGTCGCGCGCGACGACATAATTGGCCAGCAGCGCCTGGGCCGCAATCGTGCCCGCGGCGAAGTCCGGATAGACGATCACCCTGCCATCCCGGTCGACAAGATTGGAGGTGTTCAGGCCGCTCCCCGCCTCGGCATGCTCCAGCAAGGCCGCTTTCAGCGCGCTGGCCGCCTCGGCATCTCCGAGCGCCGCCGCCCCGGAACGCACCTGCACGGCCATCGACAGCTCTTCTAGCCATTTTACACCCGGATGCAGGTTTCGCCGGCCGGTCGTCTCGAACTCCCGGAAGCTGGAATAAGTCTGCAGGGCCTGCCCTGCTGCTGGAAACGGTTCACTGGTCGTGGCGCAATAGGCCGTATTTTCAGCCGCGCGCAGCTTTTCGCCCAGGGCCTCGGGTTTCAAAGTACTCAGCGGTGTATAGAGCGTTGCAAGGTCCACCTCCGGTACGAAATCGAACTGCCGGTTCTGCGTCGTCCGGCCCATTTTGGCGTCGATCGCGGGCGGAGCGCCATTGAAGGCAGTCTCCGCCAGCGCCGCATAGAGCGCGTCTATGTCGTCGGCATCGAACGTGCCGTCAAAATTGCTTCCCCGGGCCGCGTGAAATGAACTCAGGGCAGACAATGTACGGCCCCCCATCGCGCCATCGACCGGCCCCGGATCGTAGCCCAGTATCCTCAGATGCAACTGCGCTTGGGCGAGATCGGCATCCCTGGCCATGGCTGTGCCGGCGCTCAGGCTCAGTGCCAGTCCGATCGAGCCTGCCAGAACGGCAAATTTGCGGGCCATGATTGCTTCCCTCCCCAGACGATTCGTCTTCAGGCTAGGCCCCAAGGGAACTCCGGGCATCACCACTTCTTGTCATGCCAATGTAGAGCTTGAAAATTTTCAAGATGCCAGAACAATATAGTGAGGAGCAGGGAGTACCGTACACGAACAATGGCCGATGAAAATGCGCTGAAGGCCGCATTGGACGCGATTGATATTGCAGGTGTCGACGAGGCAGGCTGGGAGCGCGCGCTTGCCGAAATCGCAAGATTGCTGAACGCCGAATTTGCGACATTGGAGACTTTCGACCGCAGGACGCGGAGCCATCTCGCATTCCGCGCCTCCAGCCTGCCGCCGGGCAGCATGTCGGCCTATCTGGAGCACTACGCACCACTCTGCCCGCGCACCAAATATATCTGGAGCCGTCCGGGAAATGACGTCGTCTATGATTTCATGGTCATGAACGACCAGGAAATGGACACTCACCCCTATTATCAGGAATTCCTGAACATGGAGGG
>CBFGTF010000254.1:0-3402 GCA_965651655.1 uncultured Devosia sp.
AACCGCCGCCACCTGATGCCGCGCGACATGATCGAGAACGAGCGCTCGACGGCCATCAACCCTTCCGAAGCGGTGGAGGAGAAAGTGTCGCTTTCGGACCGATTCGGGCTGTGGCTGGGCTTTCACAATTCGGACCAGGACAATTATCTGGCCATGGTCTCGGGCTATGCGGCCTACTATGGCCTCGACATCGATGCCGAAAGCCTCAGGGCGCGGGCCATTGAATGGTCGGCCACGCGCGGGGCCCGGTCGGGTCGCGTGGCAATCCAGCTGGTGCGGACGCTGGCAGGCGAGGAAGGCAAAAGCGTCTAGGGGCAATGGCGCAAATGAAAAGGGCCGGTGCACCACGCCCGGCCCTTCCCATTGGAGGTCGTCAGTCGGTCAGCTGGCCAGCAAGGGCACAGGATCGACGGGAGTGGCCCCCTTGCGCAGCTCGAAATGGAGCTGCGGACGCGATACCGAACCGGTCTGGCCCACGGCGCCGATGGCGTCGCCGCGATTGACCACGGCGCCCTTGGCCACGCTCATCGAGGCGAGGTGGGCATAGGCCGAGACATAGCCATTGGGGTGGCGGATCAGCACGAGATTGCCATAACCCTCGACGCCCGAACCGACATAGATGACGGTGCCGTTCTCGGCGGCCTTGACGCTGGAGCCTTCCGGCACGTCGATATTGATGCCGGTGCCCCGCGAGGCCGCGAAATCGGTGATGATCCGGCCCGAGACGGGCCAGCCGAACTTGTCGCTGCCTGAGGCAACCGGCTCGGCCGCCGGCGGCGCAATGGCGACCTGGGTGGGCGCAGGGGTCGCAACAGGGGTTGCTGCCGGGGCCGTCGCTGCCGGAGCGGGCGCGGTCGCCGCCTGGAGCACATTGGTGCTGGCCAGGTTGGCTGGGCGGGCGGCAGGAAGCGTGGTTGCCGTGGCCTGCGGGCTGGCACTGGCGACCTGGACGGGCGCGCTGTTGACCAGATCAGACCGGCCCGGAATGACGATCTTCTGGCCAACGACGATCTTGTCGGGAGAGCCGAGATTGTTGGCATGGACGATGGCCTGGGTGGTCACGTCATACTTGCGGGCGATGGTATAGAGCGACTCGCCGCTGGCAATGGTGTGGGTATAGCCATTGGCATTGGCGGCGGCGGTCTGCACCGGCACGCTGGAATTGACCGGAAGAGCGGCGCTGGAAGGACTGGTGCCCATGGCGACGGCAGCAGGAGCGGCCGGCAGAGGGGCAAGGCTTTGCTGAGCAGGCATGGCTTGCGTGTTTCCCATAGATGACGACGAACTCAATGCAGGAAGGGCCTGGGTCTGCACCGTGGAGCCAGTGGCGCCGATCGGCGAAGTCGTGCCGGATGGCTGCATGAAGCCATTGCCGACAGGAGCCGGTGGCAATGTGCCGCCACCAGTCCAGGATGCGCCGACATTGGCCGGCGGCAGGAATTCCATGCTGGCGACCTGCACGCCCTGGGGCGCGCCAAGCGTCGGGGGCATGGGCTGATTGAGATTTGTGGGCGCGGATTGCGCAACTGAACCTGTCACCGTGGAGTCGCTGAAACTGCGACCTCCCAGGCTCGAACAGCCGGTCAATCCAATTGCCGCGATCATGACACCGGCAACGGCGACCGCACTTCTATGGGTTCGCGGAAAAACGCGATTACGCATCGGCTTACTCGTACGCAGGTACACAACAACTAGGCTTGACGCTACGCCGGCAAGGTAAAGACGAGTTTAAAGTCGATGCGATTTGAGTGAATTCGTCATGGGGTGATTCAGGGGTGGGTAAGGTTAAGAGGAAAAGGGACGATCACGGCTGTGGGAGGCACCTCGCCATGGAGGCCTGCATAGAAGGACATACACCCACCGAGCCGCCCTCGGGCTCGACCCGAGGGCCAACCGAAACAATTGAAGTTATGACGAATGGCCCTCGGATCACGTCCGAGGGCGACACCGAGTATGCGGAGATATGAAGCAGGCCCGTAGAGGGGCGACGCTTATCGCCCCTTGAGCGCCAGGTTCCCCAGTCGGTCGAGCGCAACCCGATGGGTCTGCTGGAGCGCGAAGGGGGTGACGGTGATGGCATTGCCGCGACGGAGAGTCTCGAAATCGGCACCAGGATCGAGGGGCAGCGGGGTTTCCGGGATGGCCATGAAGAACTGGCCCTCATTGTCGCTCGGATAATAGCGGATGGGTGAGCGCGAGAAGCGCTGATGCGCCACGGCGGCGATGCCGGTGACCTCACTCACGCCGCAGAATGGAAAATTGACATTGTAGAAGACGTCGTCACCGCCATGGGCCGCAAGAATGGCCGAGACCACTTCGGCGCCGAAGCGGGTGGCATTGGTCCAATCGGGCTTGTGCGATACCTCGTAGTCCATGGACTGGCTCATGGCGATGCCGATGGCGCCCTGCAACACGCCTTCGCGCGCGCCGGCGGCTGTGCCGGAACAGTTGACGATATCGCCCAGGTTCTGGCCGGCATTGACGCCGGAGAGCACGAGATCGGCGGGCCGGTCGCCCAGGATATGGGTCATGCCGGCGACGACGCAATCGGCCGGCGAGCCTCCCTTGACTGAAAAACGCTGCGACCCGAGGTCGTTGAAACTCAGTTCGCGGCCAAAGGTGAAGCGGTGCCCTGCCCCGGACTGGTTGCCATCGGGCGCGACGATCCAGACGTCATCGGAGATGGCGCGCGCAATCTCGGCCATGACGGCGATGCCCGGCGCATCCACGCCGTCGTCATTGGTGATGAGGATGCGCAGGCTCATCCCCTGCCGCCGATGGACTTCACGCCGCCCATATAGGGTTGCAGCGCCTCGGGGATGAGAACCGAGCCATCTTCCTGCTGGTAGTTTTCGAGGACAGCGATCAGGCAGCGGCCAACGGCAGTGCCGGAGCCGTTGAGGGTATGGACGTAGCGCGGCGCCTGCTTTTCGCCGCTGGGGCGATAACGGGCTTCCATGCGGCGAGCCTGGAAATCGCCACAGACCGAGACCGAGGAAATCTCCCGATAGGTGTCCTGGCCCGGGAGCCAGACTTCCATGTCATAGGTGCGGCGGGCGCCAAAGCCCATGTCGCCGGTGCACAGCTTCATGACGCGATAATGGAGGCCGAGCTTCTGCAATACCGCCTCGGCGGCGACCAGCATGCGCTCATGTTCGTTTTCGGCCTCTTCGGGCGTGGTGATGGCCACCAGTTCGACCTTGTTGAACTGATGCTGGCGCAGCATGCCGCGCGTGTCACGGCCCGACGAACCGGCTTCCGAGCGGAAGCAGGGCGTGAGCGCTGTGAAGCGAAGCGGGAGTTCTTCTTCGGCGAGGATGGATTCGCGGACGAAATTTGTCATCGGCACTTCGGCGGTGGGGATCAGCGCCAGCCGGCTCTCGCCATGAGGGGTAAAGAACA
>CBFGTF010000255.1:0-3392 GCA_965651655.1 uncultured Devosia sp.
GCCCTTGGGCAAGCATAGGCTTCTCACATCAAGGCGAACAAGGGTTTGCCCAACACAGGAGATATGAAATGACCAAGACCATCGTTCTCGTTCACGGCGCCTGGCTCAACAGCCTTTCCTTCGAACACGTCAAGGCCCGCTATGAGGCTCGGGGCTATAAAGTCATCGTGCCGGACTGGCCGTTCGATGATCGCAGCCCGGCCGAGCTGCGCGCCAATCCTTCGCCCGAACTGGCCCGCACCGGACAGCGCGAAATCATCGCCCACTACGAGCGCATCATCCGCGCCCTGCCGGAACAGCCGATCCTGATCGGACACTCGCTGGGCGGCGTCTATGTGCAGCACCTGCTCGAACGCGGCCTGGGCGTGGCCGGTGTGTCGATCGATCCGGCCCCGACCCCCGGCGTGCCGCTGGGGCCCCAGGCCATCCTCTCGGCCCTGCCGGTGCTGGGTGATCTGTTCAGCTACGGCAAGGTCAAGCATATGTCGCTCAAGTTCTTCCGGACCCGGTTCGCCCAGACCATCCCGGCGGACCTGGTGGAAGCCGAGTTCGAGCGCTATGTGGTCCCCACCGCCGGCCGGGTCTATTGGGATGGCGTCCTCAACCCGATCAAGATCGACTTTGCCGGGCAGAACCGCGCCCCCCTGCTGCTGATCGGCGGCGGCAAGGACCTGATCGCCGATGCCTCGATGACCCGCGCCATCTACAACAAGCAGAAGAAGGCCAGGGCCACGACCGAACTCAAGATCTTCGAGGACCGCTCGCACTGGACGCTGGGTGACGCCGGCTGGGAAGAGGTCGCCGACTATGCCCTCAACTGGGCAGTGGCACAGGCCACCGACAAAGTGGCGGACATCAAGCGCGCTGCCTGAGCGCATCGCGCCATCGCAAGACACAAAGCGGGCCATCGGCCCGCTTTCGTCTATGCGCGCAGCAGCAGCGCGACCAGTTCCGCGGGCATGATCAGGGGGACGTCATGACCGCAGGGCAATTCATGTACCGTCCAGGCCGGGTCATCGCGCAGCGGCGCAGCACTGGACTGGAAACCCTCCCAGCCGTTGGCAAGCACATAGGTCTTGCGGCCGATGCCGCGATAGGCGCCGGTAACCTTGAGACGCTCGGTGAAGGTGCCCACGGGCTGCGGCGTCGCCAATTGCCGCACGCGGGCGGTCAGCGCGCTGGTGGGATATTCATCGTCACCCATCTCCGGCACAGGGACTGTATCGCCCTCAAGTTCGGTCCCGATCAGATCGGCAAATGACTGGCCATCCTGGGGAATGAACGCATCGACATAGACGACCGAGGCAATGCGGTCCGACACCCGCTCCGCCACCCCCGTCGCGACAAAGCCGCCATAGGAATGGGCCACCAGCACCACGTCGTGCAGGTCGTGCCAGACCATTTCATTGACAATGTCCTCGATATGGGTGGTGAGGGTAATGGGCAATTTCGACAGGTGAGAGCGCTCGCCCAGCCCGCTCAGCGGCGGCACATGCACATCATGTCCCAGACGACGCAGAGGCGCCGCCACCTCGTCCCAGCTCCACGCCCCGGTCTAGGCGCCGTGTACGATCATGAAAGTGGTCACGCTCTCCTCCTATGGTTTCAAAATGCAATCACTTGCTTTTTGCAACTATAATGACTAGAGTCAAGCCATGACCAAAACCCACCATCGTTCCGGCTGTCCCATCAATCTTGGCCTTGAAGTGTTTGGCGACAAATGGACCCTGCTCATCATCCGTGACCTGATGTTTGCCGGCAAACGCCACTTCCGCGAATTCCTCGCCTCGGCGGAGGGCATTTCGACCAACATCCTGTCCGACCGGCTGGCCATGCTGGTCGATGCCGGCATCATCACGCGCGCCGACGATCCAGAGCACCGGCTGAAGGCCATCTATTCGTTGACGGAGAAGGGGATAGAGCTGCTGCCGATCCTGGCCCAGATCAGCCGATGGAGCCGACGATACATGCCGGTTGATCCGGTTCTGGCCGCCGCCGGCGAAGCGCGGGATCGCGCCGGCCCCGGTGTCGAGGCGGCACAGATGGAGGCCTTGCGGGCGCTTCACCTGGCAGCCGGCTAACGTCAGTCATCGATCGAGCGCATCAAGCCCCGCTGCCGAACGGATGCCCGCCAGAGCTTTTTTCGCGCATCCGGGGTTTCGAGATGCCGGTATTTTCCGCCCGAGAATTTCGGCCAGTCCAGCGCCATCCCGGCCCGGACCATTTCGGCGGCGAGGTCGCGTCCATCGGGCAGCAGGCATTGGGCGACCATCCGGTCATAGGACAATTCGGGCCTGATATGGGCCGTCACCATCTGGCCCTTGCACAATTTCACAAGCGCCCACTTCGCCTGCTTCCCCCAGGGGTGGTCGAGTTCCGGCGCATCGATGCCGGCAATCCGGATCCGTATCTTATCGATGATGATGGTATCGCCATCGACCACCCAGCATGGCCCGCGCAGCACCCTTTCCACCTGCGGCACCGCAGGACGGTCGGGACGCACCACCACCACGCGCATTTCCCGCGGCAATTGCGGAACCAGCTCCGGCTCGATCCGCCGCGCCGGCTGCCGCCGCGCGGAAAACAGCCGCACAACAAGCCGAAAGAGCCTCAAATCCCCCTCCTCTGTGCCGCCACCCCCGCTGCAGAACGCAACCAGAGTGGCCCAGAATGCCGGCGAGCAAAAGAGCTACAGTTCTGGCCGCCGTGCTAGACTGTTCTCGGGACAGCGCTCAGGAGCAGCTCACATGTATATCAAGACCGTCTCGCCGTCCGAGGCCAGTGGAGACATGGCGGACATTTACGCGGCCGAGATCGCCTCCATGGGGCGGGTCATGGAGGCGACCGAATGCTGGTCGGCCCGGCCGGATATGCTGGTGCCGGTGGAGACACTGCTGCACCAGATGCGCGACGGCTTCTCCCTGGGGCTGCTCAATTTCCGCCTCATCACCTTCATCTGCGCCCGGCATGTGCCATCGAGCTACTGCTCGCATGTCTATTTCAAGAGCCTGTCGGGCATGATCGGGCGCGACCAGGCCCTGGCGGTACATCGCGACTATCGCAATGCCGGGCTCAGCGCGCAGCAGGTGGAAATGCTCGCCTATGCCGAGCAGATCACCCGCGATGCCTCCAGGATCGACCAGAGCCATATCGCGCGGCTGCGGGATGCCGGTTTCTCTGATCTCAATATCGCCGATATCGCGCTGGCCGCGTCGTTCCGAAATTTTCTCAGCCGCTACTTCGACGCAGTGGGCGCGACGGTGGAAGCCGATTTTCTCGATGCCGATCCGGCGATACGGGCGCAGCTGGCGGTGGGCAAGCGCTGACCGGAAAACAAAAAAAAAGCGGGCCTTGCGACCCGCCTTTTCATTTCGTCTGGTTGTCCGTCGCCT
>CBFGTF010000256.1:0-3342 GCA_965651655.1 uncultured Devosia sp.
GGTGTTGGTGGGCTGTGCTCAACCGAGGTATCGAGCATGGCAGAGTCCGACCCCATTGCGGTTGTCATTAGTAGGCGGTTGACTGGCCCAACTGCAGTCACTGTGTTAACTGCCTAATCGAGCGCGGCCCAATGTGCCTATCCTGGCAAATGCAGCGTGTAGAATTGCAATATGATTGATGGCCCGCAAATTTTCACTGATCGGCTCACTTTACGAGCACCACGCGCATCAGACTTCGAGGCTCTACGCGAGTTTGGACGGTCATCAGAGCGCATGCGTTTTCTAGGAGGGGTCGCGGAAGAAAACGTTCTGTGGCGTGCCTTCCTCGCAGACCTCGGACACTGGGCGCTACGCTCTTACGGTTTTTTTTCAATTGAACTCAGCAGTACCGGTCAGTTCGTCGGACGAGCCGGTCCTATCTTCCACCTGCACAACGCAGAGCCTGAGTTAGCCTGGCATCTCTTTGAGGGCTTCGATGGCATGGGATATGCGACGGAAGCCGCAGCCGCCGCCCGTGACTGGTACTACGCCCATACCGGCAATGGTCGTTTAATGAGCTGGGTGAATGTCGAAAACCACGCGTCGCAAGGGGTCGCCCAACGTCTGGGTGCTGTTCTCGAAGGGGTGCATACTACTGCAAGTGGTCATGAAGGCCAGATCTGGCGCCACCTGCCTCGAATTGCTTCGAGAACATCATAGCTGGGAAGTCCGCTTTCGACGCCAAATTGTCAAAAGCAGTCGGTCCGCTTCCCACCCCTTAGTTGCCGTCACGCGGCGGGCCCCTGCCCTTGTCCTCAGCCCCCACCCATTGTCCTCGACACCGACCCAGTAAACACCTGGATCATGGCGGGGGAGAGGATGACGATGAAGAGCACCGGCAGGAAGAAGATGATCAGCGGCACGGTCAGCTTGGGTGGCAGGGCGGCGGCTTTTTTCTCCGCTTCCATCATGCGGGCCTCGCGGCCTTCCTCGGCCATGACGCGCAGGGCCTGGCCGACGGAAGTGCCGTAGCGATCGGCCTGGATCAGGGCCGTCATCACCGACTTGACATTGTCCAGCCCGGTGCGGCGCCCGAGATTTTCATAGGCGCGGGTGCGATCCTCGAGGAAGGAGAGTTCGGCGGTGGTGAGGGTCAGCTCTTCGGCCAGTTCCACCGACTGGGCGCCGATTTCCTTGGCGACGCGCTTGAAGGCGTGTTCCATGGACATGCCGGCCTCGACGCAGAGCAGCAGCAGATCGAGCACATCGGGCCAGGCGCGGCGGATGGACGTCTGGCGCTTCTGCGTCCTGTTGCGCAGCAGGATGACCGGCAGATAGGCGCCGAGCAGGCCCGCGCCAATGGCATAGACCAGGTTGAGATAGGCGGGACGATCCCCGGGCGCCAGGATCAGCAGGTAGACGGCGGCCACCGCAAAGATGGCGAGCGGATAAACGAGGCGCTGGAACAGGAACTTGGTCAATTCCCCCTGCCCGCGCAGGCCCGCCATGGCCAGCTTGTCGACGGTTGAATCGTCCTGGAAAGCCTTCTTGAGGTCGAAGCGCTCCACCGCCTTTTTCATATAGGACTTGGCCTCGGTGCCGCGCCGCATCGAGGTGCGCCCCTCGGCATTCTGATTGCCGCCCCGCAGGCGTGACATTTCCTCGGCCCGCATCTTGTCGCGCTCAAGGGCCACGCGCTTTATGCGCCCCTTCATCTCCTGCCGGACAATCAGGGAGGAGCCGAAGGTGAAGACCACCGCGGCCGCCGAGACGGCGGCGAGCACGGCGATGAGAAAATCGCGCTGGGTGAGCAGTTCGACGATGTTCATGGAACCGACCTCCCCTAGACCTCGAACTGAACCATGCGGTTCATGACAAAGATGCCGGTGGCCAGCATGACGACGCCGATGCCCAGGCAGACATTGCCAATGGGCGTGGTGAAGAGCGGCACGAGGTAGCTGGGCGAGACCAGCGACACCAGGATGGCCACGACAATGGGCAGCGAGCCGATAATGCCGGCGGAGGCCTTGGCCTCGGACGACATGGCCTTGACCTTCTGCTTCATCTTCTTGCGGTTGCGCAGCACGCGGGCAAGGTTGCCCAGGGCTTCGGACAGATTGCCGCCGGCCTGCTGCTGGACGGAAATCACCACCACGAAGAAATTGACCTCCGGCAGGGGGACCCGTTCGAGCAGGACCTGCACCGCCTCGGTCATGGAGAAACCGAAGCTCTGCTGATCGAGAATGCGGGCGAATTCGGACTTCACCGGCTCCTTGGTGTCCTTGGCGACCACGCGCATGGAATCATTGAGCGGCAGGCCGGTCTTGACGCCGCGCACGATGGCTTCGATGGCGTTGGGAAGTTCGTCGAGGAACTTGTCCTGATAGCGCTTGCGCTTGTGCGAGACATACATGCGCGGCAAGAGGTAGGCGCCCGCCACTGCGAAAATGGCGGCGAAATAGAACGGGACCTGGGCCAGGAACAGGACGATGAACAGGCCAATTCCAAAGATGACGGAATTGCGGATGAAGGTCGCCGGCTTGATGGTCATGCCGGCCTGGAAGATCAGGTCGGAGAGCTTGAGGCGCTTTCTGGCGTTGAGCTCATCGGTCTGGGACTTGAGCGCCTGCTGCACACTCTTGCGGCGGCTTTCGCGCGTGCGGTTGGCATCGGCCTCGAGCCGGTTGACGCGGATATTGCCCTGAAAGGCCTTCATGCGCTGCTGGGCCCGCTTGTTGCCCAGCGCCGAGGGCACCAGGGCAAAGCCGGCCGCACCGATGGTGATGGCGAACAGGGCGAGGAGCAGCAGCGTTGTCATGATCAGCGCCCCAGGATCTCGTGCTGTTCGGTATTGGCCTTTTCAAGCGCCTCGACCAGATTGGCCTCTTCGTTGAAATAGCGGGCGCGCTCGGTGAATTGCGGCTTGGTGATGCCGGTGGAGCGGTGCTTGCCGATCAGCATGCCGTTCGAGTCTTCGCCCAGGATGTCATAGACGAACACGTCCTGGGTGACGATGACATCGCCTTCCATGCCCAGCACCTCGGTGATGTGGGTGATGCGGCGCGAACCATCGCGCAGGCGCGCGGCCTGGACGATGACGTCGATGGACGAGACGACCATTTCGCGGATGGTGCGGCTGGGGAGCGCGTAGCCACCCATGGTGATCATGGATTCAAGACGGGAAAGGGCTTCGCGCGGGGAGTTGGCGTGCAGCGTGCCCATGGAGCCGTCATGGCCGGTATTCATGGCCTGGAGCAGGTCGAAGCTCTCGGGGCCGCGGACTTCGCCGACGATGATGCGTTCGGGACGCATGCGCAGGCAGTTCTTGATGAGATCGCGCATGGTGATCTCGCCCTCGCCCTC
>CBFGTF010000257.1:0-3330 GCA_965651655.1 uncultured Devosia sp.
CGAATGCATCATGATCTGGGCCGAGCCGAACCAGATGTCGATGGCCTTGTGGTCGGTCTTGGTGAGATTGGCGGACGGGTCGCCCGCCACGTCGATGCCGATGAGAAAGTCGGTGTCGATATCGGCCTGGTCGAGCGGCAGCGGATTGACCACGCCCCCATCGACCAGAAGATGATTGTTGTAGACCACCGGCTTGAAGAAGCTCGGTATGGCCAGCGAGCCGGCAATGGCCGGACGCAACAGGCCCGAATTGAACACCACCTGGTGCCAGGACTGGAAATCGGTCGCCACCACATAAAGCGGCACCTTGAGGTCCTTGAATTCGAGCGGAAAGTTTTCCGGGATGAAGGCATCGACAATGCTGTTGGCGTCCAACTGCATGGAGATGCCGTTCTTCAGCAGTCCGCCAATGCCGCGAATCTGGGTGGCCCAGAGCTTGGCCGCGATGGTCCGGAGCGTACCCAATACCGCAAAGGAATGTTCGCGCAGCTCCAGCCCCGTCATGCCCGAGGCCCAGCCCGAGCCGATCAGCGCCCCGATCGAGGTCCCCGAAATCACCGAGGGCCTGAGGCCGAGTTCGTCCATGGCCTCGATATAGGGAATATGGGTCAGCCCCCTCGCCGAGCCACCCCCCAGTGCAACGCCGATTCTCGGCCCGCTGGTCGTGTTCATCCTGGCACGCTCCCCACCCTTCTTGCGCAGCCTGTCCGCCAGCGCCATGCCGCGCAGCTGAAGTGGCGTCGGCGGGCGTTGCAGCGGGGCCGTATCGAAGACGGTTCGCAGAGAGTCTATCGTACTAAGATTGAAGAATGGTTCAGCTTTCGCGGGCGATTTCCCGCCAGCCGATATCCCGCCGGCTAAAGCCTTCTGGCCAATCAATCGCGTCCACGCCTGCGTAAGCACGTTCCTGTGCCTCTTTGACCGATGCCCCGAGCGCGGTGACATTGAGCACGCGCCCACCATTGGCCAGTAAACGCGAGCCCTCGCGCTTCGTTCCGGCGTGGAACACGGTCAGCGTGTCGCTGTCGAGCTCGTCCGCGCCAGCGATTTCGCTGCCCTTACCATACTCTCCCGGATAGCCCTTGGTCGCCATGATGACGGTGAGCGCATAGTCGTCCTTCCAGGTGACGTCATGCCCGGCCAAAGTGCCGGTGGCGACGGCATGGAGCAGGGGGACCACGTCGCTATCCATGCGCATCATCATCACCTGGCATTCCGGATCGCCGAACCGCGCATTGTATTCCACGAGCTTTGGACCATCCTCGGTCAGCATCAGCCCGGCATAGAGCACCCCGGCATAGGGCGTGCCGCGCTGCGCCAGGCCGCGCACGGTGGGCTCGATCACGCGGGCCATGGTCTCGTCATAGATCTCGCGGGTCATCACCGGCGCGGGCGAATAGGCGCCCATACCGCCCGTATTGGGACCGGTGTCGCCGTCAAAGGCGCGCTTGTGGTCCTGTGCCGTGGTCAGCGGCAGCAGGGCCGTGCCATCGGTCAGGACGAACAGGCTGACCTCCTCGCCCTCCATGAATTCCTCGATCACCACGGCGGCGCCGGAGGCGCCGAACAGGCCCGAGAAACAGTCGATGATGGCCTCCTCGGCCTCCTCGACGCTCATCGCCACGGTGACGCCCTTGCCGGCGGCCAGGCCATCGGCCTTGATCACGATGGGCGCGCCCTGGGTATAGAGATAGGCCAGCGCCGAGGCCTCGTCCTCGAACCGGCCATAGGCAGCGGTGGGGATGTCGAATTCGTCACACAGTGCCTTGGTGAAACTCTTCGAGCCCTCCAACTGCCCTGCGGCCTTGCTCGGGCAGAAGCAGGTAATACCGGCAGCGCGGATGTCATCACCCAGCCCGGCAACCACCTGCGCATCGGGTCCCACCACCACGAAGTCGATGTCATGCGCCTTGGCCGCCGCGATCACCGCGTCATGGTCGGTGACGTCCACGGCAACATTGGTGGCCACCTTCTCGCTGCCGCCATTGCCCGGCGCCACGAACAGCGCCTCGACCAGCGGCGACTGCGCGATCTTCCAGGCCAGCGCATGCTCGCGTCCACCCGAACCGATGACCATGACCCGCATAAGGTGCCTCCTTGCCTGTGTCCGGGCGTGATGCACGAGAGCGGCAGATCAGGCAATTGTTTTTGTAAGAAACCCCTGCGCTCCGCGACTGTTGAACCGTGAGCAGAAGAATGGCGAGCCATCATGCCCGATCCGAATACCCGTGAAGCGCAATATGGCGCCATAGCCGAACGGCATGGTGGCGCCATTGCGCGTCTCGCGGCGGCCTATGAAAAGGACCCGGCCACACGGCAGGACCTGGAACAGGATATCCACCTCCATCTCTGGCGCAGTCTCGGGACCTTCGCCGGGCAATGCAGCCTGGCGACCTGGACCTTTCGCGTGGCGCACAATGTCTGTGCCAGCCATGTCGAGCGGTCCATCCGCAGCCGTCCGGCAACCGCCTGGCTCGATATAGGCGATGTCGATCCTTCGGACGGGCGCGAAACGCCCGAGGAAAGCACCGGCCATGCCCTGACGCTGGAGCGGCTCTACACCCTGATCGAGCGTCTGCGACCGGCTGATCGACAGGTAGTGCTGCTCTACCTCGAAGATGTCGATGCGGCTGGGATCGCCGAAATCACCGGGCTGTCGCCCGGGGCCGTGGCCACCCGCATCCACCGCATCAAGGCGCTTCTGGCGCAAGGTTTCGAAACGGAGGGAGCGTCATGACGGTCTCACCAAAATCCAGCTCACCTGACCCCAAGACCCTCTGGAAAGGACAGGACATGACACCTCAAATTCTGACACCACAAATGCTCGAAAGCCGTTCGCATCGGCTCGACCAGCGCATTCGCAGCCGCAATCGCTGGGAATATGGCGTGGGTGCACTGGGCATTGCCGGCTCCGCGCTCATCGCCTTCTGGTTGCTGGGCGACGGTATCGACGATCTGCCCGACTTGCTGGTGGGCGGCGGGTTCATCGTGCTGGCCCTTGGCGCCGTCTTTGCCCTGCTGCAACTGCGCTGGCGTACCGGCGGAGCATCGCCAATGGACGGCGCTCAGGCGTCGCGCACCGGCTACCGGGCCGAACTGGTGCGCCAGCGCAATGCTTTGCGTTCGGTCTTTTCCTGGTACATCGCGCCCTTCCTGCCCGGCTTCGTGCTGATCTATGGCGCGACTTTGTTCGATCCGAGCGCGGCGCTTTGGGCCGTGCTGCTACCGGCGCTGGTGACCCTGGCCTTCCTCGTCTGGATCGTCCGCGCCAATCGCCGCGCCGCCGATTGCATCGACGAAGAGATCAAGACGCTGGACCGCGAGGGGTAG
>CBFGTF010000258.1:0-3320 GCA_965651655.1 uncultured Devosia sp.
CGCCCGACTCGTCCTGCGCGAAACGTGCGAAAATGTTCATTCCCAGGCTCCTTTTACACGTCCTCAGTGACGGCAGTGTCGGACCACGTCACACATCGAACATGGCCGAACGCTACCGTCCACAGGTTGAAATAGCGTTAACCGCCGCTTTGTCCACTGGACTTAAACGCGGCGCATTTATCTTGCTGATCAACACGTTACCTAAATAAATAAAAGTTTAACCAGTGGAATTTGCCTATGAAGAGACCCGTAGCCAGGAGCAGGACTAGCCCTGCATTGGCGCAGCGTCCGCTTGCAGGCAAACAATAGTGAACCAAGCCCGGAAACCATGCGCGCAATCGCTTTTGCGGCCACGTTTGCCAAGTATTTACCATTCGGGGCGATCGTAGGGGACAGCGTATCAGTACCCCGGATTTGTCCCATGTCCCGCCTTGCCGCCATTGCCCTGTTGCTCGCCGCAACCCTTGCCGGGCCAATGCCCGCCCAGGCCCAGGACGGCGCGCCGATCAGTGTCAATGTCAATATGGCACGGGTACTGCGCATCAGTGCCCCGGCCGCAACGGTGATCGTTGGTAATCCCGGTATTGCCGATGTCACCATCCAGGATCCGCAGACGCTCATCCTGACGGGCAAGAGCTATGGCCAGACCAATCTGATCGTGCTCGACAGCCGTGGGGAACCGGTGGCCGATACGCTGGTGGAAGTGGTGCAGATGTCGGCGGGCGTGATGACCGTCTATCAGGGCCAGAGCCGCACCACCCTGTCCTGCGCGCCGGTGTGCCAGCCGGTGGTGATGATGGGGGATGATGCCGGGTTCTCGGGCCAGACGCTGGCCTCTTCGCAATTGGTGCAATCGGCCGCCAACTAGCCGACTGCCGGCCCCGCGCCCGGACCATTAGCACTTTGTTTACCGCGTCTGCGCGCAGTGCTGCGCCCGGCGACGATCCTAACCATTGGGTTAGGGTATAACCCTAGTCTCTGCCGGCAATCCAATGCGCAGGGGCCAGCGGGCAGTGTTCGGCATTTCGAGGAAATTCCTGCACGGAACGGTGCGTCGGCTGGTGCGCGACGAGCGCGCCGTCACGGCCGTCGAATTCGGCATGCTGGCCTTTCCCTTCTTTGCCATCATCGGGGCAATCCTTCAGACTTCCGTTGTCTTTCTCGCCGCGCAGGTGCTGGAAAGCGCCGTCAATGACGCCTCGCGCGCCATTCGCACCGGGCAGGTGCAGGCCAACAACGTGACGCTCGAGCAATTCCGCACCGATGTATGCGGGCGCCTCTTCGGCCTTTTCCCCGATTGCGACGGACTGCATGTGCGGGTCAATGTCGTCACCAATTTCCAGTCGGCCAGCGTGGAACCGCCACTGGCGACAACGTGCACCGCGCCCTGCGACTGGAGCGAAACCGAAGGCTGGACGCCGGGCGTGGGCAAGTCGGTGGTGCTGGTGCAAGTCTATTATCGCTATCCGGTGGTGGTGCAGCTGGGGCCGCTGGGCATGTCGAACATGGGAGACGGCAGGCGCCTGATCGGTTCGGCCACCGTATTCCAGAACGAGCCATTCTCATGATGGGGAAGATCGGTCACATTCTCTCCCGGATGCGCCGCGCCGAAGGCGGGTCTGCCGCCGTGGAATTCGCGCTGATCCTGCCGGTCATGCTGCTGGTCTATATCGGTACGCTGGAAGGCAGCATGCTCATCACCATGGATCGCAAGGTCCAATCGGTGGCCGGTGCCGTCGGTGACCTGGTTGCCCGCGCCGACGAGCAGGTGACCGCCGCGCAGATGCAGGACTATTTCCGCGCCGCCAGCGGCATCATGACCCCCTATTCGCCCGACAGCGTGCGACAGGTGGTGACGGCCGTGGAGGTGCGCGCCGATGGCAGCACGCGGGTAGTCTGGACACGGCAATATCAGAACGGGACCTATTCCGGCACCACGCCGCATACGGTGAACGCGACGTTCCCGCTGCCAGCGGAAATGATCAACATTGCCCTTGGCCGCATGGTGATCGCCTCCGAAGCGACCTATAATTATACCCCGCTGCTCGGCGTCATCTTCAACACGCCGGTCGACCTTTATCGCTCGAGCTTTTTCATGCCGCGCTTCGGCGGGGATATCGACCTGGTGCCCTAGGCCGTGTCGACATTGACCTGATGCAGGTCTGCAAATGCCAGAGCTGAATGTCGATACAGCCTGGTTTCCGGCCCTCGTTCCGATCGGCGCAGCAATGGCGGGCACGGGCGCGCTTGCCGGGTGAAACGCGCCATGCCACAAGCCGGGCACCAAGATTCCCCGACCGGCCTGGAAGTGAGCATGACCGACACCATCATTCCCGTCTTCGACCTGGGCGGCGTCTTCGTCGACTGGAACCCGATGTATCTGTTCCGCAAGCTGTTCGAGAGCGAAGACGATGCATTGTGGTTCCACCAGACCATCTGCACTTCCGACTGGAACCTCGAATTCGACGCCGGCGAAATCTATGCCGAGGGGGTCGCCAAGCTGGTGACGCGCTTTCCCAAATACTGGCGGGAAATCAAGGCCTTCGACGAGCGCTGGACCGAGACCTTCGGCCCCTTTATCCAGGGCACGATCGACATCCACAACGAATTGATCGACCAGGACATTCCCACATTCGCCATCACCAATTTCTCCTGGGAGAAGTGGATGACGCGACTGGGCGAATGGCCGTTCCTCGAAAAGTTCGACGGCGTGATCGTGTCCGGGCTCGAAGGCCTGGTGAAGCCCGATCCGCGACTCTATCGCGTGTTCTGTGAGCGCTATGGCATGTCGCCGGATGCCTGCGTGTTCATCGACGACAGCGAGCCCAATATCGTGGCGGCCCGCAAGTTCGGCATGCATGGCATCCACTTCAAGGACCCGGTGCATCTGCGGACGGACCTGATTGCACTGGGTCTGCCGCTCAAGGCGAAGTAGCGAGCACCAGTGCCTAAAGCCCCGGGCCTGCGGCAAGCCTCCCCTCACCCGCCCTTCGGGCGACCTCTCCCCGATGGGGAGAGGTGAAGGCGCGGTCAGCGGACGAGCGCAGCGAGGACCCCGCGCGTCGCGCGCCCCGTCCGGAGCGCTACGCGCGTGAGGACATCATTTGGTCCCGTACATGCGGTCGCCCGCGTCGCCGAGGCCGGGGACGATATAGCCCTTTTCGTTGAGATGGCTGTCGATGGAGGCGGTGAAGACCGGCACGTCGGGATGGGCCTTCGAGAAATTGGCAATGCCTTCCGGCGCGGCGAGCAGGCAGAGGAAGCGGATATTGTTGGCGCCGCGCTCCTTGAGCTTTTCGATGGCAGCGGTGGCCGAATTG
>CBFGTF010000259.1:0-3310 GCA_965651655.1 uncultured Devosia sp.
GGGCACCGGCACCCCGGCGATTTCCCAATGGCCCGAGGGCGTGTCCTTGCCCTTGCTGACTTCCCGACCGACGCCGAAGCGGCCGCCCTTGGGCGTGGCCGAAAGGTTGGGCGGCAGGGTGCCGGTCGAGAGCTTTACCGCGGCGCCGAGACCCATGGCATCCATATTGGGCACGTTGAGCGGACCGGCGCGCAGCCCTTCCCGATCTGCCTTGCCCGCGGCGGCCCATTCAGCGATGTGGCCGAGGGTGTTCGAGCCTTCATCGCCATAGGCGGCAGCATCGGGGGCGCCGCCGATACCGACGCTGTCGAGGAGGCAGACTATGGCGCGGGGCATGGGCGTTACTCCTTATTGTTTCCCACTGCCTTCAGGGGAGCGGTGGGGGTGCTGTGGTTCTGGCAATCGCCGCATGCGAGGATGGTTCAGAACCCCCACCCTCATTCCCTCCCCTCAAGGGGGAGGGAGGCGAAGGAACCGCTGTTCCCCAGGGTCGCCTCATTGTCTTGCCTGCTCGATGCGGTCGGCAATCAGCGGGTTGTTCGGCGCGGTCTCGCCCAATCCATAGGCGCGCCTGAGCCGGGCTTCGGCGTCGGCGGCGCTGGCTTCGTCGGCGGCGTGGATGCGGGCGATGGGGGTGCTTGTGTCCGCCGTGGCACCCAGTGGCGCCAGGCGGTCGAAGCCGACACGATGGTCGATCTTGTCCGAGGGGGTGGCGCGGCCCCCGCCAAGGGCGACGACGGCCATGCCAACGCCGCGCGTGTCGATGGACGCAATGGTCCCCTCCCCGTCCGCAAAGACATCGCGGATGATGGGCGCGGCGGCGAGATGGGTGTCCATCCTGTCGACGAAATCGGCAGGACCGCCCAGCGCGGTGACCATTCTCGCGAAATGCTCGGTGGCGCGGCCAGAATCGAGGGCGATCTCGACCTGATTGCGAGCATCGGCCAGCGAAGGCGCCTTGCCGGTCATCAGGACGATCTCGGCGCAGAGGGCCAGGGTGACCTCGCGCAGGCGGGCGTCCTGATAGGTGCCGCAGAGAAAATCAACGGCGTTGCGCACTTCGAGCCCATTGCCGGCAGCGGAGGCCAGCGGCTCGTTCATGTCGGTGATCAGCGCCCCGGTCTTCAGACCCGCGCCATTGGCAACGCTGACCAGGCTTTGCGCCAGGTCACGCGACTTTTCCAGCGTCGGCATGAAGGCGCCCGAGCCGGTCTTGACGTCGAGGACCAGCGCATGGAGGCCCGCCGCGAGCTTTTTCGAGAGGATGGACGCCGTGATCAGCGCGATGGATTCGACCGTGCCGGTGACATCTCGGATGGCGTATAGCGTCTTGTCGGCGGGGGCGAGGTCCGCCGTCTGGCCGATAATGGCGCAACCGGCCTCCTTCACCACCTTGCGAAAGAGGGCGTTGTCGGGCTGGGTCTGATAGCCGGGAATGGAATCGAACTTGTCGAGCGTGCCGCCGGTGTGGCCGAGGCCCCTGCCCGATATCATCGGCACGTAAATGCCGACAGAAGCGAGGATGGGCGCCAGCATCAGGCTGACATTGTCACCCACGCCACCGGTGGAATGCTTGTCGGCCACCGGGCCATCAAGATCGGACCAGTCGAGCACGGCGCCAGAGTCGCGCATGGCCAGGGTCAGCGCTACGCGCTCGGGCATGGTCATGTCGTTGAAATAGACCGCCATGGCGAAAGCTGCCGCCTGGGCATGGGAGACAGTGCCGCTGGCGAAGCCGGAAATGAATTGGGCGATGTCATCCTGGGCAAGGGTCTCGCCATTGCGCTTTTTCAGGATGACTTCCTGGGGAAGGAAAACCATGGATGGTCCTAGAGCTTGTAAAGCCGGACAGGCGGCTTGTCGGCGCGGGCGATGACCTTCTTGGCCTCAAGGTCGAGTTGCACGGCCTTGACCCACCAGCCCGCCTTGTCGCCGCCGGGGAACAGGTCCTCGGGCAGTTTCGGCTTGACCGCAGCAATCAGATCGCTGACCGACATGCCGGGCGCAGCCTGGGGCAAGGTGGCCAGAACGGCCGCCTTCATTGCGGAGAATTTGTCGGCATCGACCCGATAGGTCTTGCCCGGCTGGCCAACATTCTCGATTTCAATCTTCTCTGCCATCCGGATCAGGCCCCGTAGGGGATCCAGACGTTTTTCACCTGGGTCGCCCGGCTCAGGAAATAGTCCCCGGCAAAGCGCGGATCGGCGAGATCGTAGTAAAGCCCACGGCTGGTCCAGGTCTGCTTGAGATTGCCCATCGAGGCTTTTTCGACCATGGCGGAGGCCTCTTCATTGCCGGCAAACCACATGCCGTCGACGCCATCATGTTCGGCCAGGGTCTTGGCCAGGGTGACGCTGTCGCCGGTGACGATATTGACCACACCATTGGGCATGTCGGAGGTTTCGAGCACCTGGTAGAAATCGGTCATCGACAGCGGCGAGCGCTCCGAGGGGACCAGCACCACCGTGTTGCCCATGGCAATGGCCGGGGCGAGGAGCGCCACGGAGCCCAGCAGCGGCTGGCTGGACGGGGCGACGATGCTGATGACGCCGAGCGGCTCGACCATGGCGGCGGCAATGGCGCGCATGGGCGGGTTGTGGACGGCGCCATCATATTTGTCGGCCCAGCCGGCAAAGGCGAAGAGGCGTTCGATGGCGGCCTGGACCTCGGCCGTGCCATCCTCGCCGGTCTGCGCCTTGATGCGGGCGGCGAACTCGTCGCGGCGGTAGTCCAGGTTTTCGGCAAGGAAGTAGAGAATTTGCGCCCGGGTGTGGGCGGGTGTGGTGCCCCAGCCCAGCGCCGCACGGGCCGCTTCGACGGCGTTGCGGATATCCTTGCGGTTGCCCTCGCCCACTTCGCCGACTTCCGTGCCATTGGGGGCAAAGACCGGGCGGTTGTAGCCAGAGTCCGGCCGGGCCTGCTTGCCGCCGATATACATTTTCGCGGTCTGGTCGAGGCTCTCGTTGTCGAGGGGGTTCAGCGATGGCCGCCCCTCGCCCTTCGAGGCGCCCTGCGGGCGCACCTCAGGATGAGGGACTTTGGAGAGAGACTTTTCCCAGCTTGGCTTGAGATAGGCGGCCATGCCTTCGCGGCCGCCTTCACGACCAAAGCCGCTTTCCTTGTAGCCACCGAAGCCGACGGCGGCGTCGAACTGGTTGGTGCCGTTGATCCAGACGACACCGGCCTTGAGCTTGGGCGCGATATCGAGGGCGAGATTGATGTTTTCGCTCCAGAGTGTCGCGGCCAGGCCATATTTCGTATTGTTGGCGAGAGCCACGGCCTCTTCCGGCGTGCGGAAGCTCATGGCAAC
>CBFGTF010000260.1:0-3307 GCA_965651655.1 uncultured Devosia sp.
ATACGCTCGAAATCGGGATGGTCCGGCACGACGATGCGCGGCATTGCGTCCTTGCCGATCATGACGGGCACGAAGCGCACGTCATGAACGCCGGCTTTGCCCAGCCGGGCCTCCAGCATCATACTCATGGCCGAATCCGGCGGGAAATTGTAGCGGCTGGCGAAGTCCGGCACCCAGTCGGGATTGAGTTTCTGGATTTCCCTGAACCCCTTCGACTTGGCGTGCGCCTCGTCCATCAAGAGGTCGATGGCAAAATTGGCGAGGCTATAGGCGATGGTCCTGCCCTTGTAGATCTCGACGCCCTTGAGGATATGGGCGTGGTGCCCCAGCACCATGTCGGCGCCGGCGTCGATAGCGGCATGGGCCACTTCGCGCTGATAGTCGGGGATGACCGCCGGCACAAAATGGATGCCCGCATGGTGGGACAGGATGACCACATCGACCTGCGCCCTCAGGTCGCGAATGCCGGTCAGCAGCGCCTCGAGATCATCGCGATGACTAAAGGTGTGGATGCGTGCCGGGGTGCCCGGCTGATCGTGCTCGATCTGCTCGTAGACAGTATGGGCCCGCAGCGGTGCGCAGCCGGGCCGCCGCTCGTCGGCCCAATAGCTCATGGGCAGGATGGAATTGACGGCAATCATGCCGACCCTGACACCATTGCGCTCCACGATGACCGGCTTGCGCGCCTCGTCGATATTGCGTCCGGTCCCGACCTGGATGGCCCCTGCCCGCTCGAGATTGTCGATGGTGTCGACCAGCCCGTCCGGGCCCCAGTCCATGCAATGATTGCCAGCGAAGGAGATCAGCTCCAGCCCTGCCCCCACCAGCGCATCGGCCACATCGATCTTGCCACGAATGGTATGGCGGGCCTGGGGGAGCCGCGTGCCACGCGTCGTGAGGTTCACCTCGAGCTGGGCAAAGCCGAGGTCCGCCGAGTTGAGGCGATCCCGCACACCATCGAAAATGCTGGCCGTGTCGTCACGGTCCGGCCCGATATCACCCACGGCAACGAAGTTGAGGCTCATGGCACGATCTCGGGATCGAGGAGGTGACAGGCCGCCGCGCCGCCATGCGGAGCAGAGAGCATCGCCGGGCGGATGGTGCGGCAGGCGTCAAAGGCGAGCGGACAGCGGGTGTGATAGGGGCAGCCCTCGGGCGGATCGAGCGGGCTCGGGATTTCTCCGCGCGGCGGCAGTTCGGGCCGGGGCGCATCGGGATCGGGCGGCAGCGCTGCCGCCAGCAGGGCCCTGGTATAGGGATGGGCAGGGGTCGTGCAGATGGCTTCTGCACTGCCCCTTTCGATCACCCGGCCCAGATACATGACAATCACGTCATGGGCCATGAAGCGGACTGTGGCCAGGTCATGCGAGATGAATATGCAGCCCAAACCATACTCGTCCTGGAGATCCTTGAGGATATTGAGGATCTGCGCGCGGATGGAAATATCCTGGGAGGAGACCGGTTCGTCCAGCATCAGCACTTCGGGGCGCGAAGCAATGGCGCGGGCGATGGCGATGCGCTGGCGCTGGCCACCGGAGAACTCGTTGGGAAAGCGGCGTGCATCCGCCGCCGTCAGTCCCACGGCCTCGAGCACCTCGGCAACACGCTTTTCGATGTCGGCGCGGGAGAGGCCCTCGATGGTCGAGAGCGGCTCGGCAATGATGCTGCCCACCCGCATGCGCGGGTCGAGCGAGGAGAAGGGGTTCTGGAATACCGGCTGAACCGCGCGGCGAAAGGCGCGCCGCTCGTCGGCACTGAGTTGGGATGCCGGTTTACCCTTGAACAGTACATCGCCTTCGGTCGGTTCATCGAGCAGCAGCAGCATGCGGTTGAGCGTGGTCTTGCCGCAGCCCGACTCGCCCACCACGCCGAGGGTCCGCCCCGGCTCCAGCTCCAGGTCCAGTTCGGTGACGGCATGCAGATCGCGATTGGCGCCGCGGTGGCGCACCTTGAAGACACGTCCCAGGCCCCGGGCAGACAGGATAGCGCTCATGCTGCCCCCCTTTGCGCCGCAATGGGAAACCAGCAGAGCGCCGAATGGTCTGCCTCGACCTGCACATTTTCAGGCGGCTCAAGGCATTTGGCCTGGGCATTGGCGCAACGCGGATGAAACCGGCAGCCCTGGGGCCGGGCGCCGACCGGAGGGGGCGAACCGGGAATGGTCGGCAGGCGTTCGGGCCGCTTGTCCACCGTGGGCACGCTGTCGAGCAGGGCTCTGGTGTACCAATGCGCCGGACGGGCGAAGATGTCGCGCACCGGCCCCTCTTCGACGATCTGGCCGGCATACATCACCGCCACCCGGTCGCACATGCGGGCCACCACGCCGAAATCATGGGTGACGAACAGCATGGCCATGCCCAGGCGCTGCTGCAGGTCCTTGAGCAGTTCGAGAAACTGATACTGGATGGTGACGTCGAGCGAGGTCGTCGGCTCGTCCGCAATCAGCAGCTTCGGCGCCCTGGCCAGGGCAATGGCGCCGACCACGCGCTGGCGCATGCCGCCGCTCATCTGGTGCGGATAGCTGCCCAGCCGCGCCTCAGCCGAGGGGATGCGCACATCCTCCAGCGCGCGGATCGCCCGCTCCTGCAATGACCCCTCCGCCGTCGCATGGCGTCGCAGGCCCTCCTTGAGCTGGTTGCCCACCGAAAACACCGGATTGAGCGAGGCCATGGGATCCTGGAGAATCATGGAGATTTCTCCGCCGCGCAAAGCGGCCAAAGCATGCTTGTCGAGGCGGGCGATGTCCTGCCCCTGATAGCGGATTTCACCGGTGAGGCCCTTGTCGAGCAACGGCGGAAGCAGGCGCATCAGTGCCATGCCCAGCGTGGTCTTGCCTGAGCCGCTCTCCCCCACGAGGCCGACGGTTTCGCCGGCACGGATGGTGAGGCTGGCATTGTCGATCAGCGCCGGGCCATCGCGGCCCACGCGCACGCTGACATTGCGCATGTCGAGCAGCGGCTGGTCGGACAGGGGTGACGTCTTCATGCTCACAGGCTTCGCCCTCGCAGCGCAGGATTGATGCGGTCAGCCAAAGCGTCACCCACCAGGTTGACCGACATGACGGTCAGGAGGATCGCCAGGCCCGGGATCATGCAGAGCCACCAGGCCGAGGTAATGTAGGAACGCCCATCGGCAATCATTGACCCCCAGGACGGGGCCGGTGGCGGCACCCCGACGCCCAGAAAGCTCAGCGAAGCTTCAAGCACGATCACCACGCCCACCTGCAAGGTAGCGACGACGATCAGCGAGGGCGCGATATTGGGCAGGATATGGCGCCAGATGATCTGGAGATGCGACAGGCCCGAGG
>CBFGTF010000261.1:0-3254 GCA_965651655.1 uncultured Devosia sp.
ACCGCCGTTCTGGTGGGCATTGGCGGCGCCTATCTCTCGATCGCCCAGTCTGCCGGGTTCAACAACAACATGTCGGCTGGCCGCGGCTATATCGCGCTGGCGGCGCTGATCTTTGCCAAGTGGCGCCCGGGTCCGGCGCTGCTGGTCTGCCTCATGTTCGGCTTCCTCGATGCGGTGCAGTTCCGCGTCCAGGGCCAGGTCTTCCCCATTATCGGCGAAGTGCCGGTGCAGGCCATCCAGGCGCTGCCCTACATTCTGACCGTTGTGCTGCTGGCCGGCTTTATCGGCCGCGCCGTCGCCCCCAAGGCCGCCGGCGTGCCCTATACCAAGGAGCGCTAGGGCGCCCCTTGCACCAGATTGTCGGCGCTTTCGCCCCCTCGCCCCTCAGGGGAGAGGGTCGGGGTGAGGGGTGAAGGCCCGACGATGAAAACGCGATGCTGAACCCCTCATCCGGCGCATGCGCGCCACCTTCTCCCCTCAGGGGAGAAGGGAAGGGTATCCCAGTCCTAGTGAGCCGAGTTGAACTGATGAATACGCCAGAAACCGACAAAGCCCTCTTCGAGGCCGCCGAGGCCGTTCGCAAACGCGCCTATGCGCCCTATTCGAACTTCCAGGTCGGCGCGGCGATCCTGGCTGATGACGGAAATATCTATGCCGGCTGCAATGTCGAGAATGCCGCCTATCCGGTCGGCAATTGCGCCGAGCCCAGCGCCATCGCCGCCATGCTGGCGGGCGGCGGCAAGCGCATCCGCCGCATCTATGTCACCGGCCCCGGCACCATGCCCGTGACCCCCTGCGGCGGCTGCCGCCAGCGCATCCGCGAATTTGCCGATCTCGACGTGGAAATAGTCTCCCATGGCGTCGATGGCACTCCGCTCGTGCAGACCGTCGCGCAATTGCTGCCGCACAGCTTCGGACCGGAGTTCCTGAGCAAATGACCAAGCCCGCAAAGGTCATCAGGAAGATCGCCGGCCGCGAGCCCATTGCCGCAGCCCTGGTGCTGGGCTCCGGTCTCTCCGCCATTGGCGAACTGATGCAGGACAAGGTCCTCATTCCCTATTCGGAATTGAAGGGCTTCCCCGGCGCCGGAGTCTCCGGCCACGGCCGCGATCTCATCATCGGCCAGATGGGCGGTAAGCGTATCGCCGTCCTCACCGGCCGCGAGCACTATTACGAACACGGCAATGCCGCCGCCATGCGTCCGGCGCTGGAAACCCTCGCCGATCTGGGCGCCGAGACCCTGCTGCTGACCAATTCGGCCGGCTCGGTCGACGAGCGCTTCCAGCCCGGTGACCTGATGCTGATTGCCGATCACATCAACTATGCCGGCATGAACCCGCTGATCGGCGAGCCGACCGACCGCCGCTTTGTGAACATGGTCAATTGCTACGACCTCGACCTGCGCGCCAGGGCAACCCGGCTGGCGGGCGACTTCGACTACCGGCTCGGGGAGGGCGTCTATCTCTGGTATTCCGGCCCCAGCTTCGAGACGGTGGCCGAAATCCAGATGGCCATCCGCCTCGGCGCCAATGCCGTGGGCATGTCCACGGCACCCGAAGTCATCCTCGGGCGTTTCCTGGGGATGAAGGTCCTGGCCTGCTCGTCGATCACCAATATGGGCGCGGGCCTTTCGAGTGAAAATATCAGCCATGAGCATACCAAGCACATGGCGGTGCAGGGCGCGGAGAAGCTGAAAAAGCTCATACCCGCGCTGGTGGAGGAGCTATGAGTCTCAAGGTCGTCGACACCGCCCATTCAGAAGCCGTTCATAAACGCAATCCTGGATACCCGCTGGACCTCGACTGGGTCGAACGCGTGCGCATGAACCGTTCGGCCCTTGAACGCCGCGCCGGCTCCATCGGCGCCCGCCGCACCGTCAAGAAGGACTACCAATTGGCGTGGCTTTTGAAGGCCATAACCATGATCGACCTCACCACGCTCAATGCCGATGACACTGATGGCCGCGTCGAGCGCCTCTGCGCCAAGGCCCGTAATCCGCTGCGCGCCGAAATCCGCGAAAAACTCGGCGTTCAGCACCTCCGCATCCTCCCCGGCGCCGTCTGCGTCTATCACACCTTCGTCCACACCGCCGTCCAAGCCCTTGAAGGCACAGGGATTCCCGTCGCCGCCGTGTCCACCGCCTTCCCCCATGGCCTCGCGCCCGTCGAGACGAAAATCGCCGAGATCGAGGCCTCGGTGAAGGATGGCGCCAAGGAAATCGACATAGTCATCGAGCGCGGCATGGTCCTGCGTGGCGACTGGCAGGCGCTCTACGATCAGGTCAAATCCTTCCGCAAGGCCTGCGGCGACGCCCATATCAAGACCATCCTCGGGACAGGCGAACTCGCCACCCAGACCAATATCGCCAAGGCCTCGCTGGTCTGCATGCTGGCCGGCGCCGATTTCATCAAGACCTCCACCGGCAAGGAAAAGGTCAATGCCAACCTGGTGACCAGCCTGACCATGATCCGCATGATCCGCTGGTTCGCCGAAGAGACCGGCATCGAGATCGGCTACAAGCCCGCCGGCGGCATCGCCACGGCCGGCGACGCGCTCAAATACATGGCGCTGATGAAGGAAGAACTCGGCACGCACTGGCTGCAGCCGCATCTCTTCCGCTTCGGTGCATCATCGCTGCTGACCGACATCGAACGCCAGCTCGAACACGGCCTGACCGGCCACTACGCGGCGGACTATCGCCAGCCGATGGTGTGATGAACCCGCCCCCGTGGTTCGAGGCGCGGCGAGCCGCGCACCTCACCATGAGGGCTCTAGTGCTTCGGAGGACCTCATCCTGAGGTGCGAGCGAAGCGAGCCTCGAAGGACGAGGGCCGGTCGCGCCGGCCTGGAGGACCCGAATGAACAAGATCGCGCAAATCTTCGATAGCCTTGACTATGGCCCGGCCCCCGAGGCGCCCGACCAGGCCCATGCCTGGCTCGACAGCCATGGACGAAAATTTGGCCATTTCATCAACGGCGAATGGACCGCTCCGGGCAAGACCTTTGCCAGCACCAATCCGGCCAGCGGCGACAAGCTCGCCGAGATCACCGACGGCACCGCCGAAGACGTCGATGCGGCAGTCAAGGCCGCCCGCGCCGCCTTCAAGACCTGGAGCGTGCTCTCGGGCTACGAGCGCGGCAAATATCTCTATGCCATCGCCCGCGCCGTGCAGAAGCATGCGCGCCTCTTTGCCGTGCTCGAAACCATGGACAATGGCAAGCCGATCCGCGAAAGCCGAGATGCCGATATTCCG
>CBFGTF010000262.1:0-3247 GCA_965651655.1 uncultured Devosia sp.
GGCTGAGCCCGGAGAGCAGCGAGGAGGCCTCGGTCAGCACATCCTCGACCTGGGCGTGCCCTGCCGTGCCCTCGATATGGCGGGCGATCTGGCTGCGCTCGCTTTCGTTGACTGTGCCGATCTCCAGCATGGAGTCCACAAAGAAGCGCAAGCCCTGCTGGGTCGGTGCGCGCCCGGCCGAGGTGTGCGGCGCCGCGATCAGTCCCAGATCTTCGAGGTCCGCCATGACATTGCGCACGGAGGCGGGCGACAGCTCCACCTGCAGGAGCCGGGAAAGATCGCGCGAGCCCACTGGCACGCCGGTATCGAGATAGCGCTCCACCAGCCTTCGGAAGATATCCTGGCTGCGGGCGTTGAGGACGGAGAGAAAGTCTTCGGCCGGTCTGGTCATGATGGTTTGAATAAACTCGTCGGCTTTAACCCTGCCCCTTCATTTAGGCCCTTGTTCCCCATCCGCCAAGCGCCCGGCGCTTGTGAGCCGGGGCGATGAGGGTTAAGAGGCGGTTAACGGCAACAAGACTGGAATCATGATGCGGCCATCCGGCAGACAAGCCTCCGACATGCGGGCAGTGACCCTCGAGCGCAATGTCGCCATGAAGGCCGAGGGTTCGTGCCTCGTCGCCTTCGGCAATACCAAGGTTCTGTGCACGGCCTCGGTCGAAACCAGCGTGCCCGGCTGGCTGCGCGGCAAGGGCAAGGGCTGGGTCACGGCCGAATATGGCATGCTGCCCCGCGCCACCGGTTCGCGCACCCGCCGCGAGGCCACGGCCGGCAAGCAATCCGGCCGCACCCAGGAAATCCAGCGCCTCATCGGCCGCTCCCTGCGCGCGGTGGTGGATATGGAAGCCCTGGGCGAAGTGCAGATCACGCTCGACTGCGATGTGCTCGAAGCCGATGGTGGCACCCGCACTGCCTCGATCACGGGCGCCTATGTGGCCCTTGCCGATGCCATCGCCTGGATGGAGGCGCGCCAGCTGACCAGGGGCAAGGCGCTGATCGATTCGGTGGCTGCTATTTCCTGCGGCATCTATCGCGGCACCCCGGTGCTCGATCTCGATTATCTCGAAGACGTGGAAGCCGAAACAGACGCCAATTTCGTCATGACCGGAACCGGCAAATTCGTCGAGATCCAGGGCACGGCCGAAGGCGCGCCCTTCGATCGCGCCGAGCTGGACGCATTGATGGGCCTTGCCGAAAAAGGCATCGGCGAACTGAGCCTGATGCAGCAGGCGGCTTTGAGCGCATGATGTTCGGGAGCAGGAACCCCTCACCCGTCTCGCGCTTCGCGCGATCCACCTTCTCCCGCAGGGGGCGAGGGGTGGCATCGAGCACGTCGAACGCGCCGGTCACCCCATCTCCCCTTGTGAGAGAAGGAGCCCGAAGGGCGGATGAGGGGGACTTCTCCGCCCAGAACTGCGCCATCTGGAACGACATCAGCCGCGCGCTGGAGAGCAAATGAGCATACCCCGCCTCCATGCCGGTGACCGCCTCTGCATTGCCACCCACAATGCCGGCAAGCTCAAGGAATTCCGTGAGCTGTTCGAGCCCTTCGGGCTGGAACTGGTCTCGGCCGGTGAACTGGGCCTGCCCGAGCCCGAGGAAACCGGCACCACCTTTGCGGAGAATGCCCGCACCAAGGCCCATGCTGCGGCCCAGGGCGCCAATATGCTGGCCCTGAGCGATGATTCGGGTCTCTGCGTCGATGCGCTGGGTGGCGATCCGGGCGTCTATACTGCCGACTGGGCCGGTGTGCCGCGCGATTTCAATCGCGCCATGAAGCGGGTCGAGGATGCCTTGCAGGCGGCCAATGCCACCTCGCCGTCCCTGCGCCGGGCCTCGTTCAATGCCACGCTGTGCCTCGCCCATCCCGATGGACGCGACATGCTGTTTGTCGGCCGATGCGATGGCACGCTGGTCTGGCCGCCGCGCGGCGATATCGGCCATGGCTACGATCCCATGTTCATGCCCGATGGCCATGACATCACCTTTGGCGAAATGGCCGCCGAGGCCAAGCATTCCTGGTCGCCCGGCCAGAAGGGCCTGTCGCACCGCGCCCGCGCCTTTGCGCTCTTTGTGGAGAACCAGGTTGAGCAAGGCTAACGCCAACGACCTCTTCGGTGTCTATATCCACTGGCCGTTCTGCGCGGCCAAATGCCCCTATTGCGACTTCAATTCCCATGTCCATCGCGGCCCCTTCGACGAGGATGCCTTTGTCGAGGGATACCGGAAGGAAATCGCCCATATGGCGGCGCTGGCCCCGGGGCGGCTGGTGCAGTCGATCTTTTTTGGCGGCGGCACGCCCTCGCTGATGAGCCCCAGGGCGGTTGGCGCCATTCTCGACGCCGTCTCCGGCGCCTGGCAGGTCGATACCAATGCCGAGATCACGCTCGAGGCCAATCCCACCAGCGTCGAGGTCGAGCGTTTCCGCGGTTTCCGCTCCGCCGGCATCAATCGTGTCTCGCTCGGCGTTCAATCCCTGCGCCCCGGCCCGCTGGCAGAACTGGGCCGCCGCCACAGTGTGGAAGAGGCCGTTGCCGCTGTTCGCATCGCCCAGTCGATCTTCGAGCGCTCGAGCTTCGATCTCATCTATGCCCGCCCCAAGCAAACGCTGGAGGATTGGGAAGACGAGCTCAAGGAAGCCATCTGGCTGGCCCGCGGACATCTGAGCCTTTACCAGCTCACCATCGAGCAGGGGACGCGCTATTTCGACCTGTTCAATGCCGGCAAGCTCCAGATGCCCAACGAGGATCTGGCGGCCGATTTCTATGAGCTGACACAGGACCTGACCAAGCAAGCCGGCATGCCGGCCTATGAGATTTCAAACCATGCCGTGCCCGGCCAGGAAAGCCGGCACAACATGCTCTATTGGCGCTATGGCGAATATGCCGGCATCGGCCCCGGCGCCCATGGACGTCTCCTGGTCAACCACCAGCGCCACGCCACCGCGACGGAAAAAATGCCGTTCGACTGGTTGAGCCGGGTCGAGGCCAATGGCCATGGCATGGTCACCGATGACGTCCTGACCTGGGAAGAGCAGGGCGATGAATTCCTCGTCATGGGCCTGCGCCTGAAGGAAGGCATTTCGCCCGCCCGCTTCATGTCCATTTCCGGAAGGGGCATTTCCGAGCAGCAGATCGCGGCATTGAAGGGCTATGGCTTTGTCGAGACCCTGCCCAATGGCAATATCCGCGTGACCGAAAAGGGCTTCCCGGTGCTCGACGCCGTGGTGGCGGACCTGGCGGCCTAA
>CBFGTF010000263.1:0-3218 GCA_965651655.1 uncultured Devosia sp.
CCTCGCCATCCGACCCGCTGCCGCCGCCGACGCGGACCTTATCGTTGACTTCATTCGTCAGCTTGCCGTCTATGAGAAGCTTGAACACGAGGCCAAGGCCACCGCGGCCGACATCGCCCGAGACCTGTTCGGGCCCGACCCGAAAGTGTTCTGCGAGATTGCCGAATGGCACGGCAAGCCGGTGGGCTTTGCGCTCTGGTTCTATACCTATTCCACTTTCCAGGGCCGCCATGGCATCTGGCTCGAAGACCTCTATGTCGATCCGGTGATGCGCGGCAAAGGCGTCGGCAAGGCGCTGCTGGTCCAACTGGCGCGGCGCTGCGTAGAAGAGGGGCTGGGCCGGTTCGAGTGGTGGGTGCTCGACTGGAACGAGCCGAGTATCGAGTTCTACAAGAGCCAGGGGGGCGTGATGCAGGACGAGTGGACCAAGGTGCGAGTGGATGGCGAGGCGCTTGAGGCGTTGGGCCGGTCATGACCATCATCACCTCCCTCATCGCGGCCGTGGCGCGCAACAACGTCATTGGGGCCGGCCAGGCCATTCCCTGGCGCATTCCGTCCGATTTTGCCTGGTTCAAGCAGACCACGATGGGCAAGCCCATGGTCATGGGACGCAAGCAGTTCGAGACCTTTGCCAAACCGCTGGCAGGGCGGCCGCATATCGTGGTGACACGGCAGCATGACTTTGCGCCCGAGGGCGTGATCGTGCGCCACAGCCTGACTGAAGCGCTGGCGGCGGCGGGCCGGCTGGCCGAAGCGAGCAGCCAGAACGAAATCATGGTCATCGGCGGTGGCGACATATACGCGCAGGCCATGCCGCTGGCCGACCGGCTCTACATCAGCCATGTCGATCTGGCGCCCGAGGGGGATGTGCATTTTCCCCCTATCGACCCCGCTGAATGGCAGGTTGTGGCCGAGCCGGATATGCCGCGTTCGGATCGCGACGGGGCGGGCTATGCGATCCGCGTTTACGAGCGTGTTCACGGGTCCGCGCATTGATCGCGGGCCGCGCTTGCCTATATATGGCAGCAACGATTTTTCTCAGACACCGAAAGGAATGCGATGCCTTGGGAGAATAATGGTGGCGGAGGCGGCCGCAATAATGGCGGGCCGTGGGGCCAGGCGCCGGGTGGGGGCGGCGGCGGTCCACGCCGTCCGGGCGGAAACACTCCCAATCTCGAAGACATCCTGAACCGGGGGCGCGCACAGTTTGGTGGCGGTCTGCCGGGCGGGCGCTGGCTGATTATCGGCGGTGTGCTCGTGCTCGGCGCCTTCTGGGTGCTCAATTCTGTCTATACGGTGGAAGAAGCCGAAGTCGGCGTGGAATTCCGCCTGGGTGCGCCCAAGCAGGAATTGTCCACCGCCGGCCTGCATTTCCACCTGTGGCCGATCGAGACGGTCGAGAAGGTCAACACCTCGCAGAACCAGACCTCGATTGGAACGGCGACCGGTGCGGGCTCCCGCTCCAATGCCGATGATGGCCTGATGCTGTCGGGCGACCAGAATATCGTTGATGTTCGTTTCGCGGTTCTGTGGTCGGTGGGCAGTCCGATCGACTACCTGATCAATGTCCGCGACCCCGAGGAAATGGTTAGCAACGCCGCTGAGAGCGCCATGCGCGAAGTGGTGGGCCGTCGTCCGGCCCAGGATATTTTCCGTGATGATCGTGCCGGCATCGCCATCGAAGTGCAGCAGATCACTCAGGACATCCTGGATTCCTACGGCATGGGCGTGTCTGTCCAGCAGATCTCCATCGAAAATGCGGCGCCGCCGGCCGAAGTGGCCGATGCCTTCAACGAAGTGCAGCGCGCCGAGCAGGATGAAGACCGCCTGCAGGAAGAAGCCCGCTCCTACGCAAATACCCTTCTGGGTGACGCCCGCGGTCAGGCCGCGGCGCTGCGCGAAGAGGCTGCGGCCTATTCCAACCGCGTGGTGCAGGAAGCGACCGGTGAGGCCGAGCGCTTCAATTCGGTCTATGCCGAATATGTCAACGCCCCCGAAGTGACCCGCAAGCGTCTGTTCCTGGAAACCATGGAACAGGTCCTGGGGGCCTCCGAGAAGGTACTTGTCGAGAATGGAGCCGGTGGCCAGGGTGTCGTTCCCTATCTGCCGCTGCCGGAACTGCGCTCCCGCGCGACCACGACCACCGGTACGGGAGAGTAAGCCATGAGCAATCGTCTTTTCATCATCGGCGCCGTCATCGTTGCGGCTCTCTACGTCCTGTTTTCCTCGATCTATGTGGTCAATGAGCGCGAACAGGCCATTGTCATGCGCTTCGGTCAGATTACCGACGTTCGCAGCGAACCGGGTCTCTACTTCAAGATCCCCACCGACATCGTGGACAGTGTGCAGATCATCGAAGATCGGCTGCTGCGCCAGGACATCGCCGACATGACCGTGCAGGTCTCGGGCGGTGCCTTCTATGAAGTGGACGCGTTCCTGACCTACAGGATCGTTGATCCGGTGCTGTTCCGTCAGCGGGCCCTGGGCCAGCTTTCGGTGGCGCAGGATCGTATCGCCACCCGTTTCGATGCGGCCCTGCGTCAGGTCTATGGTCTGCGCGAGTTCAATGCGGCTCTCTCCGAGCAGCGTCCGCAAATGATGAATGAGGCGCGCGACCTCATCCGTCCGGAAATGGCGCAGCTAGGCATCGAGGTCGTCGACGTGCGCATCCTGCGGACCGACCTGGCCAGCGAAGTGTCGGAACGGACCTATGAACGCATGCGTGCCGAACGTCTGGCCGAGGCCGCGCTGCTGCGTGCCCGCGGTCAGGAACAGGCCCAGAGCCTGCGCGCCATTGCCGAACGCCAGGCCGTGGAAATCGTGGCGGCTGCCACCCGTGACGCGGAAATCATCCGTGGTACGGGCGACGCGGACCGCAACCGCATCTATGCCTCGGCCTATGGTCAGGACGCGGAATTCTTCGAGTTCTACCGCTCGATGGAATCCTATCGCACTGCCCTTGGCTCCAGCGGGACCACCATGATCCTGTCGCCCGATAGCGCCTTCTTCCGCTATTTCGGTTCGGACGGCGAAATCCCGGCGGCGAGCACCACCTTCAATACGCCGCTGCAGCCGCAATCGGCGCCAGCCACCTCTACCAGCCCGGACGAGCCGGCGCTGGACGGGCTGGGGATCGAGGAAACCGTTGCGCCGAGCATGACGCTGGACGACGGTTCGGAATTGCAGCCGACGGTCGGCACGGAAGCGCCGCCTCCGGC
>CBFGTF010000264.1:0-3202 GCA_965651655.1 uncultured Devosia sp.
CCGCCCACGGCCGGCACGCCCTTGGGGCCGGTCGACCAATTGGCGAGGTCGCCATTTTCGGCCACTTCATAGGTGCCGAGGATCGCCACATCGAGATGCCCGCCGCGCACCATGCCGAAGCTGTCGGCGTGGTGGAAAAAGGCGGCGCCGGGGCGCAGGGTAATCGCTTTCTTGCCGGCATTGATGAGGTCCCAGTCCTCCTCGCCCTCGGCGGGGGCCTCGCCGAAATTGAGGACGCCATTCTCGGTGTGGAAGATGGCCTGCTTGCCGGGCGGCTGGAACTTGGCGACCATTTCGGGAAAGCCGATGCCCAGGTTCACATAGGCGCCGTCCTCAATGTCCTGCGCGGCACGCCAGGCGATCTGGGCATTGGAAAGCTTGGTGCTCATGAATAGGCCACTCCTTCGCGCATCAGGGCTTCTTCCTGTTTGGCATCGCTGACTTCGACGATTTCATCGACGAAGATGCCAGGGGTCACCACATGTTCGGGGTCGATCTCGCCGGGCTGGACGATCCTGGTTGCCTGGACAATCGTTCTGGCCGCTGCGGCGGCCATCAGGGGCGAGAAATTGCGCGCCGCCTTGCGATAGGTCAGGTTCCCCAGCGTATCGGCCAGTTCGGCCTTGAGGATCGCCACATCGGCCTTGAGCCAGCGCTCCTGCACGTAATGCTTGCCATCGAACTCGGCCACCGGCTTGCCCTTGGCCACATCGGTGCCGTAGCTGGCGGGGGTGTAGAAGGCCGGGATACCGGCGCCACCGGCGCGGATGCGTTCGGCCAGCGTGCCCTGCGGCACCAGTTCAAGCCCGATTTCACCGGCAAGGTATTTTTCGGTGAAGGCGCGCGGATCGGCCGAGCGCGGGAACGAGCAGACCATTTTTGCGACCATGCCGGCATCGATCATGGCGGCAATGCCGATGCGGCCATTGCCGGCATTGTTGTTGACGACCGTAAGGTTCTTCGGGCTGCCGGTGGCCTTGAAGCGGTCGATCAGCGCGTGGATCAGTTCGATCGGCGCGCCCGAGCCGCCAAAGCCGCCCACCATCAGCACCATGCCGTCTTCGATGCCCGCCACGGCGGTCCGGAGATCGGGGACTGTCTTGTCCATCAGCGTTCCGTCCTTCTCAAGTTGCCCGAATTCACGGTCTTCAGATACGCCCGGCGCCGGCTTGCGGGCAATCAGGTTTGTGCGATATGTTTCATTTGTTGACATATCGCACATGTTTGGAGGCGGGCATGCTGGAGCGCGATATCATGGGCGGGCTGGCCAAGGGGCTCTCGGTCATCGAGACCTTCACCGCCCAGCGCCCCCGGCAATCCATCACCGAAGTCTCGGTCGCTTCGGGGCTGGACCGGGCGACGACGCGAAGATGCCTGTTGACGCTCGCCCATCTTGGCTATGCCGATTATGACGGGAAATATTTCACGCTGACGCCCCGCATATTGCGCCTCGGCACGGCGTGCCTGGCCACCATGCCGCTGCCGCAGATGGTGCAGCCGCTGCTCGACCAACTGTCGGACAGGCTGGGGGAAAGCTCGTCGGTCTCGATCCTGGATGGCGCCGAAATCGTCTATGTGGCCCGCGCCGCCCAGCGCAAGGTGATGTCCATCGCCTTGATGCCCGGCTCGCGTCTGCCGGCCTTCTGCACCTCGATGGGCAGGGTCATGCTCGCCGCCCTGCCCGAGCCAGAGGCGCGGCAATTGCTCGAAGCCGCGCCGCTTGTGGCCCGCACCCGCCACACTGTCACCGATATCGATGCCCTCATGTCCATTCTGGGCACGGTGCGGGCGCAAGGCTATGCACTGATCGACCAGGAGGTGGAGCTGGGCCTGCGCTCCATCGCCGTGCCGGTGATCAATGCGCGCGGCAGGACCATTGCGGCGCTCAATGTGGGCGTGCCGGCAAATCAGGACGAGGTCGGCGCTTTGGCCCGGCTCTATCTCGAACCGATGCGGGCCGTGCAGGCTGAATTGCGGGCAATGCTGAACTAGATCATTTCAAGCGCATGCAGAACCGACGGCTCCTGCGCCCCCTCGCCCCTCAGGGGAGAGGGATGGGGTGAGGGGTGAATGCCCCTCGGCAGGACGCAAATCTGAACCCCTCATCCGGCCCTGACGGGCCACCTTCTCCCCTCGAGGGGAGAAGGGAAGTGGCGTCTCGCGCGGACTATAGGTGGACCCCAGGGGTTCAGCCGATGCGCAGCTGATCAAGCAGCTTTTGCGCCAGCCTGAGGCTTGCCCCGGCATGGACCAGCATCTGTGGCAAGATCAGCCATTCGAGCGTCCAGGCGGCGCCGGAGCGTTCGTTCTCATGCACCAGCGCCTGGGCCAGAATGCCCGAAAGCCCGGCATTGGCGCGCGCCAGCGCCACCAGCACCTCGGCATTGACCGGGTTGGACTTGTGCGCCATGGCCGATGAACCACCTCCGCCCTCAAGACTGATGGCAGCTATTTCATTCTGGGCCAGAAGGGTGACATCCATGCCGAGCTTGCCCAGCGAACCGGAGATCAGCGCCAGCAGATTGCCCAGCGCCACCACGGGGTCGCGGGTGGCCTGCCAGGGAGAGGCCAGGCCCAGATCGAGGCGCTTGGCCATGGCCGCGGCAAGGGCGTCGCCATGCCCGTCGAAACTGCCACGATCGCCCACGGGGCCACCCAATTGCACCACAAGCAGGCTACGCCGCATCATGGCCAGCGCCTGCCGATGCCGCCGCAGCGGCTCGGCCCAACTCATCAGCTTGGCCCCCCAGGTCGTGGGCAGCGCCACCTGCATGCGGGTATGGGCCATCAAGGCCTTGCCGCCGGAGTCGGCAGCCAGGTCATCGAGCCTGCTCAACAGTGCGGTCAGCCGCGCTTCATAGACATCGAATACACCCGCCAATTGCAGCATCAGCGCGGTATCGGTGATGTCCTGGCTGGTCGCGCCCTTGTGGAGCGCCGCCCGGTGGGGTTCGGCGACGGCAGTCCGTAATTGTTTGACCAGCGCCGGGACCACGACACCATCCTGGGCCATGCCCGCTTCGAGGTCGGGCCAGTCGGGGGTGAGGCCATCGCAGGCGTTCGCCACCGCCGCGGCCGCCGCGTCGCTGATCCAGCCGATATCGGCACTTGCTCCGGCCAATGCCTTTTCCACGGCCAGCATGGCGGCAAGCTGGGCCTCGTCCGACAGCAGGGCTTCGATTTCGGCGTCGCCGGCAAGAGC
>CBFGTF010000265.1:0-3187 GCA_965651655.1 uncultured Devosia sp.
ATCCTCGAGGCCGAAGGCAAGCAGATCGGCGTCGTCACCCATGGCCAGGGCCTCTGGTGGCTCGAATTCACCCTCACCGGCAAGGAAGCTCATACCGGCTCGACGCCGATGACCATGCGCGTCAATGCGGGCCTCGCCATGGCGCGCATTCTCGAAGCGGTCCAGGCCGTGGCCATGGACCACCAGCCCGGTGCCGTCGGCGGCGTGGGCCAGATGAAATTCGCGCCCAATTCGCGCAATGTCCTGCCCGGCAGCGTGGTCTTCACAGTCGATATCCGCTCGCCCGACCTGGGTAAGCTCACCTCGATGCGGGCGCAGATCGAGGAAAAGGCGCAAGCCATCTGCGCCGAGCTGGGCGTCGGCTATGCCATGGAGGCCGTCGGCCATTTCGATCCGGTGGCCTTCGATCCGACCCTGGTGTCCCGCGTCCGCGCCGCCGCCGAACGCCTCGGTTACAGTCATATGAACATCATTTCCGGCGCCGGCCACGACGCCTGCTGGACCAACCGCATAGCCCCCTCGACCATGATCATGTGTCCCTGCGTCGACGGGCTTTCGCACAATGAGGCCGAGGAGATTTCCAGGGACTGGGCTACGGCGGGGGCCGACGTGCTGTTCCACGCAGTGGTGGAAACGGCGGAGATTATGGAATGATGCCGGGGGGCAAGGCACGGTTGTGGTGAGCCGGCTTCATGGGGAAGGGCAACAATGGACGGGTTGCTGGAAAGTGTCGTCAAGTTTTCGAACTATATCACCGCCCGGCTGGTGGTGGCGGGGACGTTTTTCTACGTGATGGCCGGCTTCCTGCATCTGGGCAATCCGGTCGACGGGCTCCTGCCCAATATCGACCTCGTGCAGTCCATTGCGCAGAATTACGAAACGATCTTCAACATTCTCGGCGTGTCTGAATTCGCCATGCTGCTGATCTTCTTCCTCTTTCTCACCGCCATTCACCTGACCTATGCCGCCTTTGACCGGGTGGGGCACTACATTCCGCCCGCCATCGTGCCGCTGCCGGGATGGGACGCCATCGAGGATATGTTCAAGCCGGCTTTCGAGCTGCTGCGCGAGGCACGGGGCGAGGAACATACCGATGAGGAAAACCAGCGCCTGTTCGAGTTTCGCCGCAAGCTGGAGGCCATCGACACGAATAATGAAGCCAGGCATGAGAACCAGCTGGAGGCCGTCAATTCCGCCTTCCGAATCTCCAAGAGCTTTGTGGTGTTTGCGATCCTGGCCTGGCTGTGGGCGCTGATTTCAGGCGACTATACCGGCGACCCGCTGATGCTGCTGGCCATCCTCGGTGTTGCCATCGCCACGATGGCCGTCACCATGCTGGCCATCAACCGCGAGAATTATGAGCGCATCGAGGATTTGCGGCTCGAGGTGAGCCACCAGCTGACCGGTTTTACCAGCATCTGGTGTCCGCCCGAATATTTGGAGCGGGTCAACGCGGCGCTGGACGCCGTGCCGACGCAGCCGCCGACACGGTTCAAGGTGCTGATGCCAGTCTATGGAACGCTGGATGCCTTTGTTTCCGACATGGGCAAGTGGCGCAGGCGGCGGAAGCAGCGATGAGGGCCTCGAGATGACCACGCGACCAAGCAATTTGCGCCGGAACCTTCGGCACATGCCGGCTGGCCCATATATCGTGGACTACGTCCACAGCATCATCACATCGCCAGGCACTGGCTCGATCCATTCTTCTCCCCGTTGGGGAGAGGTCGCCGCGCAGCGGCAGGTGAGGGGAAGGTCCGTGCATCAAAGGAATAGAGGGAACACACCATGAGCAAAGTCATCAAGAACGGCACGGTGGTCACCGCCGATCTCTCCTACGAAGCCGATGTGAAGATCGAGGGCGATGTGATCGTCGAGATCGGCAAGAACCTTTCGGGCGACGAGACCCTCGACGCCACGGGCTGCCTGATCATGCCGGGCGGCATCGATCCCCACACCCATCTCGAAATGCCGTTCATGGGCACCTATTCGGCCGATGATTTCGAAAGCGGCACGCGGGCAGCGCTGGCCGGCGGCACCACCATGGTGGTGGATTTCTGCCTGCCCAATCCCGACCAGAGCCTGCTCGAAGCGCTCAAGATGTGGGACAACAAGACCGGCAAGGCCTCGACCGATTATTCCTTCCACATGGCCGTCACCTGGTGGGGCGAGCAGGTCTTCAATGAAATGGCCGAAGTGGTCGATCGCGGCATTACCTCGTTCAAGCACTTCATGGCCTATAAGGGCGCGCTGATGGTCAATGACGACGAGATGTTCGCGTCCTTCCAGCGCTGCGCGGCCCTGGGCGCCCTGCCGCTCGTTCATGCCGAAAATGGCGACGTCGTCGCGGCCATGACCGCCAAGCTCCTCGCCGAGGGTAATAACGGTCCCGAGGCCCATGCCTATAGCCGGCCCCCCGAAGTCGAGGGCGAGGCGACCAATCGCGCCATCATGCTGGCCGACATGGCCGGCGTGCCGCTCTATGTCGTCCACACCTCCTGCGAGCAGGCGCATGAGGCCATCCGTCGCGCCCGGCAAAAGGGCATGCGGGTCTATGGCGAGCCGCTGATCCAGCACCTGACGCTGGACGAAAGCGAATATTTCAATTCCGACTGGGACCATGCCGCGCGGCGGGTGATGTCGCCGCCCTTCCGCAACAAGCAGCACCAGGATTCACTCTGGGCCGGCCTGCAATCGGGCTCGCTCTCCTGCGTGGCGACCGACCATTGCGCTTTCACCACCGAGCAGAAGCGCTTCGGCGTCGGCAATTTCGCGAAAATTCCCAATGGCACGGGTGGACTTGAAGATCGTCTCCCGGTGCTCTGGACCGCCGGCGTCAATACCGGCCGGCTGACGCCCAATGAATTCGTGGCGGTGACGTCCACGAACATCGCCAAGATCCTCAACATGTATCCCAAAAAGGGTGCGGTCATGGTCGGCGCCGATGCCGATCTGGTGGTCTGGGACCCGAAGCGGAAGAAGACCATCTCGGCCAAGAACCAGCAGTCGGTCATCGACTACAATGTGTTCGAGGGCTTCGAGGTCACCGGCCTGCCGCGCTTCGTCCTCAGCCGGGGCAAGGTGTCCATTGTCGAAAGCGACGTGAAGGCCGAGCCGGGCCATGGCAAGTTCGTCGCCCGCGAAGCGAAGAATCCTGTGAACCGGGCGCTGAGCCAGTGGAAGGACATCG
>CBFGTF010000266.1:0-3141 GCA_965651655.1 uncultured Devosia sp.
CCCGACGGGATGCTGTTCATTGATGACAGGCCGCCGGTTCGGGGGCGGGATATCTAGACCGCAAAACTACCCCCACCCTAGCGTCGCCTGGCCCGGATGGGCCTGGCAAAGCTGGGGTGGGGGTGGCCTTGTGGAATGATGAGGGACCCCCACCCTCGATCCCTCCCCTCAAGGGGGAGGGAGGCCAAGGAGCCGGAAGTTCCATTGTGGACTTGCGCCGATGGCCGCAGTGGTCGCTGCGAGCTCACCTTTCCTTGACTCCTCCGCCGCTTTCCCATAAAGCCAGCGCGTTCATCAGGACTTTGCACCTGACCAGCCGACCGGGACCCCTCGAGGTATAAACCGATCCCGGAGGCCAACATCCGCCAGCGCGTTGCGCCCGCGGGTGGGTTTTGCATTTGGCCCGAAGAACACCATATGGCTCACGGACGAGCGAAGCGAGGACCCCGCCAACGTTTTGGCGCCCCCGCGGAGGGCCAGCGAAGAGACCAGCGCGGTTTTAGCGCGTCGGTCGATGAGCGGTGCGGCCCGTGAGCGAGAAGGAAAAGCATATGTTTGAGAGCCTGAGCGACCGGCTTGGCAAAATTTTCGATGGTCTTCGCGGACGCGGCGCGCTCAACGCTGCCGATGTCGATGCGGCCATGCGCGAAATCCGCCGGGCGCTGATCGAGGCCGACGTTTCCCTCGAAGTGGTCCGCGCCTTTGTCGAACAGGTGCGTGAGCGCGCCGTCGGCGCCGAGGTGACCCGCTCGGTGACGCCGGGCCAGCAGGTGGTCAAGATCGTCAATGACGAGCTGGTGGCGGTGCTGGGCTCGGACGCCGTCACCATCGATCTTAATGCCCCGGCGCCGGTGACGCTGCTGATGGTGGGCCTGCAGGGCTCGGGCAAGACCACGACCACCGCCAAGATCGCCAAGCGCCTCAAGGACCGGCAGAAGAAGAAGGTCCTTCTCGCCTCGCTCGATACGCGCCGTCCGGCCGCCATGGAGCAGTTGCGGGTGCTGGGCGAACAGGTCGGCGTCGATACGCTGCCCATCGTTGCCAGCGAAACACCTGTCGAGATTGCCCGCCGCGCCGAGCGCGAAGGCCGTCTGGGCGGCTATGACGTGCTCATTCTCGATACGGCCGGCCGCACCCATATCGATGACGAGCTGATGGCCGAGACGGTCTCGATCAAGGAGATCGCCCGGCCGCATGAAATCCTGCTGGTCGTCGATGCACTGACCGGCCAGGACGCCATCAATGTGGCGCGCTCGTTTGACGGGCGGCTGGACGTCACCGGCATTGTCATGACCCGCGTCGATGGCGATGGGCGCGGCGGCGCTGCGCTCTCCATGCGTGCCGCCACCGGCAAGCCGATCAAGCTGATCGGCGTCGGGGAAAAGATGGATGCGCTGGAGGATTTCCATCCCTCGCGCATTGCCGACCGCATCCTGGGCATGGGCGACATTGTCTCGCTCGTGGAAAAGGCCGCCGAACACGTCTCGGCCGAAGACGCCCAGAAGATGGCGAAAAAGCTCAAGAAGGGCTCTTTCGACCTCGAGGACCTCAAGGCCCAGCTGATCCAGATGAAGAAGATGGGCGGCATGGGTGGCCTGATGGGCATGCTGCCCGGCGCGGGCCAGCTCAAGAAAGCCATGGCCGGGGCCAATGTCGACGAGAAGGTGTTCGACCGGCAGATCGCCATCATCAATTCGATGACCAGGAAGGAACGGGAGAACCCGGACCTGCTCAATGCCAGCCGCCGCAAGCGTATCGCTGCCGGCGCGGGCGTCGAAGTCAGCGAAATCAACAAGCTCTCAAAACAGCACCGCCAGATGGCGGACATGATGAAGAAGGTCAGCAAGGGCGGCATGGGCGCGCTGGGCGGCATGTTCGGCGGCAAGATGGGCTCGATGATGGGCGGCATGCCGGACCTCTCCAAGATGGACCCCAAGCAGCTCGAGCAGATGGCCCGCCAGGCCGGCATCAATCCCGAGCAATTGAAGGGCCTGCCTTCGGCCGACCTTCCCGCGCAAAAGGCGCTGCCCAGCGACGTCAATGCGCTTTTGAAATCCTCCGGTGGACCGGCTCTGCCCGGTCTTGGCGGAGCCCCCCGTTTCCCCGGCCTTCCCGGCCTGGGCAAGAAGAAATAACCCTCGCAACAAAACGACTTAACTGACAGGACTGCAAAATGGCTCTCAAGATCCGCCTTGCCCGCGCCGGCACCAAGAAGCGCCCCTTCTACCACATCGTCATCGCCGACGCCCGTTCGCCGCGCGATGGCCGCTTCATCGAAAAGCTGGGCACCTTCAACCCGCTGCTCGCCAAGGATGCCGAAAACCGCGTCGTGCTCGATGCCGAGCGCGCCAAGCACTGGCTGTCGCATGGCGCCCAGCCGACCGACCGCGTGCTGCGCTTCCTCGACGCTGCCGGCCTTGCCAAGCGTGAAGCCCGCAACAATCCCGAAGCCGGCGTTCCCGGCGACAAGGCCAAGGCCCGCGCCGAAGAAAAGGCCGCCAAGGCCGCCGCTGCTGCTGCCCCCAAGGAAGCCCCGGCTGCTGAAGCCCCGGCTGAAGCTCCTGCCGCTGAGGAAGCCGCTACCGAATAAGTCCGGCTTTGCTGGAACGGAAAAGCCCCGGTGGAGACACCGGGGCTTTTTGCTTTCAGGGATGGTCGCCTCGTGGTTCGAGGCTTTGCTGTCGCAAAGCACCTCACCATGAGGCTCGTTCAGGCGCCGCGTTCCCGGTAGCCCTCATGGTGAGGCGCCGCGTAGCGCCTCGAACCACGAGGGCGGCGCGCACTAAGCCTTCAACTTCGCCAAAATCGCCGCGCCCATTTCTTCGGTGCCGACCGTCTTGCGGTTGTCCTGGGCGATATCGCCGGTGCGCAGCCCGTCGTCGAGCACGGCAGCAATGGCGGCTTCGACCTGGTTGGCCAGTTCACCCATGTTGAACGAATAGCGCAGGGCCATGGCGAAGGATGCGATCATGGCGATGGGATTGGCAATGCCCTTGCCGGCAATGTCGGGGGCCGAGCCATGGACGGGCTCGTAGAAGGCCTTGCGCTTGCCGGTGACCGGATCGGGCGCACCGAGCGAGGCGGAGGGCAGCATGCCGAGCGAGCCGGTCAGCATGGCGGCGACATCGGAGAGAATATCGC
>CBFGTF010000267.1:0-3124 GCA_965651655.1 uncultured Devosia sp.
TTTGAATTGTCAAGAAGAATTCGTGATATGCTCGGGTCTCCAACGAGAGATAGTGAGCATACGGCAGTGAAGTTGGCATTGGAAAAAGTTGTAAGCAAACCCTGGATGATTACTACTATGAGCTTACGTCCTATCTTGCCTGATCTTAGTGTCACCAATTGATGCAATGGCCGTACACGCGTCTTGGCCGACTGCTTCGCCACGGCATAATCCCAAAACCCGCCAGTCCGCTACCCACCTCCAACCCGGACCTCCGCCGTCCCCTAAAACCCGCCACCCGTCTTGAACCCGCCATGCTTGCGCGTCCCCGATGACCCCGTGCGCGGCCGCGAAAATCCGCCGCCGGATGAACCGCCACCGCCAAACCCGCCGCCAAAGCCGCCGCGCGGCTTGCTTTTGGTGCTGCCCGGGCCGCCGAAACTGCCCTCCGGCCACTGAAACCCACTGCCGCCGCTGGGCGGCCAGGGATTGCCGGCGCCGCTATTGCGGGTCGGCTTGTAGCCGGCGCCCCATTCGCTGCCCTGGGCCCAGTTCTGGCTCTTGCGCCACTGGTCCCAATAGCTTGCCGCCGAAATGCCGCCGCGCAGGAAGTCGTTGAGCAGGTCCCCCACCAGCCGGTCTTCCTTGAAGCTGGAACCGGGGTCGTCGAAGCGCTGCTTCTTGAATTCCCACTGGATGTCTTCCAGCTCGCGCCGCCGGGCGGCCAGCGTCTTGAGCCGCTCCTTCTGCTCGCGGCTTTCCTCTTCCTCTTCGCGCATGCGCGATCTTGCATCGTCGATCTGGGCGACGATGGTATCGTCCTGGCCGGTGCGCGTCAGGCGCGCCTCGGCCAGCAGCGTCTGGATATCCTCGCGCCCCAGCGCTGCCGCCAGGTCCGCAGCGGCGGTTTCAAAGGCCGGGTCCCGCCCTTCGGCCAGGGCCTGCAATGCGCCTGCGGCGGCATCGCGCTCGTCTTCGATGGCCGTGATTTCAGCGTCGATCCTCTCGATCTCGGCCTGGGCCTCGTCCATGGCCTGCCGGATCGGCTTGCCGCCGGCCGCGTCGACGGCTTCGGTTTCCATGGCCGCCAGCCGCGCCTCCGCAGCTTCGACATTGGCTTCCTGCAATTCGGCATGCTCGCGCAGCCGCAGCGGCAATTCGTTGAGCATGGCGTAATTGGGTCGCGCCTTGGCAAAGCCGACCAGATTGGCCACCAGCCCGTCGAGATAGCGCGTCAGGTTGCCGGCCTTGTAGCCGGACGTGCCATAGCCCGCGTCCCACAGATACATGAACAGCGGGTCCTCGCGATAGGGCTGCCCCTTCTCCTCGCGGTCGGCCTCCGCCAGTTCCGTCTTGCGCATCGATTGCTCGGCAATGCGGTCCAGTTCCTCGGTCTCGGTCCTGAGGGCAATATAGGCCGGGTCGGCGGCCAGCTTGCCGGCCTGCGCCTGCGCCAGTGCCGCGAGCCGGGATTGCGCCTCGTCCAGCCGCTTGAGCGCGGCGGCGCGCCTGTCGGCCAGGTCGGCCCGGCTGGCATCGAGCGCATTGATTGCCTTTTCGGCCTTGCTCACATCCTTGGCATGGGCCTTGAGCATGTCGCGGGCCTTGGCCTCGGCGCTCGAAATGCGCCCGTCCAGTTCCGCTTGCAGCGCGGGGTCGAGCCGCAGCCGCGCCAATTGCCGGAAGAGCTCCGCCTCATGCTCGCGCGTCTTGCTCAGCCGCTCGGCGGCACGCGCCACCCGCTTGGAGAGTTCATCCTCCTCGCGGCGAATGTCGCGCATGGCTTCTTCGAGGCTGGCCAGGGCCTGTGGTCCGCGAATGCTCATGGCTTTACCATTGGGTCACGGCGCCGCCCAGCACGGGCATGGCATATTGCACATCCAGAAATCCATCGGACTTGCGGCCCACCAGGTTGGCCTGGATGATGCCATCGTCCTGCTTGTCGCTGGAAACGGCGCTATAGACGCTTTCGGGCACGCGCACCCCCCACATCGCCACAGTTTCGGTCTGGCCGTTCTCCTCGTTCAGGATCGGCAATGACAGGGCCTGGCCATCGGGGTCCAGCGCCTCGACCACGATGTAGTAATTGGTGGCATCGGTATTGATCTCGGGGAAGGTCCAGAACCCGGACTGCACCCCTTCGCGGTTGACCACCCGCAGCGTATATTGCTGCCGCAACAGGTCGCGCAGCGCCGTCAGGTCCTCCAGCACGGCCTCGACGCCGTCGCGATTGCCTTCCGCCGCGAACGCCTTGCCGCGCGACACCAGGGCCTCGGCATCGGTCACCGCCTGCTGCACCTTGGTCTCGTCATAAATGGTCTGGTAGAGCGCATCCATCTCTGCCGGCAGGGTCTCGGTCAGCTCGATCCTTGCCTGCTCGGCCTGGCCGCGCTGATAGGGTTGCCAGACCCCGAAATAGCCCACGCCGAGCGCCAGCAGGGCCACCAGGCCCACCAGCACCGGTCGCCCCCACTGCTTGCGCCCCACATAGAGCCGCGCCAGGGTCGTGTTGAGGCCCGGGGCAGGGGGCGTGTAGGTAAACCGGCTCTCGGCCAGCGCCGCCACGCCCTCGCGCAGGATATGGTCAGGCACCTCGATGCCCTGCTGGTGATAGACCGAGCGCAGCCTTTCGATCAGTTGCTTTTCGCGGGCCGCGCCATCGAGTTCGCGTGTCACCAGGTCCTGCCGGTGACGGAGCGTGTCGACCACGTCCATCGCCAGCATGACTTCGTCCAGCGGGGCAGCGGCCTTTGCCGTCGCGTCACTCATGCGGTGCCTTCACCAATCGTCCCGCGGCCTCAGTTCCGGGTTTCGAGCAAAAGGGCATTGCCCTCGGCCGCCAGCGTCGCCAGCCGCTTCTTGCCGTCTTCCACCGCATCGCGGATTTCTGCCGAATTCTTGGTCGAGGCGATCCGCATTTCATTGATGATGGTGCGGCTCTTTTCCTGGAAGTTGACCACCGAATCGACCAGCTTCTTGACCGCATCGGCCCGCACGGTCGGGCCATAACCGGCCCTGATGGCTTCTTCCTGCACCTTGTCGCCGATCTCGCTGAGCGTTTCGAGGCTCTTGGACATGCCTTCCTTCATCGCGTTCAGCGTCTCGGTCGATTCATGCAGGCCGAACATGCCGGTGAACGAGGCGG
>CBFGTF010000268.1:0-3070 GCA_965651655.1 uncultured Devosia sp.
CCCTCACCCGTCTCGCGCTGCGCGCGATCCACCCTCTCCCTCAAGGGGAGAGGGGTAGGAGGCTGTAATGACCGAAGTAGCCAACGCCATCCGCTTTCTCCTCAATGGCGAGGAAATTCGCCTCACCGATGTGGCGCCTGACCTGACCCTGCTCGACTGGCTGCGGCTGGTGCGCCGCCTGCGCGGCTCCAAGGAAGGCTGTGCAGAGGGTGATTGCGGGGCCTGTACCGTATTGGTCGGGCGGTTGATGGACGACGAGATCATCTATGACTCGGTCACCGCCTGCATCCGCTTTGTCGGCAGCCTTCACGGCACCCATGTGGTGACCATCGAACATCTGCGCGGCGAGAACGGCAATCTGCATCCGGTGCAGCAGGCCATGGTCGATCACCATGGCAGCCAGTGCGGCTTCTGCACGCCCGGCTTTGTCATGAGCCTTTATGGCCTGTGGATGCGCAATCCCGATCCGTCGCGCGCCGCCATCGAGAAGGCCTTGCAGGGCAATCTCTGCCGCTGCACCGGCTATGCGCCGATCATCCGTGCCGGCGAGGCCATGGGCACCTATGGCCAGCCGCAGGGCGATCCGCTCTGGGCCGAACGCATTGCGGTCAAGGAGAAGATCAAGGCGATCCATGACGGCCGCCGCGTCGAGATCGGCGCGGGCGACCAGCGCCTCATCATTCCGGCCTCGCTCGACGATTTTGCCGCGGTCTATGAAGCCAATCCCGAGGCGCGCATCGTCGCCGGGTCGACCGATGTGGGCCTGTGGGTCACCAAGTTCATGCGCAATATCGGCCCGGTGATCTTCATCGGCCATCTCCAGGAATTGAAGCGGATCGCCGAGAATGCCAGCGAAGTGCGCTTCTATGCGGGCGTCTCCTATTCCGAAGCCATGCCGGTGATCGCGGCGACCTTTCCGCAACTGGCCGAATTGTGGGATCGGATTGCCGGCGAGCAGATCCGCAATATGGGCACGATCGGCGGCAATATCGCCAATGGCTCGCCCATCGGTGACACGCCGCCGCCCTTCATCGCTCTGGGCGCCAAGCTGCATCTGCGCCGGGGCGAGCATCGCCGCGAGATCAAGCTCGAGGACTATTTCCTCGCCTATGGCAAGCAGGACCGGCAGCCGGGCGAGTTCGTCGAGAGCGTGACCATTCCGCTGCTGCCGGCGGGCGAAAAATTCGCCACCTACAAGATCTCCAAGCGGCGCGAGGAAGATATTTCGGCGCTATGCGGGGCGTTCCGGGTCTTCGTCAATGATGCCGGGACGGTGGGCATGGCTCGCATCGCCTTTGGCGGCATGGCGGCCACACCCAAGCGGGCCAGGGCGGTCGAGGCGGCGCTGCTCGGCAAGCCCTGGACCATGGAAACCATCGAAGCGGCTATCCCCGCCTTTGCCGAGGATTTCCAGCCCATCAGCGATATGCGCGCTTCTGCGCAATACCGGCTGCTCACGGCGCAGAACCTGCTCAAGCGGTTCTTCCTCGAGACCACCGGCGCATCAGCGCGGCTGAAGCGGGAGGTGGCATGATGGGTGTGTCTTTCTTTCCTTCTCCCCTTGAGGGAGAAGGTGCCCGAAGGGCGGATGAGGGGTTTGCGATCTCTGAAGTCAGTTTGAGCGTAGGGAGAAAACCCCTCACCCGTCTCGCGCTGCGCGCGATCCACCCTCTCCCTCAAGGGGAGAGGGGAAGGGCGGAGTTTAAGCCATGAACAAGCACTCCACCCCCATATCCCTCGCCACGCTCCATACCAGGACCCGCCACGATAGCGGCCCCAAGCATGTCACCGGCACGGCAGAATATATCGACGACATGATCGAGCCGGTCGGCACGATGCATGCCTATCTGGGCCTGTCGACCAGGGCGCATGCCGAGATTGTCAGCATGGACCTCGATGCCGTGCGGGCGGCCCCGGGCGTCATCGGCGTGCTGACGGCCGAGGATATTCCGGGCGAGAACGATGTCTCGCCCAGTCACAAGCATGACGAGCCGATCTTTGCCATGGGCAAGGTGCAGTTCTGGGGCCAGCCCATCTTTGCGGTGATAGCCGAAACCCGCGATGCGGCGCGGCGGGCGGCGCAACTGGCGAAGGTCGACTATGCCGATCTCGACTGGATTCCTGATGTCCGCGCCGCGCAGGGGGCGGGCGGCAGGCTGGTCACCGAACCGCTCAAGCTCGAGCGCGGTGAGATCGAAGCCGGCCTCGCCGCCGCGCCGCGCCGGGCCAGGGGCGCCATTACCATTGGCGGGCAGGATCATTTCTACCTCGAAGGCCAGATCGCGTTCGCCGTTCCGGGCGAGGATGAGGACGTTACCGTCCACTCGTCCACCCAGCATCCGAGCGAAGTGCAGCTCATGGTCGCGCAGGTGCTGGGCATCCGGCACAACGCCGTCACCGTCAATGTCAGGCGCATGGGCGGCGGCTTTGGCGGCAAGGAAACGCAGGGCAATCTGTTTGCCGCCGTAGCGGCACTGGCGGCCAAGAAGTGGAACCGCGCCTGCAAGATCCGCCCCGACCGCGACGACGACATGCAGGCCACCGGCAAGCGGCACGACTTCGTGGTCGACTACGATGTCGGTTATGACGAGAGCGGCAAGATACTTGCTGTGGACGCCGTCTATGGCACGCGGGGCGGGTTTTCGTCGGACCTTACGGGACCGGTCAGCGACCGGGCACTGTTCCACTGCGACAATGCCTATTGGTATCCGGCGGTGCGGGCACGATCCGAGCCGCTCTACACCAATACTGTCTCCAACACCGCTTTCCGGGGGTTTGGCGGCCCGCAGGGCATGATGGGCGCCGAGCGCTGGATCGAGGATATCGCCTATGCGCTGGGCAAGGACCCGCTCGATATCCGCAAGGCCAATTTCTACGGCACTGACACGAACAATATCACGCCCTATCACCAGACGGTGGAGGACAATATCGTCCATAGGGTGGTGGATGAACTGGAAGCCAGTTCGGACTACCAGGCGCGGCGGGCGGCAATCCTCGACTTCAACAGGACCAGTACGGTGCTGAAAAAGGGCATTGCCCTGACGCCGGTCAAGTTCGGCATCTCCTTCAC
>CBFGTF010000269.1:0-3035 GCA_965651655.1 uncultured Devosia sp.
TCGAAATCGGGCACCACCTCGGCGCCCTCGAATGCCGGCCCCAGCCATTCGCTGAGTTCCTGGCTCACCCGCACCACCAGCGGCACCAGCGTCTGCCGCCACAGCGCCTTGTTGGCTTCGGCGAGGTTCGCATAGGTATTGTCGCCGGGAATGCCGAGCAGCATGGGCGGCACGCCGAAGGCCAGGGCGATGTCCCGCGCCGCCGCATGCCGGGCCTCGATGAAATCCATTTCGCGCGGGCTCATGGCGATGGCCTTCCAGTCCAGCCCGCCATCGAGCACCATGGGCCGGCCCGCATTGGCGCTGCCTGCAAAGTGCGTCTCCATCTCCTCCTTGAGCCGGTTGAACTGGTCTTCGGTGAGGCTCCCCGCCCCTGCCGAATAGACCAGTGCCCCGCTCGGCCGCGCCGCATTGTCGAGCAGCGCCTTGTTCCACTGCGCACTGGCATTGTGGATATCGAGGCTGGTCTGCGCCGCCTCCAGCGGCCCCATGCCATAGTGATCGTCAAGCGGATGGAACAGCGCCATATGCAGCACCCCCGGCACCGGAGCCGTGTCCTGCGAAATCCGTGTCGCCCTGCCCCCGGCCTTGTAGTCATAGGCGACCGGCCAGCCGTCGCGCCCGGCCACCACGCTCATCCGGTCGGGCCGCAGCACGAACAGCGTCCGCACGGCACCATCGACAATTCCCGCCTGGAGATAGGCATTGCCCGCCGTCTGCAGATAGGCATAGACGGCTTCGAGCATTTCGGTGCCCGACTGCCGTCCATTGGGTCTTGCCAAAAGGTCCAGCAGCGGATGTTCGCTGACCACCTGGCCATCCACCTTGACCACCAGCGGCACCCTATTGGCCGCCTCGGCAATCAGCCGCACGCAGCGATAGACCACCGGATTGCGCATGAAGCCCTGGTTGACCAGGCTCGCATAACCCCGGCCGCTCCACTGCGCCGGTCCCAGCTGGCTCAGCGACAGCATGGTGTGGCCGGCAAAGCTCTTGGTTTCTTGTGGCGTGTTCGTCCGTCCGCCAAACAGGCGGCTCAGGAAATTGGGCATGTTCTAGTTCCCGGCTCTCGAGCACTCGGCTCCATTGCTCCCCTCCCCCTTGAGGGGAGGGGCCGGGGGTGGGGGTCCATCAGCGACCCACAGAACCACCCCCACCCCAACCCTCCCCTCAAGGGGGAGGGGGCGAAACGCGTCAGACAGGCGTCAAGTCCCGGCGATTCTGGCTTCGCCCGCCTATAGTCCCATCACCCGCGGCCTTGCTTCATTCAGCACCAGCTCGGTGAGCGCCCAGACCAGTGCATCCACCCGGTCGGGTGAATGGCCCTCGGATTTCCCATCGGGCCCGAAGCCGCACAGTTCATCCTCCAGCGCCGTCAGCCCTGCAACATGGCGCACCAGCCCCCGCGCATAGAGCGCAGCTGCCGGTTCGGCCCGCACCCATTTGCCCCGGCTGGCCCGCACCGTGCGCACGGGCACGGAAGCGTCCACCTGGTTCAGCACCTGCCGCACCAGATCCCCGCCCTGGTTGACCTCCACCACGATACAATCGGCCTCATGCGCCTTGAACGCCGCAATGGCGCGCGCCGCCCAGATGTCGGGCCGCACCCCCTGGAGCGTGGCATCTTCGAGCACCACGGCGCCCGCGCCCATCCGTCCGGCAACGATGATGCCGCAGGCGTCGGCGCGCTCGGTCCCCGTCACCGGCGGATCGACCGCCACGACAATCCTTCCATCCACATCGCCGTCAGGTGCGCGGAACATGTGTCGCTGCCACAGCGCGTCGGGCCGATCCTCGATCAGTTCGCCCTCCAGTTCCTGCCGTCCCAGCACCGTGTCGCGATAGCGCTCGACCACGGCCCTGAGAAAGGCATCGGCAAGGTGCGTGTTCACCTTGCTTGCGGCCCTGGTAAGCACGGTCTGCTCATCCGCCATCAGCCGCTTCATCAGCTTGGTGGCGCGCGGCGTGGTCGTCACCAGCTGCCTTGGACGCGCGCCCAGGCGCAGCCCGAACTGCAGCATGTCAAAGGCCGCTTCGGCCTTCTTCCACTTGGCTGTCTCGTCACACCAGGCGGCGGCGAATTGCGGTCCGCGAAAGCGTTCCGGGTCGGAGGCCGGCAGCACATGCGCCTCGACCCCATTGGGCCAGTAGAGGACATTTTCCCGCAGTCTGGGGCGTTCGCCAGGCGGACAGACCCGCAGTACGCCGCTTTCGCCCCGCACCATCACCGCTTCAGCCTCGGTCATGGTCTCACCGACCAGGGCAATGGGGCCGATCCCTTGCTCGGCCAGCCAGCGTACCCATTCGGCGCCTGCCCTTGTCTTGCCCGCGCCTCGGCCACCCAGCAAAAGCCACGTGGTCCAGTCGCCCGGAGGCGGCAATTGATGCGGCATGGCCCAGACTGGCCAATTGAAGGCGATGTCGCACAATTCGCTGTCTTCGATGCTCGCCGCCCAGTCCAGCAGGACAGACCGCGTCGTCACCATGGTTCAGACCATTCCCTTGGTAATAGCGTTGATCCGCTCTTCAAGCTTGCGGCGCAACTCGCTGGCCTCGCCCGGATTTCGGGCACTGCCGGCGGGCCGCGCCTCTGCCCGTTCCAGCGCAATCAGCTTGTCCAGGTCACGAACAAGATCGCTCAGCACCTTGCTTTCGGCGCGATTGCCCTTTTCCATGTCTGCCTCCACAATTTCCATCTGCCGTTCCAGCAGGCCCAGCAGCCGCGCGATCAGCAATTGCCGGTCGAGCGCCTCGCTGCTGCCCGGGCGCGTCCACTTGCTGGTACGGGCTCGTTGATCGAGCTGGCCGCGCCGCAATTTGTAGCGATGCGCGATGCCGTTGCAGGTCAGCAGACCCGCCTCATAGTCCGACCGTACCGAGGCCCAAGCCACGATATTGCCCTCGCGGTCCCGCTCGGGATCATATTCATCCATGTCAGAACTTCCGTTCGGGCCGCCCGAAGGCGTTGTCATCGACCCAATTCGTCGACCATGCCTGAACTATAGATCACCACCGTCACGCGGGGATAACTTCGA
>CBFGTF010000270.1:0-3026 GCA_965651655.1 uncultured Devosia sp.
ATCGTGGCCGTATAGGCGATGGTCGCCATTTGCGGCGGGACGCCACCGAAGCGTGCCTGATAGTCGGCGCGGATGGCGTTGAGCCCTGCCTCGTCCACCGCCGGAAAGATGGCGCCGACAAGCGAAGGATTGGCAAGCAGGCCCGGATCGCTGGCCCAGTCCGCCGACCCCACGATCTGCACGTCGCGCATATTGATGCCCGCTTGGGACAGCAGGCCGGCAAAGGTGGCGGCGCTCGCCCGGTCGGGCAGGAACAGCGCGTCGATCATGCCGGTCTCGGTCATCGGCTTGGCTTGGTTGACGATGCCCTGCGCCTCGCTCATATCGGAAAAGGTATAGACCGCACCGGGATTGAAACCGGCCGCGATGGCTTGCTGGCGGAAGGCCGTCGCCAGCGCCTCACCATAGGGGGTGGCCGGAAAGATGCCGGCAGGTCCGCGCCGCCCCTGTTCGCGCAGATAGGTGACCGCCCGCTTCATTTCGGTTTCGGGCAGCACATTGAGCACATAGACGCCCGGCCCGGCCACCGCGCCATTATTGGCAAAGCCGATCAGCGGAACGCCACTGGCCCGGGCTACCGCTCCGGCGGCACTGACCTGGTCAGCCTTGACCGGTCCGAGGATCAGCTTCGCTCCCTCGGCCAGGGCTGCGCTGGCCGCGCTGGTGGCACCGGCGGCGCTGTCGCCACTGTCGCGCAGCGAGATAGTGATGTTTTCCCCGATATTGGGATTGGCCTCGATGAACGCGATCGCCAGCCGGCTCGCATTGGCCAGTGCGTTTCCCAGCTGCGCCAGTGCCGGATCGCCCGAAAGCGGCAGCAGCAGCGCCACGCTCACTGGGCCCCGTCCGAAGCGCTGGGCCGGCGTGGTCGAGACCGGGGCTAGTGTGCCGCCGGCATTGTCCTGATCCCAGGGCAGTGAAAATGAACGGGAGCCCCACTGCATCGAACCGGGCGAACAGGCAGCCAGGAGCGATGCCAGCCCGACGATTGCCGAGCGGCGCGTCCAGCCTGCCCCATTCTCCCCAAATCCCACGCGATGCCGTCCGAAACGCTCACAATGTGTTAACAAGGTCGCGCCATATGGTTAACCAAAGTTTGAGAACCGACCAAGAGACCCCGATGGCCGACGAAACCAGAGACTATTTCATCGCCGGTACCCGCTTCCAGGCGCCGCCTCTGGCGCCGGGCCTCTATGTCGTCGCCACGCCCATCGGCAATCTGCGCGACATTACCCTGAGGGCGCTCGAAACCCTGGCCGCCGCCGACGCGGTGCTGTGTGAAGATACCCGCACCTCTGCCAAGCTCCTCGATCACTATGGCATCAGGGGCCGCCGCATTGCGCTGCACGAGCACAATGAGCGCGACAAGGCCGCCGATATTGCCAGCCGCATTGCCGCCGGCGCGGCCTTTGCGCTGATCTCGGATGCTGGAACCCCGCTACTCTCCGATCCGGGCTTTCCGTTGATCCGGGCGCTGGCCGAGGAAAACCTGCCGGTCTTTCCCATTCCCGGTGCTTCTGCCCTGCTCTCGGCCCTGGTCGTGGCGGGCCTGCCCACTGATGCCTTTGCCTTTCACGGCTTCTTGCCAACCAAGGCCGGGGCCCGGCTCAATGCGCTGGAGCGCCTGAAGGATTCACGTGAAACCCTGGTGTTCTACGAATCGCCCCGGCGCCTCGATGGCGCGCTGGGTGCCATGGCCGAAGTGCTGGGTGAGAGGCAGGCCGTGGTGGCGCTGGAACTGACCAAGCGGTTCGAGCGGACCTTTCGCGGCAGCCTGAGCGAACTGGCAGAGCAATTTGCCAATGAGGAGACCAAGGGCGAGGCGGTGATCGTCGTGGCCGGCGCCGCCGAACCCAGCGCCCCGGCGGCCGAGGACTGGCAGGCGGCCCTCTTGCAGGCCATGGCTGGCCAGCCCCTACGCGCGGCGGTGGACGAGATCGCGGCCCGCTACGGCCTCAAGCGCAAGGAAGTCTATGATGCCGCGCTCGCCCTCAAAAACGCCCAGTGAGCGGCGTGTCGCCGCCTATCGCAGCGGTCATCGCGGCGAGTCCCTTGCCGCGCTGCTGTTGCAGCTCAAATTCTATCGTATCCGCGAGAAGCGCTTCAAAAGCCCCGTGGGCGAAATTGACCTGGTGGCCCAGAAGGGCAATGCGATCGTCTTTGTGGAAGTCAAATCGCGGGCCCGCAATGCCGACGAGACCCTCACCTATGCCGCAATCAACCGAGACCGGATCATCCGCGCCGCCCAGTACTGGATGGCCCTCCACCCCGCCGAAACCGGCAGGGATATCCGCTTCGACGTTATTTTCCTTGCACAAGGCCGCTGGCCGCGCCATCTCATCAACGCCTTTCCCGCTTTCTGAGTAGTCCCATGCAGCTCAAAGTCGCCGTCCAGATGGACCATGTCGCCACGATCAACCCCAGGGGCGATTCGACCTTTGCCATGATGCTCGAGGCGCAGGCCCGCGGGCATGAACTGCTCCATTACACGCCTGATACCCTGTCCATGCGCGACAACAAGGTGAGCGCGCTTTGCCAGCCCATCACCGTGACCGACGCCGAAAAGGGCCAGCACTTCACCCTGGGCGAAGCGGCGCGCGTGGACCTCGCCACCCAGGACGTGGTGCTGATGCGCCAGGACCCGCCCTTCGACATGAACTACATCACGCTCACCCATCTCCTGGAGCGCATCCATCCCAAGACCCTGGTGGTCAATCCGCCCGCCGCGGTGCGCAATGCGCCCGAGAAAATCCTCGTCACCGAATTTCCCGATCTGATGCCGCCGACCCTGGTGACGCGCGACCGGAGCGAAATCCATGCCTTCCGCAGGGAGCATGGCAATATCATCGTCAAGCCGCTCTACGGCAATGGCGGGGCTGGCGTATTCTTCATCCAGGAGGGTGACCACAACCTGGCCAGTCTGCTCGAACTGTTCGAGCAGAACTATCGCGAACCCTTCATGATCCAGAAATACCTGCCCGATGTGCGCAAGGGCGACAAGCGCATCATCATCATCGATGGCGAGC
>CBFGTF010000271.1:0-2996 GCA_965651655.1 uncultured Devosia sp.
CTCCCCTTGTGGGAGAGGGTGGAGCGGCCGCAGGCCGAGACGGGTGAGGGGTTCGTCTCACACACGATCTCGCTGGAGCGACCCGCCAAATCCCATTCGCCCGATCAGCCCATCCCTGCGCACGAAATGATGCCAGAGCGCCGCCCCGATATGGCCCGCGACCAGCACGAGCAGCAGCTTGCTGACAAGACTATGGGCGGCAAAGGGCGCCACCTGGTCGAATTGGGGCAGCGCGCCGCCACTGAAAATCTGCGGCGCAGCCCCGGTCAGCGCCAGCATGGCAATGCCTGAGGCAACCATGATTATTATGGCACCATAAAGAGCCAGGTGCACGGCCTTCGCCAGTCCCGCCTGTCCCCTTCCGGTCCCGGCAAGCGGAAGCGGCTGGCGATCAAAGGCCACCCACCACAGGATGCGAACAAGGGTCAGCAGGCCCAAAAGCAGCCCTAGAGAAACATGGATCGGCAGCACCGCGCCGACGGCATCGCGGTTCCAGTCCATGGCCTGCCCGCTGGCCAGCATCAGAATGACGGCCAGAGCCGACACCCAGTGAATAGAGGCTGCTATGGCGCCATAGCGATCCGGTGAACTCCTGATATTCATGCAAGGCCTCGCTTGGTTCGGGCAGAACAGGGTGATATGCTTAGCACACTATATAATTACTGAGTATGCTATGTAAATGCCTCTCCTGCGCGAAACCTCTGTGGGCTACATGACCAATCTGGCTGGAAGGCTGCTGGTGCGGGAACTGGAACAGCGCCTGGCCCCGCTCGGCCTCTCGCCGGCCCATATGCCGGTCCTGCTCGCCCTGGAAACAACCGATTCCCTGCCGCAAAAGGCACTGGCGGAGCGCGCCGGCGTGGAGCAGCCGACCATGACCGCCACGCTCAACCGCATGGAGCGCGACGGTCTGGTGCTGCGCACCCCCAATCCCGAGGATGGCCGTTCCATGCTGGTGGCGCTGACCCCGCTGGCCCGCGCCCGGCTTCCCGAGGTCGAAAAGGCCGCTTCCGCCATCAATGCCATGGTTCTCGAGCCCTTTTCGGCCGCCGAACGCGCGCAGCTCTTTTCGCTGCTGGGCCGGATGATCGCGGTTCTCGATCCGGACCGGGCCGGCCCATAGTCATTTCTGGCGGTCAGCCCGATCCTCGCGCAGCGCCGCCACTTCGGCCCGCAGCACCTTGAGTTCGGCAAGGATGCTGGCCGTATCATCATGCAGCGACTGCCGCTCCGCATGCGCCTCGGCGTCGGCCTCGCCCTGCATGGCCGAGACGATGACACCGATGAACAGGTTCAGCACAGCATAGGTCGAGAGCAGGATGAAAGGCACGAAGAAGACCCAGGCCTGCGGATGGGCTTCCATCACCGGGCGCACGATGCCCATGGACCAGCTTTCCAGCGTCATCACCTGAAACAGCGTGTAGAGCGAGGCGCCCAGCGAGCCGAACCAGTCGGGAAAACTGTCGCCGAACAGGTTGGTCGCCATCACCGCGGCCACATAGAACAGCATGCCCATCAGCACCAGGATCGAACTCATGCCCGGCAGGGCGGCAACCAGCCCGCCGACCACGCGCCGCAGCGCCGGCATGACCGAGATCAGCCGCAGGACCCTGAGGATACGCAGCGCCCGCAGCACCTGGAACGGACCGGCGGCCGGCACCAGCGCAATCGCCACCACGGCAAAATCGAACAGGCTCCAGGGATCGCGGAAGAAGCGCGGCCCATAGGCAAAGATGCGCAGCACGATCTCGACCACGAATATGCCCAGGATCAGGGCATCAATCGCATATAGCACCGGGCCATGGGCTGCCACGATGCCCTCATCGGTCTCAAGGCCCAGGATGATGGAATTGACGATGATGATGCCGATGATCGTCGCTTCCCAGCGACGTGACGACAAGAGCGCGACAAGAGCCTGACGCATGGCTGCAAGAACCTCCGGGACGGGAGATCAGGCAGAAGCGAGAGCGGTGGATTCGTCAAGGGGCCTCTTGCCAAGCCCCATGCCCATCCATCCAATACCGGCATGACCCTGCCCACGCCCTATGATGGTTCCGCGCCCCTGTTCCGCATCGGCACGCGGCCCCTCGACCCGCGGGACTGGCTGGAGCCGGACGGGTCCATGGCCACGCAACTGGCCGAAAAGGCCCGGCTCTGGCGCGAGCGGCAAGGCGAGGTCTTTGCCGAACTGCCGGAAAGCCGGGATGCCCAGGCCGAATTGCTCACCCTTCTGGTCGCGCATCTGCCGAGCCGGTTTCCCGACCTCTGGCGTCACGGCGAAGCTGGGCTGGAGATCATCCCAACCGGCGAGACCATTGCGCTGGACGCCGGTGAAAGCCCGCTGCTGACAGCGACCAGGCTCGTGCAGGATGACCTGCTCATTCTCCAGCGCGATGACACCGCCTGGCGCCTGGTGGCGGGCAGCCTCTGCTTTCCCTCCTCATGGGTCCTCTCCGAAAAACTGGGCCTGCATTTATCTGTCGTTCATGAACCGGTTCCTGGCTTCGGTCCGGGCACCCGCCAGGCCGAACTCATGGCCCGCATGTTCGACGCCATGCGCCCCGAAACCCCGCTCATTCGCTGGAATTTCTCGCTCTATGGCGATGGGCGCCTCTTTCACCCCGATGTGTCTGGGCCCGAAGAGCAACGCTTCGGCCCCGGAAAACGGGCCGATCCCGTATATGTTCGGGTCGAGCGGCAGACCCTTCGCAAGCTACCCAGGACCGGCGCCATAGTCTTTTCCATCCGCATCTCCGTCGACCCGATCGAACGGCTGCAAGCCCATGCAAATGCAGCGCAAATCGCCGCTTCACTGATCGGCCAGATTGACGCCCTGACCCCCGAACAGCTCGCCTACAAGGGGCTGACGCGGGAAAAGGAAAGGGTACTGGCGCGGCTTGGGGAAATCGCCAATGGCGCGATGCCGATCACCCTTCTCCCCTGAGGGGAGAAGGTGGCCCGAAGGTCCGACACCTCGCGGCCAGCACCAAGGCCCG
>CBFGTF010000272.1:0-2968 GCA_965651655.1 uncultured Devosia sp.
GCCAGGGCGTGGCGCTCGATGCGATCAACATCACTGCCATAGGAGCGGGTGCCGACAATGGCGCTCTGGAAGGCCTTGTTGATGTCCACGACCGGGGTGAAGCTCCAGTTGAGCCCCACGGCGCGGGCTTCCTCGGCCATGAGCGTGGAGATGGCGCTGGTCGCCTCCACGTCGTCGACGGCGGCCAGGCCCAGCGGATTGGGCACTTCGGTACCGAAGGGCAGGCTCATGCGGCTGCCCTCGAGGTCGGCGCTGACCAGCATGGGCACCGGCCCGGTGCTGTCGATCTGGCGCATGAGGGTGATTTCTTCGGCCAGGTTGGGCGAGAAGATGCGGGTCACCCCGCCAGGCTTGAAGCTCCGCAGAGGGTCCAGGGCCTCGTCCGGCCCGCCGCGCGAGATCAGCACGAAGAGCTGGGCCAGCTTGTCGCGCGGCGACAGCCTGTCGCGAGTCTCATGCACCCAGGCCGTAGCCGCTTCGTCGAGATTGAAGGGGGCAGCGGAAAGATCAATGGCGGCCAAGGGTGGGCTCCCCGTCTGTTATCGTTCTTGTTGCCTTGGCTTAGCAGAGCCCGCAGGACGCCGCCAGAATGGAAACACCGCCGGAATGACTCGGCGGTGTGGCAGAAATCGGAGCGACGCAGCGATCAGGCGGCGTGCTGCTCCAGCCATTTGATCAGCTGTACCCGGCTCTGGCCGGCGCCGACCTTGAGATCGACCGGCTGGCCATCTTTGAAAATGATCAGGGTCGGCATGGCACGGACATTATATTGCACGGTGATGCCGGGATTGGAGTCCACGTCCAGCTTGACGATCTTGACGCTGGCCGCCAGCTCCTCGGACAGGGCCTCGATCGTGGGTTCCATGGCCTTGCAGGGCGGGCACCACTCGGCCCAGAAATCCACCAGAACCGGTTTGTCCGAACCCAGGACTTCCTGGGCAAAATTGGCATCGGTCACATTGAGCGCCATGCGTATCCTCCATCGGCATCGACCGATGAAGCTAGATCGAGTCGGAGCGTGGGGGAAGGGATGGTTTTTTATCCCCGAGGGTTTTGGGAGTTTGCTTTATCGCGAGGGCACTCTGGTTTCCCCTCTCCCCTTGAGGGAGAGGGTGGTTTTTCGCGTTCAGCGAAAAAGCGGGTGAGGGGTTCTTTCCGCGCGCTCAGTGGTTGCGACCACATCGCAGACCCCTCATCCGCCCTTCGGGCACCTTCTCCCTCAAGGGGAGAAGGGGATCAGCGTTGTCGCTGGTTCCCCTGGGCACACCAGCAAAACAAAAGCACCGCCGGATCGCTCCGGCGGTGGTCTTGATTCTGCTATTCGTCCAGCCTCAGGCCGCGTGGCCTTCGAGCCATTTGGTCAGGCCCGCCTTGGGGGTGCCGGCGCCGATCTTCATGTCTGCGGCTTCACCACCCTTGAAGAGGATCATGGTGGGGATGGACCGGACGCCATACTGGGCCGCAATGCCGGGGTTCTCGTCGACATTGAGCTTGACGATCTTCACCTTGCCCTCAAGCTCGGAGGAGAGCTCGTCCAGCACCGGTGCGATGGCCCGGCAGGGGCCGCACCATTCGGCCCAGAAATCCACCAGGACGGGTTCGCTGGAATTGAGGACTTCGAGACCGAAATTGGCTTCGGAAACGGCTTTGGTCATGGTTTTCATGCCTTTTTTTCACTACCGCGCCTGATGCAGGGCTTGGGGCCGGGCACCGCGACGCGCTTGAATATGTCAGATCCGGACCGGATCAGGATGCCCGGGCCGGAAGCGGCGGTCTGTTTGCTCCCAAAGCTGGTGAGAGTCCAGCCTTGCAACAAGCCCGATCACCTGAGGGTGAAATCCGCACGGGCCTGTTCGAGCAGCCCGCTCGGCAAATTCATCAATGATTCCAATTCTGTCCACAGGATCGCCGCGCGCACGGGCCGTCCGGGGAAAAGCTGACCTGCAACCAACGCATACAATCCTAGCTGGGTGAGATAGTTCCCCGGCACGTCCGGGGCCATCTGGGGCACCGTCGCGTCGGACTTGTAGTCCACCACCAGCACCCCCGAGTCGTCAACCACAAGGCGGTCGATCCGGCCGCTCAACCATACGGGTTTCCCCTGCTCTTTGGCCCGGATACGGAACGGCAATTCGGCCCGGCTCGTCGGCCCGAACAGTTGCGCCAGCGCCGGCTGGGTAAGGATGGATATGGCCTTGGCCACGACGCGCTCGTGAAGGGGCTCGAGCTGGGGCAGCAGGGCCTCGACCGCAAGGGGCGCGACCCGCGCCCAGTCCGCCCGTTCGACCCGGCCCAGATGTTGCAGCAAGGCATGCAGCGCCAGTCCCTCGCGCCGGGCCGCCTCGGCATCGCGCAGCGTCTCCGCCCCGGTTTCAAGCACGCGAAAGCGCTCGGTCTCGCCCCGAACATAGGATGGGCGAACCAGTCCGATCTGTTCGGGCGGCGGCACCGATTTCAGCGTAAGCCCTGCCCTTTGCTGGCGTTCGGCCTCCATCACGGGGTGGAAACGGGCTTGCAGCGGTGCGGGAAAGACCTTGGCAACTATTTCGCCCGCCGCGTCGACCAATGGCTGAGCCATCTCGCCCAGCCCCTGTTCCACGGCCTCGTACCAGGACCCCGCAAGCTGACTGTCGGCCGATTTGAGGCCCAGCGGGCCGGTGACATAAAGTTCGTCCTCGGCCCTGGTCATGCCCACATAGAGCCGGCGCCAATATTCCTCGCCCAGGGTGGCGTCGATCTGCTGGCGCAGCGCCGCGGTGGCCGCAACATGCTGGCTTCTGGAGGCAGCATGGATCAGGAGCGGGCCCTGGGGCTGGCCGATCACATAGACCGGCTTGCCGGTCTGCTGGGGGCTCGGCTTGGCAGTGGCATCAGCGAGAATGACGATGGGGGCTTCCAACCCCTTGGCGCCATGCACGGTCATCACCCGCACGCCGCCGCCGGTTTCGGCCAGTTCGCGCTTGATGGT
>CBFGTF010000273.1:0-2943 GCA_965651655.1 uncultured Devosia sp.
TCCCCATAGAGGCACCCTTTCAACCGCCAAAGGCTTGGGAAGCAGTTGCGCCGGGCGCGCAGCGCCGCGTAAATGGCCCGGGCCGGGAAAGCCGGGTCCAGCATGACCCGCAGGCAGCGGCAGACGGCACCAGGGAGGCACAGCATGATCGGCAATGGCGATGCAGCTCCGGCCTCGCCCCTGGTGGTGGCGGCCTCGCGGCTGGCCTTTCTGACGCTGCTGCTGGCCCTTTGGTGGCTGGCGTCCCAATCGGTCACCCGCAATATCATTCCCACGCCGCATGAAACGGCACTGGCCGCAGGCCGGCTCTGGTCGGAGGGCCGGCTGCCGGCCGCCCTCCTGACGAGCCTTGCCACCTATCTGGGAGGCTTCGGGCTGGCGGTCATCGTCGCGCTGCCGCTGGGCGTGGCCATGGGCGCCTTCGGCCTGCTTGGGCGCACGCTGGAAATCTATGTCTATGCGCTGGCTGCCACGCCCCGGGTGGCCTTCATTCCCCTTGTCATCGTGCTGCTGGGCCTCGGTGTCGAGGCCAAGCTGTTCGTCGTGTTTCTCGGCGCGGTCATGCCCATCATCATCAACACCTATACCGGGGTGCGGCAGGCCGACGCGGACCTCGTGGAAATGGCGCGCTCGGTGGGCGCGGGCCGCGCCCGCATTTTCGGCGCCATCGTGCTGCCTGGCGCGGTTCCCTATATCCTGGCCGGACTGCGCATCGGGGCGACCATCGGGCTCATCAACACGGTGGTGGCCGAACTCTATACGGCGGTCACCGGCCTCGGCGGCCTGCTGGCGCTCTATGGCAATACGTTCCGCATGGCCGAATATTTCGTGGTCGTGCTCACCCTTTCGGCCATTGGCGTGGTGGTCACCGAGGCCTTGCGCCTCGTCGAAAACCGCCTTACGCGCTGGTCACGCTGACTTCTCTCTTACCGGATCGTTCAGGCATGCCATCTGCCCTCAGACTGCTTCTTGTTCCACTGATGCTGGCCGGCCTCCTGACGGGTGGCGCCCTGGCGCAGTCGGATGCCCCGTTCCGGCTGATCGTCACCCATCTCGAGCCGCCATTGGTGCCCAATTCGGTCATGGACCTGGCCGTGACCCTTGGCTATTTCGAGCGCGAAGGGGTCAATGTGGAACTGGTGCGCGTGCAGCAGACGCCCTCGGCGCTGGCGGCGCTGCAATCGGGCGATGGCGAGATGGCCAATGTCGGCGTCGATGCGCTGCTGCAGGCCATTGCCGCCGGCGCCCAGGATTTTCGAGCCGTGGCCTCACCCAACAAGTCGCTGCCTTTCCTGATCGCGGCGCAGCAGGGCATCACCTCGGTGGAAGCGCTGGAGGGCGCCAGCTTCGGCGTCGGCCGTATCGGCAGCCTCGACCATTCCCTTTCTTCCCTGGTCCTGTCGCAATTGGGGGGTGATCTCGACAAGGCGCAGATCGTCACCCTGGGACAGCCCAATGTTCGGGCCCAGGCGCTGCTGGCCGGCCAGATTGATGCCACCACCATGTCGATCGGTACCTGGAGCAGCCTGCCCGACACTTCCGGTCTGCATGTGCTGGTGGACCAGGACGCCTATTATGCGGCCGCACCGCTGGTCAACAAGGTCAATGCGGTGACCGGCGCGGTGCTGGCGGAACGCCCCGAAGATGTCGAAGCGGTCATTCGCGCCCTCATCCGCATCAGCCGTGACTTTGCCGCCAATCCGCAACTGTGGGTAGAGGCCATGGCTGACGCCCTGCCCGATGCGGAGACCGGCATGCTGGAGGACCTGGCAGCGACCTTTGCCGCGAGCTGGAGCGTCAATGGCGGGATGAGCGCGGATGAACTGGCCTACACGTCGGCATGGCTTCATGGCACACCCGAATTTGCGGGACTGCGGGCGCCTCCTCTGGCAGCTTGGGTGGATTTCGGCCCAGTCGATGCCGCGCTGGACGACCTCGGCGTGGATGCGGGCATGGATCCGGCCGACAGATGAGCCAGACCGGGTCTTCACTGCCTCCACCAGGCACGCCCGGGGAACCGGGCCGCTCCATCAGCTTTGCCTGTGTGACCAAGGCCTTTGCGCGGGCCGGGCAGGCGCCGACAAAGGCAATCGAGGCCCTTGACCTGGACATACCGGCCCGGCAGTTCGTCGCCATTCTCGGCCCATCGGGCTGCGGCAAGAGTACGCTGCTGCGCCTGGCCAATGGCCTGATAGCGCCCGACCAGGGCCGCGTTGAAATTGGCGGCGCCAGTCCCGCCCCGGGGCCGGATATTGGCCTCGTGTTTCAGAATTTCCGCCTGATCCCCTGGCGCAATGTTGCGGACAATGTCGGCTTCGTGCTCGAGGCCAGCGGCCTTGCTGCCGCGGAGCGTGCGCAACGGGTTTCCGAGCACTTGAACAGGGTCGGTCTGGCGGATTGGGCGGGACATTTTCCAGCCCAGCTGTCGGGCGGCATGCGCCAAAGGGTGGCTCTGGCGCGCGCGCTGGTCGGCGCCCCGGACGTTCTGCTCATGGACGAGCCCTTTGCCAGCCTGGACGCGCAGACGCGCGAATTGATGCAGGAAGATCTGCTGGCCCTGTGGGATCGCCAGCGTCCCACCATCGTCTTTGTCACCCATAGTGTCGACGAGGCGCTGCTGCTGGCCGACCGGGTAATCGTCATGGGCGCCGGAACCGTTCTGGACGATCTCCGCGTGGACCTGCCGCGGCCGCGCAGTATGGAAAGCGTCGCCGGCCTGCCACGCTATGCCGAGCTACGCGCTCACCTCTGGGCGCAGATCCGGCGTCTGGTCCTGGCCGAGCCGGCCTCGGCCTTTTTCGAGCGGCAAGGGGCAAGGCCGGATCGCGCCCCTGGCGCCTGAGAAGACGTCTTCTCCACAGGACCTGCCCTGTTCCGAAGATGATGGCCCCAAAAAGCAAAAGCCCCCGCATTTGCGGGGGCTTTTGGTTTGGTTTTGAAGAG
>CBFGTF010000274.1:0-2925 GCA_965651655.1 uncultured Devosia sp.
AGCGCACCGGTATCACTCCGGCGTCCGCGCCCCTGCGCCCCCTCCCCCTTGAGGGGAGGGCCGGGGTGGGGGTTCAGCAAGAGCCCCAAGCGCATGGATTCATTCAGCCGTCGGAACCCCCACCCTCATTCCCTCCCCTCAAGGGGGAGGGAGGCGATGGAGCCGAAAATTCTGGTGCCGGCGCGATGACCAACGCCGCCTATCGCCGCGCCCAGCTTGAATCCCTCGTCGAAGCCCAGGGCGGCTGCCGCGCCACGCCGCCGCTGCTGCTCAGCGCCGATCCCTATTTCGACCTGGCCGGGGAAGAATTCGGCCGCCGCCTGCTGCTCACCACCGATCTCACGGGCGCCGAATATTGCCTGCGGCCCGATTTCACCCTGCCCATCGTGGCCGACTACATCGCCCAGGGCGCGGGCGAACCGGCGGCCTTCTCCTATCTCGGTCCCATCTTCCGCCAGCGCAGCAATGGCCCTGCCGAATTCGACCAGGCCGGCATCGAACTTCTGGCCCAGCCCGATGGTGATATCGCGCTCGAGCAGGTGCTGACCTTTGCCCGCGCCGCGCTCTCGCTTTACGGCATCACCCCGCAGGTCACGCTGGGCGGCGTCGGCCTTTTCGAGGCCCTGCTCGCACAGGCCGACATGCCCGATGCCTGGCGCCCGCGCATCCGCCACCGTTTCGGCCATACCGAGGCCATGGACCGGCTGCTGACCCGGCTTGAGCAGGCGCCCGCCAGCCAGCGCAGCGAACAGCCGAGCCGCGATGATCTGATCGAGGACATCACCGCCCGCATGGTTTCGGCTGGCCTCAGCCTTTCCGAGGGCCGCAGCCCCGAAGAGATTGCCGACCGCTTCACCGAGCAGCAGGCGCTCGATGCCGCCCATGTCCCGGCCACCACGCTGAAGCTCCTGCGCGCCTTTCTGGCCATCAAGGGCGATGCCCTCTCTGCCCTCCGGCAGGTCGAAGCACTGGGCGAAAAGCATCGCCTGTTCCTCGGCGTCCCCCTGCGCGCCATCCGCCGCCATCTCGATGGGCTCGGCGAGGCCCGCGTCACCTTCGACGCCAGCTTCTCGCCCCGCCTCGATTATTACACCGGCATCGTCTTCGAAATGCGCGGGCAGGGCGGCACCGTGCTCGCCTCGGGCGGCCAGTATGATCGCCTGCTGGAGCGTCTGGGCGCCACGGCCCCCATCGCGGCCTCAGGCTGCGCCCTCTGGGTCGACCGGCTGGAAGCGGAGTGGCCAAAACCATGACCATCACCCTCGCCGTTCCCTCCAAGGGCCGTCTTGAAGAGCTGACCCGCGACTGGTTTGCCCAGCGCGGCCTCACCATCACCCGCCCCGGCGGCGCCCGCTCCTATCTCGGCGCCATCGACGGCATGCCCGAGGTGACGGTGCGCTTCTTCCCGGCCTCCGAGATCGCCCGCGAGCTCATTCGCGGCACCATCGATCTGGGGGTCACGGGCCGCGACCTGATCCACGAGACCAGCGAGGCCGGTCCCGCCTCGGTGACTTTCGCGCGCGATCTCGAGTTCGGCCATGCCGATGTGGTCATCGCCGTGCCCGAGGCCTGGATCGACGTGACCCATATGCATGACCTGGCCGATGTCGCCTCCGATTTCCGCTCGCGCCACGGCCGCTGGCTGCGCATTGCCACCAAATATATCACCATCACCCGTCAGCATTTCGCCCAGGCCGGCATTGCCGAATACCGCATTGTCGAAAGCCTCGGCGCGACCGAAGCGGCCCCGGCTTCCGGCGTGGCCGATATCGTTGTGGACATCACGTCCACCGGGTCGACCCTGGCCGCCAATGGTCTGCGCGTGCTCGAAGATGGCGTCATGCTCAGAAGCGAGGCCAATCTGATCGTTTCGAAAACCGCCGACTGGCCGCCAGCGCGCAAGGCCTTGCTCGACGACCTGCTGCGCCGCCTGGGGGACTGACCATGGAACTGGCTTTCGTCCTGCTGTGCGTTCTGCTGGGCACCGGCGCCATTCTCTATGCCGGCCTGCGCCCTCAGCCGGTCCCGCCGGAATCCACGGACGACAATGCCAGCGACACCGCACCGGCTCCGGGTGAGAGCGAAGCGCCCGGCGGCGGCGGCAATGAGGGTCGGGTCTGAGCCGCCCCATTGCCTCGTCCGGCCAAATCACGGCACATGATCCAAACTGTCCGGCGAGGGGCGTCGTGGACGAAACGCTTGAACTGACCATTCTCATGCCCTGTCTCAACGAGGCAGAGACCCTGGCGACCTGCATCGAAAAGGCGCAGGCCTTCCTGGCGCGCAGCGGCGCATCGGGCGAGGTGCTGATTGCCGACAACGGGTCCACTGACGGCTCCCAGGGGATTGCCGAAGCGCTGGGCGCGCGCGTGGTCCATGTCGAACAGCGCGGCTATGGCGCGGCGCTGGGCGCCGGCATTGCCGGGGCGCGGGGCCGTTTCGTCATCATGGGCGATGCCGATGACAGCTATGATTTCGCCAATCTCGATGCCTTTGTCGAACAATTGCGCGACGGCGCTGACCTCGTCATGGGCAATCGTTTTGCCGGTGGCGTCGCGCCGGGCGCCATGCCCTGGCACCACCGCTATATCGGCAATCCGGTGCTGAGCTTTCTCGGGCGCCTTTTCTTCAAGACCCCCATTCGGGACTTCCATTGCGGCCTGCGCGGCTTCTCGCGCGCTGCCATCAGCGACCTCAACCTGCGCACCACGGGCATGGAATTCGCCTCCGAAATGGTGGTCAAGGCAACGCTGGGCCAGCTCGACGTGCGCGAAGTGCCCACCACGCTCCGGCCCGATGGCCGCTCGCGCCGGCCGCATCTGCGCTCCTTCCGCGATGGTTGGCGACACCTGCGCTTCCTGCTGCTGTTTTCGCCGCGCTGGCTGTTCCTCTATCCCGGCTTCACCCTGCTCGGCATCGGCCTCG
>CBFGTF010000275.1:0-2912 GCA_965651655.1 uncultured Devosia sp.
AGGTCGTGATTATGGGTGGCGATAAGGGCCGCCGCCCCTTCATCCCTGATCAGGTCCTTGAGCGCCTCAAAAACCAGGTCGCTGGTTTCGGGATCGAGATTGCCGGTCGGTTCGTCGGCCAGGATGACGCGGGGGTGGTTGGCCGCAGCACGGGCAATGGCGATGCGCTGCTGTTCTCCGCCCGAGAGCTCGGCCGGGCGATGGGTGGCGCGCGGCGCGACGCCGAGCAGGTCGAGCAATTGCATTGCCCTGGCCTCGGCCGCCTTCTGGTCGATGCCGGCAATCAGCTGGGGCATGACCACATTTTCAAGCGCGGTGAATTCAGGCAACAGGTGATGGAACTGATAGACATAGCCGACAGTGGAACGGCGCAATTGGGTGCGGGCCCGGTCGCCGAGCCGACTGGTGGGCTGCCCCACGATTTCGATTTCGCCGCCCTGAGGGGATTCGAGCAGGCCGCAGAGGTGCAGCAGGGTGGACTTGCCGGCGCCCGAGGGGGCAACGAGGGCAACCAGTTCGCCGCTCTCGACGGTGAGGTCGGCGGCCTCCAGTACACGGACCAGCCGGTCGCCTTCTCCATAGTGGCGGTGCACGCCTGTGAGCTTGAGATGCGGCTTACTCATAGCGCAACGCCTCCACCGGATCATATTGGGCGGCGCGCCATGCTGGATAGAGCGTGGCAAGGAAGCTCAGGCCCAGCGCCATGCAGACCACCACTGTCACTTCCATGGGGTCGGTGCGACTGGGGAGGGAGGAGAGGAAGAAGACTTCCGGCGGGAACAGAGTAACGCCGAGCAGGTTGGAGATGGACGCGCGCAGGGTTTCGGCATTGGCAGCAACCACCAGGCCAATGCCCGTCCCGACCAGCGTGCCAATGACGCCGATGGCGGTGCCAGTGATGGAGAATATACGCATGATGGCGCCGCGGGTGGCGCCCATGGTCCGCAGCACGGCGATGTCGGCACCCTTGTCCTTCACCAGCATGATGAGGCTGGAAATGATGTTGAAGGCGGCAACCAGGATGATCATGGAGAGGATGGTGAACATCACCACGCGCTCGACCTGCAGCGCCGAGAAGAACGTCTCATTGCGCTGCTGCCAATCGGTCAGCACCAGCGGGCGTACGCCCGGCGCCGCCTGCAGCCGCTGGCGCATGAGACCGACCTCGTCGGGATCGTTGATGAACACTTCTACGGCCGAGGCGCGGGGGATGCGCTCATAGGCAGCGTCGATCTCCTCGTCGCTGGCAAGCGGGTCGAGCGGACCCATTCCGGGCTTGAGGACCTCGTCGACCATGCGGAAATAATCCTGTGCAGGCTCGAGCGGCATAAACATGAAGAAGCTGTCGAACTCCACCATGCCCAGATTGTAGATGGCGTTGACCGGGTAGGAGCGGATTTGCGGGGTCGAGCCGAAAGGGGTCATCGCCCCATCGGGATTGATAAGCTGCACCTGGTCACCAATGCCGACGCCCAGGGTTTGGGCGAGACGGTAGCCGATGGCGACGCCGCGGCTGTCGTCCCACTGGTCAAAACCGCCCTGCTCGGCCGAATTGTAGAGGAGATCGAGTTTTTTCAGATTCTCCTCGTCCATGCCGCGCACCGAGACGCCGGTGGAGCCGAGGCCCGAGGCCAGCACCTGGCCTTCTACGAAATAGACGGCAAAGGAGACGCCATCGACCTGTTCGAGTGCGGCCACAGTTTCCTTGTAGTCGGTGAACTGGCTCTCGATGGGATGGGCGGTGAAGTGCCCATTCAGCCCGAGGATCTTGTCGAGCAGTTCGCCGCGAAAGCCGTTCATCACCGACATGACGACGATAAGGGTCGCCACGCCGATGGCGACGCCCACCATGGTGAGGCTGGCGATCACCGAAATGAACGCCTCCTTGCGGCGGGCGCGCAGATAGCGTCCGGCAATCATCCACTCGAACCGGGAGAAAGGCCGGGTTGCCCGGCCCCCCGGTGCTGCGCGCGCGCTGTCGGTCAAATGTCGGTCATCCGCTGGGGTTCGATCAGGCCCTTGAGGCGTTCAACGGCCCCGGTGAGCGGCAGCGTCTCGCGCTCGCCGGTCTTGCGATGCTTGATCTCGACTTCGCCGGATTTAAGGCCGCGCGGCCCCAGGATCAGCTGATAGGGAATGCCGACCAGATCGGCCGTGGCGAATTTGGAGCCGGCAGGCTGGTCGCGGTCGTCATAGAGCAGGTCGATGCCGGCGGCGGTCAATTCGGCATAGAGCGCGTCGCAGGCCGCATCGGTATCGGCATCACCGGCCTTGAGATTGATCAGCACGGCCTCGAATGGGGCAACCGAGACCGGCCAGATAATGCCGTTCTCGTCATGGCTAGCCTCGATGATGGCAGGCACGACTCGAGTCGGGCCGATGCCATATGAGCCCATATGCACCGTGATGTCCTTGCCGTCGGGGCCGGTGACATTCGCCTTCATGGGCTCGGAATATTTGGTGCCGAAATAGAAGATGTGGCCAACCTCGATGCCGCGCGCCATCAACTGCCTGTCCTCGGGGACGGCCTGGCGGAAGGCGGCCTCATCGGTCATCTCGTCGGTGGCAGCGAAGAGCGAGGTCCAGTCCCTGAAGATCGGATCAAGATCGCCACGGAAATCGGTATCGGCAGGCGGAATGGGCTTATCGAGCAGGCCCTTGTCGAGGAAGACGCCACTTTCGCCGGTATCGGCCAGAACGTGGAACTCATAGGAGAGGTCGCCGCCGATGGGGCCGGTATCGGCGCGCATGGGAATGCCGACCAAGCCCATGCGGCGGAAGGTCCGCAGATAGGCCACGAACATGCGCTGGAAAGCCTTTACCGCTGCGGCTTCGTCGAGATCGAAGGAATAGGCGTCCTTCATCAGGAATTCGCGCGAGCGCATGGTGCCGAAGCGGGGGCGCACCTCGTC
>CBFGTF010000276.1:0-2911 GCA_965651655.1 uncultured Devosia sp.
TCCGCCGACAAATATCATGGCGTGTCCAAGTTCAACGTCATCACCGGCGCCCAGGCCAAGGCGCCGTCCAATGCCCCCTCCTATACCTCGGTCTTTGCCTCCTCGCTGATCCAGGAGGCCGAGGCCGATCCGCGCATCGTCGCCATCACTGCCGCCATGCCCTCTGGCACCGGCCTCGACAAGTTCGCCGAGCTGTTCCCCGGCCGCATTTATGATGTCGGCATCGCCGAACAGCACGCCGTCACCTTTGCGGCCGGCATGGCCTCGGAAGGCGCCAAGCCCTTCTGCGCCATCTATTCCACCTTCCTGCAGCGCGCCTATGACCAGGTGATCCACGACGTCGCCATCCAATCCCTGCCGGTGCGCTTTGCCATCGACCGGGCCGGCTATGTCGGCGCCGATGGCCCCACCCATGCCGGCAATTACGATAATGCCTATCTCGGTGCGGTGCCCGGCCTGGTGCAGATGGCCGCCGCCGACGAGGCCGAACTCAGGCACATGGTGGCCACCGCCGCGGCCTATGACAAAGGTCCGATCAGCTTCCGCTACCCGCGCGGCGATGGCATGGGCGTCGACATGCCGGCGCGCGGCGAGATCCTGCCCATCGGCAAGGGCCGCATCCTGCGTCAGGGCGCGACGATCGCCCTTCTGTCCTACGGAACGCGGATGGTCGAGGTGCTCGCAGCAGCCGACAAGCTTGCAGCCCTTGGCCTTAACCCCACCATCGCCGATGCGCGCTTCATGAAGCCGCTCGATGAGGAACTGATCGCCACGCTGGCGCAATCGCACGACGTGCTGATCACCACCGAAGAAGGCGGGCTGGGCGGCTTTGGCAGCCATGTCGCCACCTTCCTGGCCAGCAATGGCCTGCTCGATGGCAAGCTCCGCTTCCGCCCGCTGATGATCCCCGACACCTTTGTCGAGCACTCCACCCAGGCCGACATGTATGCCGCCGCCGGTCTCGACCGCGCCGGCATCGTCCAGACCGCATTGACGACCCTGGGCTATGACCAGGCGGCCATGCAGGCGGCTCTGGCAAAGGTCTGAGGTTTTCCCCTCTCCCCTTGAGGGAGAGGCTTGGGAGCGCCCGGAAATCGCTCCTGTGGATCGATTTCAGCGAACAAGGCCCGCAGGGCTGGATCGCGCGAAGCGCGAGACGGGTGAGGGGTTCGGGCCTGTCAGAGTCCTCGAACTTGTGGAGAGGCCTGAACCCCTCATCCGCCCTTCGGGCACCTTCTCCCTCAAGGGGAGAAGGAAACAGCGCCTTCACGCATAATTCGTCGGCACGCCCTTGGCCGCCTTGACCGTCTCCATCGAGATATAGGCCGACATGTCGAACAGCTCGATGCGGCTGACCAGCTGCTTGTAGACCACGTCGTAGTGCTCGACATTGGGCAGCACGATCTTGAGAATGTAGTCGAAATTGCCGGTCAGCCGGTGCACCTCGACAATTTCCGGAATAGCGCCAACCGCCGCATGGAATTTTTCCAGCCAGTCGGCGGCATGGCTGCCCGTGCGCACGATGACGAACACCGTGGTCGGCAGACCCATTCTGTGGCGGTCGAGCTCGACCGTGCTGCGAGTGATATAGCCCTCTTCCCTGAGGCGCGCGATGCGGCGTGAACAGGCCGACGCGGACAGCGCCACCACATCGGCTATGTCATTGACCGCCATGTCGGCATCGGCCTGCAGCAGGCTCAATATCTTCCTGTCGCGCTCGTCAAGCATCGTCATCCCCACGCATCGTGCGGGACATTAGCGCAAAAATGGTGATCGACGCAATTTCAACGCGCCGACCCAGGCCGACCCTCGCCAATCTGCGCGCCAATTGCCACGCCCTTGCCACAGACTATGCGTCGAACCTGGAGGACGCGGGAATGAAGACTATCGGCCTGATCGGCGGCATGAGCTGGGAATCCACCGCCGTCTATTACCGGCATATCAATCAGGAAGTGCGCCGCCGGCGCGGCGGCTTGCATTCGGCCGACATTGCCATGCGCTCGCTCGATTTCACCCAGGTGGTGGACCTGCAAAAGGCCGGGCGCTGGGACCAGGCCGCCGCACTTCTGGGCGAGGCCGGTGCGGGCCTGGCAAAGGTCGGCGCCGCCTGCATGCTGATCTGCACCAATACCATGCATCTGGTCGCCGAACCGGTCGCCGCCATGATCGGCGTACCGCTGATCGACATCATCACCGAAACCGCCGCCACCTTGCGCGCCGATGGCCGCAAGAGGCCCCTTCTGCTGGCCACGCGCTACACCATGGAGCACGGTTTCTACACCAGCCGCATGAAGGCGCTGGGGCTGGACGTCATGGTTCCCGGCCCCGAGGACCGCCAGCTTGTCCATGACGTCATTTTCGATGAATTGTGCCAGGGCCTCGTCCGCGACCAGGCCCGCAATGCCTATCTCAGGATCATCAACGCGGCCGCTGCGGCGGGCGCCGATTCCGTCATTCTGGGCTGCACCGAGATCGGCCTGCTGCTTGATCCGCAGGCCCTGCCCCTGCCCGGCTATGACTCGACCACCATTCATGCCGACGCCGCAGTGCGCTTCGCACTGGACGATTATGCTGCCCGGGCTGCATGAACCAGGCGCAAAGTCGCCGGCTTTTGCCGGCGGCACCTAACGATTTCTTGAGACATTTGGGGCCTTGCTGGAGGCGCAATCAGCAAGGCCAGTCATGACCATTTCCAGCATCGGCATCGGCGCTTCCGGCATGCACCGGGCCAGCCATCAGCTCGAGCAAAGCGCCAGCCGCATCGCCCGCATTGGCGTGGAAGGCAATGATGTCGATATCGCCACCGAGATGGTCAATGTCATCCAGGCAAAGCACGACTTCAAGGCCTCGGCCAAGGTGGTGAGCGTGGCCAGCGACATGTCGAAGGCCCTGCTCGATATTCTGGTTTAGG
>CBFGTF010000277.1:0-2833 GCA_965651655.1 uncultured Devosia sp.
GCGTCGACTTCCGGTCTGTCTGCCGCTCGGCCCCCTTGGGGACAACCTTCTCACCGGTGGCATTTTCCGCCTCACAGCGGACCATCACCACCGTGGCGTTGTCATGAAGGCCGTTTGCAAGGTAGCGGCCATGTTCGTCGATTGCCTCGATGATCGCATCAAGGGTTTGCGACAGGCTGGCGCCGCGATGGGAAACGACAAGCCGGCGCAGCAGTTCGCCGTCGATGGTCTCCACGCCGTCACTGGCGAGCAGATAGGTGTCACCCGGACGAATGTCGCGCCTGGCGACCTGGCAGATATCGATGCCCCGGCCGATCAGGGCCGAGGTGATGCTGCTGCGGTTTGGCTGCAACAGGACCTCGCGCCAGGTTTTTTGGCCGAGCCCGGCGAGCTCGCCCTGTTCGTGGCCGTAGGCATGCTTTTCGTTCAGGTAGTGGATTTCGTCGTCCCGAAACCGCAGGAGGTGCGAGTCGCCGACCGAGAGAAACGTCAGCTCATTGCCATGGAACAGGCCCGCCACGACGGTTCCTCCCATGGATGTACCGTAGCCACTTTCCTGCTTGAGCCGGCCGAGCTCGGCATCGGTAGCACCAATCGCCTCGTGAATGTGAGCTGATGAAACTGCCACGGCCGACCCGAGACGCTCTGCGAGGGTCTGGACAATGAACTGGCTGGCGACGTCGCCATGCCCGCCCGATCCTATGCCGTCGGAAAGGATCACAAGCGTGTCGCCGCCGGAGGAGATAAGGCCTACCTCGTTGGCGTTAAGGAGCAGCTTTCCGTCCGCAGTCACGGCCGACCAGGAGTCCTCCTGGTATTCCCGACCGCCCTGCGTCTGGCGGCCGCAAATCAGAAACCGCATCGGTGAAAATCCTGCATTGCGTGCAAATTGACCCTCCATCGGCCAATACGGCCTGCCTTGCCGGGAGACCCCGGCCTTCAAGGTGGAGGGGCAGTAAAGCAGATTTTCACCGGTGCTGAACGGGTTTTACGGCAGCACCGTCCGGCAAACAGGAGCGATCGGGCGCGCGAATGAGCTAGGCCCTCTGGTAGGCCGCCATCGGGCCAGCCGCGCAAAGCCGCTGGTTATGCGGCGTCACGCCGAAGCGGTTCTGATAGGTGCGGATGAAGTGCGAGGCGGATTCGTAGCCGCAGGCCAGCGCGATCTCGGAGATGGAGCCCTCGGTCTGGAGCAAAAGGTTTCGGGCCCGCGTCAGCTTCTGGTCGATGGCAAAGCGTTTCGGCGACACTTTCAGGTGCTTCTGGAACAGCCGCTCCAGCTGGCGGGTCGAGATGCCGATCTTGCGGGCGATCTCCGACGTCGGCAGGTAATAGGGCGCGCTTTCGTTGAGAAGGCGTATGGCCTCGGCAATATGCGGGTTGCGGATGCCATGGCGGGCCTGAAGCGAGATCTGCTGCTGCGCGGTGGCCGGGCGGACGCCGGAATAAACCATCATGTCGGCGATCGCGGCGGCGAGGTCCATGCCGTGCCGCTCGCCGATCAGGTGCAGCATCAGGTCGGCCGCGGCGGTGCCGCCGGAGGCGGTCACAAAGGTCTCGTCCGCGACGAAGACGTTCTTGCACAATTCGACCTCCGGGAAGGTTTCACCGAAACTGTCATGGAAGGACCAGTGGATGGCAGCCCGCCGCTGATCCAGAAGCCCGGCCTTCGCAAGCACATAGGCACCGGAACAGATTGCGCCGATCTGTGTGCCGCGGGCCCGTTCCCGGCGCAGGAACGCCAGCACGTCGGGTGTCGTCCTGTCGCCGACATTCTGTCCCGACACCAGGAACAGGCTGGAGCGCGGCGGCAGGGGATCGAGACCCTGGTCGACAAGCGTCACCGACCTGTTGGAGCAGACCGCCCGGGCGCCGTCGGGCGAGGCCAGCCGCCAACGGTAGATCTCCTCGCCCTGGAGAAGGTTGGCGATGCGCAGCGGTTCGACCGCGCAGGAAAAGGCAATGTGCGAAAAATCGTCGAGCAAAAGGAAGGTGACATCGCAGGTACGGGACATGTCGCTTTTCTCCGGCCTCTGTCGCCTCTGGCCGATCCGTGGCCATTCAGCACTTGTATTATTTTTGTGTTGTTATTGTACACATTATGTATACAAGTCAGTCAACAAAAATCCGGAGCGGAGATTCCAAATGCCCCCAGTACGTGGCACCGCCAAGTCGTCTGCCTATGAAGATCTGAAGCGCGCGATCCTGACCCTGGAGCGCAAGCCCGGCACGGCGCTGGAGGAGACGGAGTTGTGCGATCTCTACGGCTTGTCGCGCACGCCCTTGCGCGAGGTGCTGCAGCAGCTTGCCGGCGAAGGCTATGTCACGCTGCAGCTCAACCGCGGTGCCCGCGTGTCCGACATGACCCATTACACCCTCCGCGATTTCTTCCTGGCAGCGCCGTTGATCTACAGCGCCGTCCTGCGCCTGGCCGCGCAGAACGCGACAGCAGCGCAGATCGTGGAACTGAAGCAGGCACAGGACGATTTCCGCACGGCGCTGGAAAAAGGTGACGTCATCGCACGGGCACTCACCAACGACCGCTTTCACCGCATCACCGGGCACATGGCCGGCAACAGCTACCTGCTTGCCAGCCTCGACCGGCTGCTGATCGATCACACCAGGATCGGCATGACCTTCTTCCGTCCGAAATCGGGTGCGAGGGAAGACCGGCTGGAGCTTGCCAGCCGCCAGCACGACGAAATGATCGACGCCATCGAGCACGGTGACGACGATCGCGCTGCCGGACTGGCGCTGGAACACTGGGCACTCTCGCGAGACCAGATCGAACTCTTCGTCATGCCCGCAGGCCTCGAGGCGCCGCTGGGCATCC
>CBFGTF010000278.1:0-2833 GCA_965651655.1 uncultured Devosia sp.
GGATGCCCAGCGGCGCCTCGAGGCCTGCGGGCATGACGAAGAGTTCGATCTGGTCGCGCGAGAGGGCCCAGTGTTCCAGCGCCAGTCCGGCGGCGCGGTCGTCGTCGCCATCCTCGATGGCCTCGATCATTTCCTCGTGCTGGCGGCTGGCAAGCTCCAGCCGGTCTTCCCTCGCGCCCGATTTCGGGCGGAAAAAGGTCATGCCGATCCGGGTGTGATCGATCAGCAGCCGGTCGAGGCTGGCGAGCAGGTAGCTGTTACCGGCCATGTGGCCGGTGATGCGATGAAAGCGGTCGTTGGTGAGTGCCCGTGCGATGACGTCGCCCTTTTCCAGGGCGGCGCGGAAATCGTCCTGCGCCTGCTTCAGTTCCGCGATCTGCGCTGCTGTCGCGTTCTGGGCGGCCAGACGCAGGACGGCGCTGTAGATCAACGGCGCCGCCAGGAAGAAATCGCGCAGGGTGTAGTGGGTCATGTCGGACACGCGGGCACCGCGGTTGAGCTGCAGCGTGACATAGCCTTCGCCGGCAAGCTGCTGCAGCACCTCGCGCAAGGGCGTGCGCGACAAGCCGTAGAGATCGCACAACTCCGTCTCCTCCAGCGCCGTGCCGGGCTTGCGCTCCAGCGTCAGGATCGCGCGCTTCAGATCGTCATAGGCCGTCGACTTGGCGGTGCCGCGTACTGGGGGCATCTGGAACCTCCGCTCCGGTTTTTTGTTGACTGATTTGTATACATCATGTGTACAATAACAACACAAAAATAATACAAGTGCCGAATGGCCCCGGATCGGCCAGAGGCGACAGAGGCCGGAGAAAAGCGACATGTCCCGTACCAGCGATGTCACATTCCTTTTGCTCGACGATTTTTCTCACATCGCCTTTTCCTGTGCGGTCGAGCCGCTGCGCATCGCCAACCTCCTCCAGGGCGAGGTGATCTACCGCTGGCGGCTGGCCTCGCCGGACGGCACGCGGGCAGTCTGCTCCAACAGTTCGGTGACGCTTGTCGACCAGGGTCTCGATCCCCTGCCGCCGCGCTCCAGCCTGTTCCTGGTGTCGGGACAGAATGTCGGCGACAGGACGACACCCGACGTGCTGGCGTTCCTGCGCCGGGAACGGGCCCGCGGCACACAGATCGGCGCAATCTGTTCCGGTGCCTATGTGCTTGCGAAGGCCGGGCTTCTGGATCAGCGGCGGGCTGCCATCCACTGGTCCTTCCATGACAGTTTCGGTGAAACCTTCCCGGAGGTCGAATTGTGCAAGAACGTCTTCGTCGCGGACGAGACCTTTGTGACCGCCTCCGGCGGCACCGCCGCGGCCGACCTGATGCTGCACCTGATCGGCGAGCGGCACGGCATGGACCTCGCCGCCGCGATCGCCGACATGATGGTTTATTCCGGCGTCCGCCCGGCCACCGCGCAGCAGCAGATCTCGCTTCAGGCCCGCCATGGCATCCGCAACCCGCATATTGCCGAGGCCATACGCCTTCTCAACGAAAGCGCGCCCTATTACCTGCCGACGTCGGAGATCGCCCGCAAGATCGGCATCTCGACCCGCCAGCTGGAGCGGCTGTTCCAGAAGCACCTGAAAGTGTCGCCGAAACGCTTTGCCATCGACCAGAAGCTGACGCGGGCCCGAAACCTTTTGCTCCAGACCGAGGGCTCCATCTCCGAGATCGCGCTGGCCTGCGGCTACGAATCCGCCTCGCATTTCATCCGCACCTACCAGAACCGCTTCGGCGTGACGCCTCATAACCAGCGCCTTTGCGCGGCCGGCCCGATGGCGGCTCACCAGAGGGCGTAACACTTTCGCGAGCCTGACCGCTCCTTTTTGCCGGGCGGTGTTGCCTCAAAACCTGTTCGGCATCGGTGTAAATCTGCTTTACTCACCCTCCACCTCAAGGACCGGGGTCCCTTGGCAAGGCAGGCCGTTCTGGCCGATGGAAGGCCAATATGCGCAAGATGCAGGATATTCACCGATGCGGTTTCTGATTTGCGGCCGACAGACGCAGGGCGGACGGGAGTATCAGGAAGATTCCTGGTCGGCCGTGACCGCGGATGGAGCGCTGCACCTTAACGCGAACGGCCTGGATCTGATCTCCTCCGGCGGCGATACGCTCGTGATCCTTTCCGACGGCATTGGATCAGGCGGCCACGGCGACGTCGCCAGCCAGTTGATTGCCGGGCGTTTGCCCGAGCATCTCAAGAATGCCGGGCCGGTTTCACCTGAAAGCCTTGAAGAAGCCGTGGCGGCGCTGGATGCCGAACTCGGCCGGCTCAAGCAGGAAAGCGGCTATGGCACATCGATGGGCGGAACCGTCGTGGCGGGCCTCTTCCATGGCAACGAGCTGACCTTCCTGTCGGTCGGCGACTCGCATCTCCTGCGGTTCCGTGACGACGAAATCCACTACCTGAACGAAAAGCATGCCTACGGCTACGAACAGGGCGAACTTGCCGGACTCGGCCGCAAATCCTGGCGCGAGGTCTTGCTGCAGCAAAACCGCAGCAGCATCACCTCGGCGCTGATAGGCCGGGGCATCGATATCTGCCAGGTCGCCACGCGCGAGATCCGACCGGGTGACACCTATCTCCTCGCCAGTGACGGAGTGGAAACCATCGACGGCGAACTGCTGCGCCGGCTCATCGTCTCGCATCACGGCGTCAGCCTGTCGCAAACCCTGGACGCAATCATCGCGGCAATCGATGCACACGGCCGCTACCTTGCAAACGGCCAGCATGACAACGCCACGCTGGTGACGGTCCGATGCGAGGCGGAAGACGCCACAGGTGAGAAGGTTGTCCCCAAGGGGGCCGAGCGGCAGACAGACCGGAAGTCGACGC
>CBFGTF010000279.1:0-2806 GCA_965651655.1 uncultured Devosia sp.
CGCATGATCACCAGCGGTTCGAGATCGACCACCAGGGGATCGATATTGGGCCAGCAGAGAATACCCATCTCGACTTCGCGCTCATGCAGCATGGCGGCGATCTGGGCCTGCCGGCCCTCGCGCACCACCACATCGACCGAGGGGTATTTCTCCTGGAAACGGATCAGGCTTTCGGTGATGAGTGGGGAGACGAGGGTGCGCAGCGAGCCAATCGAAACGCGGCCGCGCTCAACCCGGCGCAGGGCCTCGCGCCCCTCCTGCGCCGTACCGATGATGCGGCGGGCAAAGGGCAGGAAGGTCATGCCCTGATCGGTCAGGGTGACCGTGCGGCCGCGCAGGAAAAGCTGCACACCCAGAAGATTTTCCAGGGCGCGGATGCGCATGGAGGCGGTAGCCTGGGTGATATTGAGATAGGCCGCCGCCCGGGTGAAGGACTGGTCACGAACGATGCGGTCGAAAGTGCGAAGCTGGTCGAGGTCCATAGGGAATGCTTATGCGATGGGTCGATATGTCCGATCTATCGCGCGCGTCATTGGCAATGTCTATACGTCGAGTGACGCAGGTCAGGCCTTGTTCGCCCGTCGCGAGCGCTCGGCTTGCTGCTTTTTTTCCTGCCGCCGCCTTTCAGCATCACTCATGGCGTCGTCGCCCAGATGGGCAAGGCCGCGTTTCTCGGCCAGGGTCATCTGGCGCTGGCGTTCGGCGGCAGCAGCGTGCTTGGCCTCGTCATCCTTGCAATAGGGGCAGGACACGCCCTCGTGGTAGTCGGCATGCTGCCGGTCCGCCTGGGTCAGCGGATGGCGGCAGGCGCGACAAAGCGTGGCCGTGCCCAATTCGAGTCCATGCCCTACCGAGACGCGCTCGTCGAAGACGAAGCATTCGCCGGAAAAGCGGCTTTCCTCTTCGGGCACGACCTCAAGATATTTGAGGATGCCGCCCTTGAGATGAAACACTTCCTCGAAGCCCTGGCTCAGGAGATATGACGAGGCCTTTTCGCAGCGGATGCCGCCGGTGCAGAACATGGCGACTTTCCTGTCGCGCGCCGGATCGAGGTTCTGGGCCACGTAGTCCTTGAACTCGACAAAGCTCTGCGTTGCCGGATCAAGCGCGCGCTGGAAGGTGCCCAGGCCCACTTCGTAGTCATTGCGGGTATCGACCAGCACGACATCATTGCGCTCGATCAGCGCATTCCAGTCCTCGGGTTCGACATAGGTGCCGACCTGCCGGTTGGGATCGACCTGAGGGGCGCGCAGCGTGACGATCTCGGGTTTCAACCGCACCTTCATGCGCAGGAAGGGTGCCGTGTCGGCGAAGGAATATTTGACCTCGGCGCCGGCGAGGCGGGCGCCGAAAGGACCTGAGGCAAAGAGATAATCAGCCAGCGCGTCCACGGCCTCGGGACTGCCGGCCACGGTGCCATTGATACCCTCGGGGGCCAGGATCAGCGTACCCTTGATGCCGCGCCCACAGCAGAATTCCGCCAGCGGGGCCTTCAAGGCCTCGGCGTCCGGCAGGGCCGCAAATTTATAGAGGGCCATCACCTTGTATGGATGATGGGGCTGGGGCAGAGTGGACATGGATTTCGAGCTGGGCGCGGTCATTGCGCCGCTCATATCAAAGGTCGACCCCGGCGTCACGGGGCCACCGCAGCCAAGACATTGGGAGAACCACCATGACCTATCGGGCCGATCCGGCACGCTATGACAGCATGCAATACCGCCGCTCGGGCAAATCCGGCCTCAAACTGCCGGTGGTGAGCCTGGGGCTGTGGCAGAATTTCGGGGGTACGCGGGACTATCCCAGCGCCATGGAAATCCTGGGCTATGCCTTTGACCAGGGGGTCACCCATTTCGACCTGGCCAATAATTACGGGCCGCCGGCCGGCTCGTCGGAGGAATTGTTCGGCACGGTGATGGCGCGCGATTTCCGCCCCTATCGCGACGAGATGATCATCTCGACCAAGGCGGGCTACAATATGTGGCCGGGCCCCTATGGCGAATGGGGGAGCCGCAAATACCTGCTGGCGAGCCTAGACCAGAGCCTCAAGCGCCTGGGGCTCGACTATGTCGACATCTTCTATTCGCATCGCTTCGACCCCGATACGCCGCTGGAGGAAACCATGGGGGCCCTGGCCCATGCGGTCAAATCGGGCAAGGCGCTTTATGTGGGCATCTCGTCCTATCCCGAAGCGCAGACGCGCGAGGCGCATCGGATATTGAAGGAGATGGGGGTGGCCACGACCATCCACCAGCCGAGCTATTCGATGATCAATCGCTGGATCGAGAACGATCACACGATCGATGCCTGCGGGGAACTGGGGATCGGAATCATCGCCTTTTCGCCGCTGGCCCAGGGCGTCCTCTCGGGCAAGTACAACAGGGGCGCGACAGAAGGTTCGCGCGGCGACAATCCCAATGGGACGCTCCGGGCCAGCCATATCGAGCCGCGCGTGCTCGAAGCGGTCGAGAAGGTGGGCGAGATCGCCCGGGCGCGCGGCCAGTCCATGGTGCAGCTGGCGCTGAGCTGGGCGCTGCGGCGCAAGGAAATGACCTCGGCCCTGATCGGGGTGCGGACACTGGAGCAACTCAAGGACAATCTGGGCGTGCTCAACAATCTCGACCTTTCGGACGAGGAGATCGCCGCCATCGACGAGGCGACCAAGGGCGGGCAGATGGAATTGCACCCAAGGCCCCAGGGCTGGCTGCGGTAGGAGAGTTCCACTCCGAGTTCTGGGCGCGTAACGTCACCCCACCCTCATTCCCTCCCCCTCAAGGGGAGGGAGGCGATGAACATTGGCTTCGGGTGG
>CBFGTF010000280.1:0-2796 GCA_965651655.1 uncultured Devosia sp.
TGCTCAGGAAGGCCGCCCGCGCCTTTGGCACCAGGGAGCCTCTCGCCCGGGCCCGCTGCATCGTGGCCGAGGCCGAAATCGCGCTGGTCTCGCGGGACCTGTCCTGGCCCCCGGACAGGCTCGCGCAGGCGCTGCAGACACTGGAAACCCGCGCTGACCGGGTCAACGCCGCCCATGCGCGCCATCTTCAGGCCCGCCGTCTTCTGCTTCTGGGGCAGATCGAAGCGGCCGAAGGCCATCTCGATCTTGTCGCCATCGACTCCTTGCCGCCCGTTTTGAAGGCGTCACACGCCCTGGTCCGGGCCGGTATCGCCATGCGTCGGCTGCGCTCCCTCGAAGCGCGTGAAGCTCTCGCCACTGCCCGCAATGCCGCGGAGACGGCTGGGATACCGGGGCTGATCGCCGAGGTGGAGGCCGCTGCTGTCTCTCTCGGGGCGCAGTCGGCGCGGCTTGTCACCCGCCAGGGCGAGCGCCGATTGTCCATGGCGGGTGTCGAGGCCATTCTGGCGACGGAGCACCTCCTCCTGGTCGATGCCTGCCGCAATGCGGTGCGCGGGCCGGGCACCAACGTTTCCCTCGCCACACGCCCGGTGCTGTTCGCGCTGCTGCGTACCCTTGCTGAACACTGGCCCGGCCCGGCGACGCGCGAGGTCCTGCTGGCCCGGGCCTTCGGCGCGCGTTTTGCCGATGAATCGCATCGCGCGCGGTTGCGGGTCGAAATTGCACGGCTGCGCAGCATGCTTGGGTCCAGTGCCTCCATTGAGGCCACCCGTCAGGGTTTCGCGCTGTCGGTGCCGCCGGGCATGCAGATCGCGGTGCTGGCGCTCCCCGCCGAAGAGCGTCACCCCGCCTTGTTGGCGCTGCTCGCCGATGGCGAAGCCTGGTCCAGCTCGTCACTCGCAACTGTCCTGGATGTCAGCGCCCGAACCGTGCAGCGCAATCTGGAAGAGCTTGCTGCGGCCGGAAAGGTGCAGTCCTTCGGCAAGGGGCCGGCCCGGCGCTGGATCACCCCGCCGCTTCCCGGCTTCCCGACACTCTTGTTACTCCCCGGTCCGCTACCGGGCCGCTAGAGTGGGCTCACCCGAACCATCAGCGAGGACGGTGCAATGAAAGTCGCGGCAGCCGAGATTATCGCGGAATACGGCCCTTTTTCCGGCGTCTCCGATATCCATGGCATTACCTATGACGGCAGCAATGTCTGGTTCGCCTCTGGCGAAAGGCTCCATGCCGTCGATCCGCAGACAGGCGCCCCCGGACGAACCATTGATGCGGTCGCCTATGCGGGCACTGCCTTTGACGGAACGCACCTGTTCCAGATTGCCGAAGACCGCATAAACCGCATCGATCCGCAAAGCGGCACGATCGTGGCGTCCATTCCGGCGCCCGGCGATGGCGCCTCGGGCCTGGCCTGGGCCGAGGGCGATCTTTGGGTGGGTGAATACCGCGCCCGGCGCATTCACCAGGTCGATCCAGTCACCGGCGCCGTGCGCCGGACCATCCAGGCAACCCGCTTCGTCACCGGCGTCACCTGGGTCGATGGCGAGCTATGGCATGGCACCTGGGAGGACGACAAAAGCGATCTTCGCCATATTGACGCCGAGACCGCTGAAGTCCTGGAAATTCTGGAAATGCCCAGTGGCGTCGGCGTGTCAGGCCTGGAATCGGATGGCGCTGACCGCTTCTACTGTGGCGGCGGGAGCAGCGGCAAATTGCGCGTGGTCCGCCGGCCCAAAGGCCAGCCCGCCTGACTACTTGCCGCTGCGCTTGATCGACTTGATTTCCAGCGGAGGCACGCCAGACTTCTCGGAGATGATCCGGTCCTGCTCCATAATGGCGGCGCGCGCCGGCTCGTCACCATCCAGGCCCCCCAGCAGGTTGGCATCGACCTTGCGATTGGACCGCTGCGATCCGTCTTCATAGACGATGTCAAACATCACGAATTCGGTGCGGGCAGTTGGTTTCTTGGCCATTCCTGGCATCCTTTCAAACAGGAAACCGCGAGCCGGGAGAGCTCGCGGTCGTCAATGCAATGCAATTCGGTGAGGGGAACTAGCGGTAGATCTGCTCGCCCTGCTCATCAATGATCTGCCGGCCCTTGCTCAACGCCAGGGCCACTAGGTCATCGCGCGACGCCATGCGCTCGGCGCGAATAAACCGGTAGGTCTTGAGCTCGCCACCAAAGTCCTTCTCGATCAGGCCCGCCAGCTGCAGTTCGGCACCCGCCTTCATCTCGATGGCCTTGATGACAAAGCCCTTGTAGCTCTCTTCGCCCATCACCTTGTCGCCGGCCGGTTCACTGCTGGCCGATCCGCCGCCGAAAAGCTTCTTGAAAAACGACATGGCGGTCCTCCTCTAGTACCTGGCTTTGCGGACGGGCCGGGGTCTTTCCAGCTCGCCGTTCTTGTCCATCTCCTCCTGCAACCAAAGCGGGGAGATGTCAAAATAGTTCGGCCAGATCGGCTTGCCATTGACCAGGTCCACCTTGGCGAAATAGGCCCGATCCCGCAAAGGCTCGGTCCCCTCGCCCCGCTCTGCCAGCATCGGTGCCGCATTGAAGGTGCCGAACGTCCCGTCCGAAAACGTCACCACCAGCTTGAACGGAATGGCGGCACGCAGGGACGTGAGTTTGAGGGGAGCAGCCATGGACTGCTCCTAATTGTCCAGGAAGCTCCTGAGTTTCCGGCTCCGGCTCGGATGCTTGAGCTTGCGCAGCGCCTTGGCCTCGATCTGGCGGATACGTTCGCGCGTCACCGAAAACTGCTGGCCGACCTCTTCGAGCGTGTGGTCGGTATTCAT
>CBFGTF010000281.1:0-2785 GCA_965651655.1 uncultured Devosia sp.
ACGCGCTTGTTCGTCGGGATATTGACGCCAGCAATACGAGCCACGTCTGCTCTCCTTCATTCACACGCGCCATCGCGGCGGGTGCCTTTAAACAACAAGGGACCGGATTTCGACCCCCAACTAAGGGAAAACCGAATCCAGCCCAATGATCCATGAGACTGGTGCGGTTCTTTAAGGACAAGACAAGGCCGAGTCAACAGCCCATCCCGCCTCTTGTTACTTGCCGAGGGCAGCCTTTATGGCGGCAGTCACCTCGGTTACGGGCGCCATGCCGTCTACTGGCTTCAGCATGCCCTTGCCGGCATAGTACTGGACCAGCGGCGCGGTCTGCTCGGAATAGACGCCGAGGCGCTTGCGCAGCACTTCCTCATTGTCGTCGGCGCGAGCGCCACCCGATTCCTTGGCCCGGTTGATGACGCGCTTCACCAGCTCGTCCGCCTCGGCCTTGATCTCGATGACCGCATCGAGGGCAATGCCCTTCTCTTCGAGCATCTGGTCGAGCGCCTCGGCCTGCGCAATGGTGCGCGGGAAGCCATCGAGGATGAAGCCGGGCTTGCAATCCTCAGCGTCGAGCCGCTCCGACACGATCCCGTTGACGATGGTATCGGACACCAGGTCACCACGGTCGACGATAGCCTTGGCCTCGAGCCCCAGGGGCGTCTTGGCTGCGATCGCAGCGCGAAGGATATCGCCGGTCGAGAGCTGCGGAATGCCATAGGCATCCACCATGATCTTTGCCTGCGTCCCCTTCCCCGCTCCCGGCGGCCCCAACAGGATCAACCTCATCGACGCTTGCCTCCTCCAAGACGGGATTTCTTCAGCAGCCCTTCATATTGCTGGGCCACCAGATGGCTCTGGATCTGGGTGATCGTGTCAAGGGTCACCGTCACCATGATCAGCAGCGATGTGCCGCCGATGAACTGGCTGACCGCCAGCTGGCTGAACAGCACTTCGGGAATTAACGCCACGACCGTCAGGTAGATCGCGCCGACCACCGTGATGCGGGTCAGGACATAGTCGATGTGCTGAGCTGTCCGCTCGCCGGGGCGAATGCCCGGGATGAACCCGCCCGACCGCTTGAGATTGTCAGCGGTATCGGAAGGATTGAACACGATCGCCGTATAGAAGAAGGCGAAGAAGATGATGAAGAATGCAAACAGCGCCAGATAGAGCGGCTGCCCCCGTCCCAGCAAAGCCGTGACGGTCGTCAGCCACGCGGGCGCATTGCCCTGGGCCGCGAAGGAGGCAATGGTTGCCGGCAGCAGAAGCAATGACGAGCCGAAGATCACCGGGATCACGCCCGAGGTATTGAGCTTGAGCGGCAGGTGCGACGTGTCGCCCTGGAACAGCTTGTTGCCCACCTGGCGCTTCGGATACTGGATCAGCAGCCGCCGCTGTGCACGTTCGAAGAACACGATCACCGCGATCACGACCAGCGCCAGCACCAGCATGCCCAGGCCTGCAAAAGCCGGGATTGCGCCGGTACGTGCCAGCTCGAGGGTCTGCGCCACGGTGGCAGGCAGGTTCGCCACGATACCGGCAAAGATGATCAGCGAGATGCCGTTGCCGACGCCACGGGCGGTAATCTGCTCGCCCAGCCACATCAGGAACATGGTGCCGCCGACCAGCGTGATCACGGTGGAAATGCGGAAGAACCAGCCCGGATTGAGCACAACGCCCTGGCTGCCTTCCAGACCCACGGCAATGCCATAGGCCTGCACGGCGCAGAACACCACGGCGAGGTATCGTGTATACTGGTTGATCTTGCGACGGCCCGCTTCTCCACCCTCCTTCTTGAGGGCTTCCAGCCGCGGCGACGCGGTCGACACCACCTGCACCACGATGGATGCGGTGATGTAGGGGATAAGGTTCAGCGCAAAGATCGCCATACGCTCGACGGCACCACCGGCAAACATGTTGAACATGCCGATAATGCCCTGCTGCGACTGTTCGAACGTCGCGCGAAAGGCGTCGGGATCAATGCCGGGGACCGGAATGAAGGTGCCCAGACGATAAACAAGCAGCGCTCCGAGAGTGAACCAGATGCGCTGCTGAAGGGCCTTGGCCTTCGAAAAGGTCGAGAAACTGAGATTACGTGCCAGCTGTTCGGCTGCGGACGCCATATACCGCTCCTATGGCTAATATGCCAGGTGCGCTCGGAGCGCTGGAGACGCATATATGGGATATGTGCCGGCCAGACGCAACAAACCAAAAGAGCGCACCCAGCCTGTTGTCCGGGTGCGCCCTGCCAAATGGATTACTTGGCGTACGGGGTCTTCTTCCAGGTCTCTTTGACCGGGATGAGATCGAGCTTGCCACCGGCCGCCTCGATGGCAGCGGTAGCGCCCTTGGTGGCGTAGTCGACCTTGAAGGTGACCTTCTTGGCCGAGAAGCCTTCCGAACCGATCAGGCGCACACCGTCCTTGGGACGACGGATGACGCGCGCTGCAACCAGCGCAGCAGCATCGATCACCGCCTTGGCGTCGAGCTTGCCGGCGTCGATATAGGCCTGGATGCGGTCCAGACGGACTTCATTGAAGTCCGAGGGGTTCCAGGCGTTGAAGCCGCGCTTCGGCATGCGCATGTGCAGCGGCATCTGGCCGCCTTCGAAGCCGTTGATCGCCACGCCGGCGCGAGCCGTCTGGCCCTTGCCACCGCGACCACCGGTCTTGCCGACGCCCGAGCCAATGCCACGGCCAACGCGAACGCGGACCTTGTTGGCACCCGGATTATCGCGAAGTTCGTTCAAACGAGTCATTGATCCGACCTTCCTTTACTCGCCGAC
>CBFGTF010000282.1:0-2781 GCA_965651655.1 uncultured Devosia sp.
CCAGCTCGAGGAGCCGCTGATCCTGCTCCACGAGAAGAAGCTGTCCTCGCTGCAGGCCATGCTCCCCATCCTGGAAGCCGTGGTCCAGTCGGGCCGCCCGCTGCTGATCATCGCCGAGGACATCGAGGGCGAGGCCCTGGCCACCCTGGTGGTCAACAAGCTGCGCGGCGGCCTGCGCGTCGCCGCCGTCAAGGCCCCCGGCTTCGGCGACCGCCGCAAGGCCATGCTGGAGGACATCGCCGTCCTCACCGGCGGCCAGGTGATCTCCGAAGATCTCGGCATCAAGCTCGAGAACGTGACCCTCGACATGCTCGGCACTGCCAAGCGCATCGAGATCACCAAGGAAAACACCACCATCGTCGATGGCGCCGGCACGGCCGACGACATCCAGGCCCGCGTTGGCCAGATCAAGGCACAGATCGAAGAGACCTCTTCGGACTATGACCGCGAGAAGCTGCAGGAACGCCTGGCCAAGCTGGCTGGTGGCGTTGCCGTGATCCGCGTCGGCGGTTCGACCGAAGTGGAAGTCAAGGAACGCAAGGACCGCGTCGATGACGCGCTCAACGCAACCCGCGCCGCCGTTGAAGAAGGCATCGTGCCGGGTGGTGGCGTTGCCCTGCTCCGCGCTTCGGCCGCCATCAAGGCCAAGGGCGCCAATGCCGACCAGGAAGCCGGTATCTCCATCGTGCGCCGCGCCCTGCAGGCCCCGGTCCGCACCATTGCCAACAATGCCGGTGCCGAAGGCTCGGTCGTTGTCGACAAGATCCTCGAGAACACGGCTGCTTCGTTCGGCTACAATGCCGCGACCGGCGAATATGGCGATCTGGTTACCCTGGGCGTCATCGACCCGGTGAAGGTGGTTCGCACCGCCCTTGAAGACGCCGCCTCGGTTGCTTCGCTGCTGATCACCACCGAAGCCACGATCGTGGAAGCCCCCAAGCCTGATGCCCCGGCAATGCCGGCCGGCGGCGGCATGGGCGGCATGGGCGGCATGGACTTCTAGTTCGCGAAAGCGAACTAGCACTTCCTTCGCTCACGGGCCGTATCGCGGTCGGCAAAAATGCCGATCGCTGGCCCTCCGCGGGGGCGACCGACGGTCGGGCGGCCTTGCCGCCTGTTCCTCTCGCTCAGCGCTTTAAGACTTCAGGGATCGTTTCTTCCCAGTCACGATCTTTGTGGAAAGCCCCGGTGGAAACACCGGGGCTTTTTTGCGCCTATGGGGATATGGTGCCCGCACAACCAGCGAGGAATCGATGCGGACACCCAGACGCGGCGGCAGTGCCCTGGATCAGGCGGAAGCCGCCTTCAAATCTGCGACCACGAAAACCGAGACAGGTCCGGCCAAGCGGGTTGTGCCGCCGGCTGGCAAGGAAATGGTGTCGCTGCGGCTTGACCGCGACGTGCTGGCGCATTTCCAGGACGATGGTCCCGGCTGGCAGGACCGGATCAATGCCGCCCTGCGGGTGGCAGCAGAACTGGATGCGGAATGATCAGGGGAAGACCAGGAGCTTGATCGCGAGCGCGATGGAGACCACCACGACCAGCGGACGGATGACCCTGGCGCCGTAGCGTATGCCGGTGCGGGCGCCGACATAGCCGCCGATCACCTGGCCCAGCGCCATCACCGCGGCAACGGGCCAGACGACATGGCCCTGCGGAATGAAGATGGCCAGCGCCGCCAGGTTGGAAATGAAATTGAGCGCCTTGGTGCTGCCGGTGGCGCGCGTCAGCCCCAGGCCGAACAGCAGCACGAAGCCGATGGTGAAGAACGAGCCCGTGCCGGGGCCGAAGACCCCGTCGTAGAAGCCGACGGCAAAGCCCATGACCGGCACCAACGGACCGAAAGGCAGGCGCGCGGCCTTGTCGGCATCGGACAGCTTGGGCGCAAACAGGAAATAGAGCGCGATGGCAATGAGCGCCACCGGCACGGCAATGTCGAGCAGGGTGGTGTCGATCTGGCTGACCGTGAGCGCGCCGAGCAGGCTGCCGGCAAAGGTCAGCGCCACCGCCGGAATGAGGCTGGGCAGGTTGACGAAACCCCGACGCCAATAGGTGACCACCGCCATGCCGGTGCCGACCATGGACTGCATCTTGTTGGTGGCGAGCGCCGCGACCGGCGGCAGCCCGGCCGAGAGCAGGGCCGGCAAGGCGATCATGCCGCCCCCGCCGGCAATGGCATCGACGAAGCCGGCCAGCATGCCGACGCCCATCAGGGCGAGAAGAAGGAGAGGATCGAGCATGGGAGATCTAGGCCTGGTCTGAACGGCGGCGGAAGGTATCGTCGGGGGCCGACCGATCGGCCAGGCGACGTTCATAGATGGGAATGTTGATCATGGAGGACATGAAGGCGCTCATCATCAGCTGGAACCCGGTGACCAGCGCCGTCATGGCCAGGATCACCGCCCGCAGGGTAGCGGTCGAGGTCAGCGGGCCGAAGCCGCGCCGGGCCCATTCGAGCAGCCCCCAGCCCATGGCGGCAAGCCCGCCCAGCATGAGCAGCACGGCAAAGAGCAGGATGCGTTCGAGCGTCAGGCTTTCGAGCAGGCGATCATAGGACCCCGAGCGTGGAATGAAACCGTAGCGCGAGGCAAAGCGCCGCCCGATGATGGCGAAGGCGATGGACTGGGTGCCCATGATGACACAGAGCGAGGCCACGAGCAGCGAATGGACCCCGAAGCTCACGCCGGCCACCTGTACCGGTCCGCGCAGCAACATGGCCCCCACGACGAGGCCGATGCCGAGCAGGGTGAAGCCGGGATAGAGGAACAGCCAGCGCGGCGA
>CBFGTF010000283.1:0-2761 GCA_965651655.1 uncultured Devosia sp.
TCGCCTGCCCCGCCAAAGACCGAGAACTGATGGGCCAGCATTTCGAGCACCTTGGACTGCCGGAACAGGGTCTGCATCGGCCCCTCATAGGGCGAGCGCAGCAAGGTGTGGCCCAGCGAACGCAATGCGCTGGGCAGCGGCGTCATGTCGGACACATCGTCCCTTGTCCCCTCCAGCACCTGCCGGGCCAGGTCCGGAACCACGCCGTCGCTTCCCAAAAGCTCCAGCGCCTCGGTCTCGAGCCGTATGGCCACCAGGCGCCAGCCGCGCTCCGCATCGATCTCATAGCGCACCCGGCGCTCGGTCGGCGACAACACATAGAACCGTCCATCATCGCGCCAATGCTGGTCGTCGCAGCCTTCGAGATTGACCAGGCCCCGGCTGGCCAGCATCGATCCCAGGATCAGCCGTCCGCCCTCGGCCCCGCCGCCTTCGACACTGATGCCGAACCGGCTCTGCCCGCTCGCTTCCCCGCGATAGAGCCAGATGCCCGGCAGGATGGGTGTTTCCGCCAGATAGGCGCTGACCGCCCCGCGCCGGAACCTGACCTGCTCGAGCTCGGCAAAGTCATATTGCATCGCGCAATTGCCGCTCGAGAACAACCAGTCAGCCATGGAACCCTCAATGTTGGCAGGCCGCGAAAGCTATGCTGTTTTCGTGTGCTGTCAACACCTTGCCATATTGCGCGCCGGACAGCATAACGCCGCGCCGCGCCCGGAGGCGGAGCAGATCCATCTTTCGCTTTTTCCCAGCAAGGATAGATTTGCGCTCGTGCGCCGAGTCGCCGCCTTGGCCCTCGCCGCACCTTTGGGGGGATTATCATCATGCCAAGCCTGGCCAATCTATACTTCCGCACGGCCATATTGTTCCTGATCGCCGGCATTTGCGTCGGCATCTACATGTCCATGAGCGGCAATCACGCCGTCGTGGGCGCACACGCCCATATCAACCTGCTCGGCTGGGTCACCAGCGCCGTGTTCGGCACCTATCTGGCGCTCAATCCGGCCAAGGCGGCCGGGCTCCTGCCGCGCCTGCAATATGGGATCTATGTGCTGGGGGTCATCGTGATGAGCGCGTCGCTCTATCTCATGCTCGAAGGCAATACGGCCCTCGTGCCCGTGGTCGCGGCCGCCTCGATCATCACCTTTGTCGGTGTGCTGCTGTTTGCCGTCATCATCTTCATGCCGGCCCGCACCTGACACGCCTTGGCGCGCTGGCTTCGTCAGCGCGCCGCCACTGCGGCCGGCGCCCGCCCGATCACCCGGCTCGTGAGTTTTTCCAGGTCCTTCAGCAGCGTCCCATATTGCGCCAGGTCACAGCCCCGGCACAGGTCCAGCTGCGCAAAGACCAGGGCATCGGCATAGATCGCCGCCTCGTCGGGCCGCATCTCGACCCCGTCGATCAGCACGGCATCGAGACAGTCGAAACTGTGCATGGCCACCTCGGTCAAAAGGTGCAGGCCCGCCAGGCCCGCCAGGTCGCGCGTCAGCGCCGCCCATTCGCACCCCTTGTCGGCCTCGGCCGCGTTCCAGTTGCGCAGCAGCGCCACCAGCGGCGCCACGGCGGTCTCGATCTGCTGCTCGACCTCGGCCTTGAGCGCCTTGACCGAGCGGTCGGACGCCATGTTGGCGCCGCTGCGATTGATGCCGCCGGGCCGCACCGCCTCGCGGTGGAACTTGGTCTTGACCGTGACCAGTCGGCCGTTTTCCTCAGTCGGCATCGGCATCCTCCAGCGCAATGGTATCGGCGTCGCCCTGTCGCCGCTTGGGTACGCCGTCATGCTCTTCCTCGCGGAAGCGCCGGTCGGGACCGAAATAGGTCGCACTCTCCCAGAAGGGGCGCGGCCGGCGCGCGATCCAGTTGATGCGGTCATAGAGCACACTGGGCGCCACCGGCTTGGACAGGACGAAATTGGCGCCGCTGTCGCGCGCCTGGCCCACGCTGATGCGCCGCGCCGTACCCATGGTGATCACCATGGGGATGGCCCGACGCGGATGCTTGGTATCGAGGCGGATGGCGCGGACGAAGTCGACGCCGCTGCCCGGTTTCTTTTCCTTGCCCGGACCCGGCAGATCGGCGGCGCAGATCAGGAAGTCCACCTCCCGATCCGCCAGCAACCGCGCCGCGGTCTGCCCATTGGCCGCTTCCAGCACCGTCTTGGCGCCGAAGCCGAACAGCAGGCGGCGGAACAGTTCGCGATACAAATCACTTGGATCGGCCACCAGAAAGCCGATTTCCGAGAGATTGACCGAGTCTTCCGCAAACTTGAGCGCCATGCGGCAAATGCTTAGCGGAAAACTGCTGACACTCCCTTAAGCGCGACCGCAAAACACGGTGCAATCCGCAAGGTCGGCCCGCCCTGGCGACCCTGTTCAGCGCACCAGTGGGAACACCGCCCGCACCTTCTCCTCGCGCAGCCACAGCGCCACCCAGACCACAATCCCCAGATAGATCGAGAACAGCGTGTGGCTGAACAGCGGATTGTCGACCCTGAGATTGGCCGCCAGCGACGCACCCAGAAGCCCGGTCGTCAGCACCGCCCCCAAAAGCGCCGTGCGCGGAACGAGAAACAGCACCATGCACCCCACCTCGATACAGGCGATCAGCACCAGATATTTCACCGGCCAGCCCACCACCTCCATCGGCTCCAGCGCCGCCTCCATCCCCATGAATTTCGGCAAGGCCGAAGCCAGCGCCAGAAACAGCCCGATCAGGACGCTCAATACCCAACCCGCGATTTTCATCTCTTGTCTCCCCAAAG
>CBFGTF010000284.1:0-2729 GCA_965651655.1 uncultured Devosia sp.
TGTTGGGCAAACCCTTGTTCGCCTTGATGTGAGAAGCCTATGCTTGCCCAAGGGCGGCGACGATTGCCGCAAGTGACATAGTCAGGTCCGGAAGTGACAAAGATGGCCCAGGGTCTCAGGTACACCGAAATTGGCCTGCTGCTTTACCCCGGCTGCGCCATGGCTTCGGTGCACGGGCTGACCGATGCCTTTGAGGTGGCCAATCAATATGCCACCGAGCATGGCGGACCGGGGCGCATCCGCACCACCCATTGGCGCCTGGGAGAGACGGGCTTCGAGCGCAGTTTCGATAGTCAACCTGGGAATCCGGGCCAGCCCGACTATGTCGTTGTTCCAGGACGGCTGACCGGTCCGCTGACGGCGGAGGAAGCGGCGGTCTATCTGCCCTGGCTGCGCGAGCGGCATGCAAAGGGTGCGACCCTGGGTTCGACATGCGGCGGCGCCTTCATGCTAGGGCATGCGGGCCTGCTCGACGGGCGCCGGGCGACCACGCACTGGCTTTATGCCGACGCCTTCAGCCAGATGTTTCCACATGTGGCCATGACGCCCAGCGATATCGTGGTGGAGGATGGCGACATCATCACCGCCGGGGGCATGCTGGCCTGGACCGATCTGGGGCTGCGGCTGACCCACCGCGTGCTGGGGCCAACGGTCATGGCCGACGCGGCAAAATTCCTTCTGGTCGACCCGTCCGGGCGCGAGCAGCGCAATTATTCCACCTTTGCGCCCCGCCTCAACCATGGCGACACGGCGGTGCTCAAGGTCCAGCACTGGTTGCAGGCCCATGGCAGCGAGGAGATCCATGTCGGGGCGCTGGCCGAGCGGGCCGGCCTCGAACAGCGCACCTTCCTCAGGCGGTTCCACAAGGCGACGGGCATGAAGCCCACCGAATATGTGCAGGCGCTGCGCATTGGCCTGGCGCGCGAGAAGCTCGAATTCAGCCGCGACAGCGTCGAGCGCATTGCCTTCAATGTGGGTTACAAGGACCCCTCAGCGTTCCGTCGGGTGTTCCAGAAGGTGACGGGCCTGTCCGCAAGCGCCTATCGCGAGCGCTTCACGGCGGTGGGCGCAGCCTAGAGGTCAGGCTCGGTGACAAAGGGCATGATGTCGACGCCATCGCCGGGAAAGGTGTTGAAATGGGGATGGTCGAGGAAGAGCGCGGCGGCAGCCTCTGCCGTTTCGGCCCTGACGATCACATAGCCGCAGATGTCATTGCTGGCGGGGGCAATGCCGGATGTGGTGACCCGGGTGGTCTTGCCCACCATGCCGCCCTTGCTCACGATGGACTGGGCGTTCCGCTTTTCCCATTCCGCCCATTGCGGCAGGCCGGCTTCATCCACCGCATCCTGTTCGGCCTTGGGCATGGCCCGGAAGCGCACGACATTGTCTGCCTTCATCATGTAGACGGCAAGAAAAAGCGGCATGGCGGCCTCCTCCAGATGCAGAAATGCCGGAGGAGACTAGGGCCTCATGCCGGTCCTGTCATCCGGCAATGGCGTCCACATCGGCCTTCATCGGAATGGCCGGCTGGGCACCGGGCCTGAGACAGGCCAGGCTCCCCGCAATGGCGGCACGGCGCAGGGCCGCCTTGAGGTCATGACCGGCATCCAGGCCCGCTGCGAGATAGCCGCAGAACGTGTCCCCGGCCCCCACCGTATCCACCGGCTTGACCTTGTGGGCGGGCACGGAAATCGGGCCATCGGGCGTGCGGGCGCGAGCGCCCTCGGGCCCGAGCGTGACCACAATGGTGCGGCCGGTCTGGTTGACCCAGTCCTGCATGGCCGCGTCGAGCTGGTCGATGGGGCGGCCGGTGAGCAGGGAAAATTCGGTTTCATTGGCCACCACGATATCGGCAAGCGGCGCCAGCTTTGCCGTGTCGGGCAGGAAAGGGGCTGTATTGAGGATGCTGCGCGCACCCTTTTCGCGGGCGATTTCGAGGGCACGACGGGTAGCGGCCTGCGGCACTTCCTGCTGCACCAGCAGCGTGTCGCGGGCAGTGAGGTCCGCAAGGCCCGCTTCGGCATCCTGGGCGCTGACCGTGCCATTGGCGCCGGGCAGAATGGCGATGACATTCTCCCCGCCCGCATCGACAAAGATCATGGCAATGCCGGTAGCGGCTTCGGCCTTGCGCATGCGCGTGAGATCAACCCCGCCCTGCCTCAGCAGGTCCAGCGCCAGATCGGCAAAGGCATCGTCGCCCACTGCCGAGACATGCAGCACCTCGGATCCCGCCCGGCGCGCCGCCAGCGCCTGGTTGGCGCCCTTGCCGCCCGGCGCCATTGAAAAGCTGCCTCCGGCCACGGTCTCGCCGGGCTTGGGAAGACGGGTAACGGTGCCGATCTGGTCGAGATTGGTGGAGCCGAAGACGGTGATCATGAAAGCATCTTCTCGATGGTGTTCCAGTTGCGCATGGTGTCGAGGTGGTCCTTGCCCAGCCTGGCGTAAAGGGGCTTGAGCACCTCTTCGACATGCTCGGTATAGCGCCCATTGGGCTGTCGATAGGCGGCAATGTAGATTTCGCGCGGATCGATGCGCAGGATTTCCGTATCGCCGGGGCGGCTGTCGAGCGCAATGCCCTGGGGCAAAGGCCGATCGAACATCAGCACATGCCGGGTCAGGTCCGCCTTGCGGTCGAGGCTGCCAAAGGGGTGGTCGTCGAGCATGGACTCAAATTCGTCGCGGGCCCGCAACACCACGCCAACCTCGAACCCGAACTGGCCGGCAATGGC
>CBFGTF010000285.1:0-2719 GCA_965651655.1 uncultured Devosia sp.
CCAGTCCCGGCAGGCGCGCCAGGAGCTGGATCAACTGTTCGATTTCAGGTCCGCCTGTGGGCATGATTCACGGGATGATTGGAGGGAGGAACGACAGGACGAAGGCGAGCAGGGCCAGATAGATGCCCCATGCCAGAAAGAGATAGACGGTTCGTCCAATATTTCCTGGCAGGGCGTATCCAGCCACGAGGGCAATATTCACGAGAGCCGCCAGGATCACTATGACAAAGTATCCGGGCACTTTGAAGCCAGCGAGCAATGCCCACCAAGGCATTGCGAACATCAGGTACAGAGCGATAAACGCACCAGCCTGCCCGCCACCGCCAACTCCCATGATCGATGCAGTCAGTCCGGCAATTGTCAAAACCAATATGAGGGCTAACAGGACCTCGATCGCATAGCGAAACGGTTTTGCGCGTTCCGTCAATTCAGAACGGAAACTTCATGCCCGGCGGCAGGGGCAGGCCGGCGGTCACGTCGGCCATCTTGCGCTGCGCTTCGGTCTCGCTCTTGGCCTTGGCGTCATTATAGGCGGCGATGATCAGGTCTTCGAGCACCTCTACTTCCGCAGGATTGGCCAGCGCCGGATCGATCTTGATGCCGCGCATGTCGCCTTTGCCGGACAGCGACACCACCACCATGCCGCCGCCCGAGCGGCCCTCGACCACCAGTTCGGCCAGTTCGGCCTGCATGGTTTCCATCTTGGCCTTCATCTCGCCGGCGGCCTTCATCATGTTCATGATGTCTTTCATTCGTCGTCCTCTTCAAATGGGGGCGCAGGCACGTCTGGCAGCGCGGCCGCTTCGTCGCGCACGGTCACATTGACCAGTTTGGCCCCCGGAAATGTTTCCATTATGGCTTTCACCAGCGGGTCGTCATGTGCCGCCGCGGTGGCCGCTTCCTTGCGCTGCTCGGCTTCCTGGCGCAGCGTCAGGCCTTCGGGCGGCTTGGTCGAGACCATCACCAGCCAGCGCGCCCCGGTCCATACCTGCAACCGCGCCGAAAGCGTCGCAATGATCCCCGGATCGACCCCGTCTGCCAGCGCCACCTCGATGCGGCCCTGCTCGAACGAGACCGGTCGCATCTGGCTTTCCAGCGCCAGCTTGACCAGCACGTCGCGCTTGGCAGCGGCCAGTGCAATCAGGTCCTTGTAGCTGGCCACGCTCGCCAGCGCCGGCTGCACCACGGCCTGTGGCCGTATGGCCGGAACCGGAACCGTGTCTGGGGTTTCAATCGGCGCCGCCTGCGCCGCCTCCACCCGCATGGCCGAGGCGCCACCGGAACTGCTACCCGAGGGTCCGCGCGGCGGCAGCGGGATATTGTTCGATCCCGTCGGCAGCGTGCCTTGCTGGGTCAGCTTGGAGATCACCTCGTCCGGGCTCGGCAGGTCGGCGGCATAGGCCAGGCGAATGAGCGTCATTTCCGCTGCCTGCAAGCCATTGCCGGCCCGCGCGGTCTCTTCGTTGCCCTTGAACAGGATCTGCCAGGCGCGGGTCAGCGCCCGCATCGGCAGGCGGCCTGCAAGGTCGGCGCCGCGCACCCGTTCGTCCGGCGTCAGCGCCGCGTCGTCCGCTGCGGCCGGCACAACCTTTATGCGGGTGACCAGATGGGTGAATTCGGCCAGGTCCGCCAGCAGAGTCTGCGGGTCGGCACCCAGGTCATAGAGTTCGCGCAAGGCCGTCAGCGCTTCGGCTATGCGCCCGCCCATCAGGTCTTCGAAGAGATCGATGATGCGTGCCCGGTCACCCAATCCCAGCATGGCCTTCACCGTTGCGGCAGTGACCGATCCATTGCCATGGGCAATCGCCTGGTCCAGCAGGGAAAGCGAGTCGCGGGCCGAGCCTTCGCCGGCGCGCACGATCATGGCGAGTGCATCTGGCTCGAAGCCGATGCCTTCCTGTCCGAGGATTTTTTCGAGATAGGCGCTCATCACCTCGGCCGGAATGCGCCTCAAGTCAAAGCGCTGGCAGCGCGACAGGATGGTGATCGGAACCTTGCGGATTTCCGTGGTCGCGAAAATGAACTTCACATAGGGCGGGGGTTCTTCCAGCGTCTTCAGCAGCCCGTTGAAGGCCGCCGTCGAGAGCATGTGCACCTCGTCGATCACATAGACCTTGTAGGGCGCTGAAACCGGCCCGTATTTGACAGAGTCGATGATCTCGCGAATGTCGCCAATGCCGGTATTGCTGGCGGCGTCCATTTCGACCACGTCCACATGCCGGCCTTCGATGATGGCGCGGCAATGCGTGCCCTCTTTCTCGAGGTCGAGCGTCGGGTGGCGGCCGGTCTCATCTTCATAGTTGAAGGCGCGGGCCAGGATGCGGGCGGTGGTCGTCTTGCCCACGCCGCGCACCCCGGTCAGGATAAAGGCGTGGTGAATGCGGTTCTGTGCAAAGGCATTGCCCAGCGTCTGCACCATGGCGTCTTGCCCGACCAGGGTCGAGAAGTCGCGCGGGCGATATTTGCGCGCCAGGACCAGATAGGGTGATGTCTGGTTTTCAGCCATCCTGCCGGTCCTTGTCTCGCATCAACGGGAATCTGCCTTTGTTCATGGCCCGACCATAGGGCAACGGCACGTCGACCGCAAAAGCTCGAAGCCGAAATGCGGAGCCAAAGGGCGACATTTGAACAGAAGAGTAGGAGGCTGGCATCGACCCGTGAGGATCTCGTTGGGGCTGCTTCCTTCCGGACCTGACCCGGTTGGCGAGGAACACGTCCG
>CBFGTF010000286.1:0-2590 GCA_965651655.1 uncultured Devosia sp.
CATCCCCATCCCCGACGAGGCGTGCATTGCCGCTGGCGGCCACGGTCTTGACGTCGGAAAAGCCGGCGGCTTCCAGGCAGGTCCTGAGCTCGGCCATCTTCATCTGCCGGTTGCCCAGATTGATGCCGCGCAGGAAGGCGAACCAGGTACTCATTTGCCCTTGCTCCCCTGCGGATAGATGGTTTCGCCGCGCTCCAGCATGGCGACGAAGGCATCGATCTTCTTTTTTCGGCCCGCCTCGGTCTTGAGGGAATTGGTGCGGAAGGTGAGGGCAAAGCGGTTCTGCGCCGACAGACCGTCATAAGCCTGCTGCGCCGCCGGGTTGGCGGCGATGGCGGCGAGCAGGTCGGCCGGCGCCTCCTGGGTGGTCTTGTAGGCCGCATCCCAGCGCCCATCGGCCCTGGCCGCCTCGACATGGGCCAGGCCATGCTCGGTCATCAGGCCCTGGTCCGAAAGGCGGGCGACATTGTCCCGGTTGACCTGGCTCCACACCGATTTGGGGCGGCGCGGGCAATAGCGCTGCACGAAACTTTCATTGTCCCAGCTTTTCTTGATGGCATCGATCCAGCCCCAGCAGAGCACGGCGTCGATGGCTTGCACGGGGGTGATGGTCGGTCTGCCGCTCCCCTTCTTGAAGATGCGGATCCAGACTTCGTCGGCGCTGTCGTGATGGGCGGCGAGCCACGTATAGAAGGCGTCGAAATCGACAAATTCGCGCAGCTTGTCCGTCGGGACGGTGACTGGCGCCATGGTCTACTCGGTCGGTTCTGCGGGACCGGCAGGCGGCAGCAGGGCGGCAAGCACTGCTTCGAGCCGCTCATGGGCCGGCAGGGCGATGCCGAACTGTTCGGTCAGCACCGATCGCATCTCTTCAAGGCTGGTAATGGTGCGCCTTTCGGCTTCGCCCTCGACCGGCTGGCGGGTGAACTGGTCATTGTGCAGTTTCCGGCGTTCTCCGCTCGGCGCCAGCGCCACACGCAGTTCCCTGGTGAAGGGCGAGGCCGGGTCCGCCGCCAGGCGCTGATTGATCGGCGCTATGTCCTCTTCGCTCACCGCGTCGAGGGTGAACACATAGACCGCCCGCCAGTCCTCGCCGATCCTGACCTCAAGCGTCCAGTCGGGGTCGCCGCCTATCAGGCGGAAGGTCTCGTGCGGCGTGGTCTGCTCGGTTTCGGGCCGCAGGCGCAGGGGCGTGGTCAGGGTCAAACCGCCAAAGCCGACATCGGCTATGTGGTTCTGCCCGTTGATTTCCACCAGCAGCAGAAGGTGGCTCGGCGGCTGGGTGGCGCCCTCGGGATTGGTCCAGACCACCCGGGCCAGGAGCGGCCGCACGCCAAATTCGAGGTCCTGGAGCATGCGCATGAACAACAGATTGTGTTCAAAGCAATAGCCGCCGCGCCTCTCGGTCAGCAGCTTGCGCTCGAGGCTGGCCTGATCCAGCGGCACCGGTTCGCCCAGCAGCGGATTGAGGTTTTCAAAGGGGATGGCGGCAGGATGCAGCGCATGCAGCAGGTCCAGGGTCGCCAGGGTCGGCGCAATGGAACCGGCAAAGCCGATTCGCTCGAAATAGGCTTTGGTATTGACCTTTTCGGGCATCAGCCACCTACGCCGCTGTTGAAACCGGGGACACTATGGTCAAGCGAGCCGGCTTTGTCACCTGCCCGGACCTGGCCGTTCTGGCGCGCTGGAGAGATCAGGCCGACGCCTTGCGCACGCGGATGACCACATCGACATGGGCCACCTCCATGCCGGCCGGAGCCTTGGGCAGGGACTTGAACTCGACCGATTCCGCCGGAATGTCGATCATGCGCTGCTCGTCTTCGACATAGAAGTGATGATGGTCCGAGGTGTCGGTGTCGAAATAGGAACGCGAGGCATCGATGGCCACTTCACGCAAGAGGCCCGCTTCATGGAACTGGTGCAGCGTGTTGTAGATGGTGGCCAGCGACACATTGACATTGGCCGAGCCGGCCTCGCCATGCAATTGCTCGGCACTGACATGGCGATGCGGGCCGCCGAACAGCAATTCGGCCAGCGCAACGCGTTGCCGTGTCGGGCGAAGGCCCGCCATTCGCAATACGGCAGTCAGGCATGGCTTGCGGGACGGAAGCGGCCGGGCGGTGATGTCGCGGTCGGGCATAGGGCCAGTAAGTCTCGTCGTTCAGGTCCGGATTTGAAGGTTTCTTATACTGGCGCGGGCCCTTCTGCACAAGCGCAGCGCAAATGCCGGCATGGGCGTGCGCCCTATGGCTGGCTTGACCCTATCCCGCCTCGTCTATACGACACGGGGCTTGTATCGAGAGCGGGGAGCGTCCATGGCCGAGCGGCAACACGCATTTGACTACCAGGAATTGCTGGCCCATGGCCGTGGCGAACTTCCCGGCCAGGGCGATGCCCGCCTGCCGGCGCCGCCCATGCTGATGTTCGACCGCATCACCTCGATCACCGAAGACGGTGGCACCCATGGCCGTGGCCAGGTGCGTGCCGAACTCGACGTCAATCCGGACCTGTGGTTCTTCAAGTGCCATTTCATCGGCGACCCGGTCATGCCCGGTTGCCTGGGCCTGGACGCCGTCTGGCAGATGACCGG
>CBFGTF010000287.1:0-2585 GCA_965651655.1 uncultured Devosia sp.
CTCATTGGTCTTGCGATAGGCGTCGTAGAGCGCCAGCACGGCGCGGGCCATGTCCGGCGCGTTGGAGGCCACCGACTTTAGCTCCTGCAGGTTCGGCACCGCCTCGCCGAAGACCGGGTCTGCCATGGCTTCGCGCAGGTCGACCAGCAGCCGGTCGCTGGCATCGGTGGCGAGGGTCGTGAGGTCGAGGTTGAAGCTGTCGGCCAGCGCCAGCATGACCGAGGCGGTCAGCGGCCGCTGGTTGGATTCGATCTGGTTGACATAGGAGGCGGAAATGTCGAGCCGCGATGCCAGCTCGGCCTGGGTCAGGCGATGCTGGGCCCGCAATGCCCGTATCCTGGCGCCGGCAAAGACCTTTCTGGCGGCCATTCTTCACAACTCCACAAAATTACAGCTTCAATCATGTGTCATTGTAGCAGGCTCGCGCTTTCCTGTCTTGGGATGGGGCCAGCGAGGGGTTAAGGTCGTCAAAACCGAAAATCCGGGAGGCCGCCGATGCAGGACATTCTTTCCGCCCTTGAAGGCAAGCGCGCCGAGGCGCGGCTTGGCGGCGGGCAGAGGCGCATCGACACCCAGCACGGCAAGGGCAAGCTGACGGCCCGGGAGCGGCTCGATGTGCTGCTCGATCCCGGAAGCTTCGAGGAATACGACATGTTCGTCACCCACCGGGCGGTGGATTTCGGCATGGAGAAACAGATCTATCCAGGCGATGGCGTGGTCACCGGCTGGGGCACGATAGACGGGCGCATGGTCTATGTGTTTTCGCAGGATTTCACCGTCTTTGGCGGCTCGCTGAGTGAGACGCATGCCCAGAAAATCTGCAAGATCATGGACCTGGCCATGCAGAATGGCGCCCCGGTGATCGGGCTCAACGATTCAGGCGGCGCCCGCATCCAGGAGGGCGTGGCCTCATTGGGCGGCTATGCCGATGTGTTCTGGCGCAATGTGCAGGCGTCGGGCGCCATTCCGCAGATCTCGGTCATCATGGGGCCCTGCGCCGGCGGCGCGGTCTATTCCCCGGCCATGACCGACTTCATCTATATGGTCGAGGACACGAGCTACATGTTCGTGACCGGCCCGGATGTGGTGAAAACTGTCACCAATGAGAGCGTCACCCAGGAAGAACTGGGTGGCGCCTCGACCCACACAAAGATTTCCTCGGTGGCCGACGCGGCCTTTGCCAATGACATCGAGACCCTGCTCGAGGTGCGGCGGCTCTTTGCCTACCTGCCACTGGCCGCCGGGCAGAAACCGCCGCGCCTTGTGACGCATGACCCGGTAGACCGGCGCGACGACAAGCTCGACACCATCATCCCGGCCAGCGCCAATACGCCCTATGACATGCGCGAGGTCATCGAGACCGTGGCCGACGAGGGCGAATTCCTCGAAATCCAGAAGAACCATGCGGGCAATATCCTCATCGGCTTCATCCGGCTCGATGGGCACACGGTCGGGGTCGTCGCCAACCAGCCGCTGGTGTTGGCGGGGTGCCTCGACATCAATGCCTCAAAGAAAGCCGCGCGCTTCATCCGCTTCTGCGACAGCTTCGAAATCCCCATCCTGACCTTTGTCGACGTGCCCGGGTTCCTGCCGGGCGTGGCGCAGGAATATGGCGGCATCATCAAGCATGGCGCCAAGCTGCTCTTCGCCTATTCAGAGGCGAGCGTGCCGCTGGTCACCGTCATCACCCGCAAGGCCTATGGCGGCGCCTATGACGTGATGGCGAGCAAACACATCAAGGCCGACGTCAACTATGCCTGGCCCTCAGCGGAAATCGCGGTGATGGGCGCCAAGGGCGCGACGGAAATCCTCTACCGCTCGGAACTGGGCGACACGGAAAAGATCGCCCAGCGCACCGCCGACTATGAAGCGCGCTTCGCCAACCCCTTCGTCGCCGCCGAGCGCGGCTTCATCGACGACGTGATCATGCCGCATGGCACGCGGCGTCGCGTCATCCGCGCCTTCTCGACCCTCCGGCACAAGAGCGTGCAGGGGCCGAAGAAGAAGCACGACAATATTCCGTTGTGAGGGGGAGACGATGACGAGAGCGTTTCCCGCCGAGTGGTTTGAGCGCGTGCCGCACCCCACCCTCAATCCCTCCCCGTCAAGGGGAGGGAGGCGCAGGATCGAGGCGTCGGTGTTCATCGTCTCCCTCCCCCTTGCGGGGAGGGATCAAGGGTGGGGGGTGGCATGTCCCGTGACCTAGCGAGGACGCTCCGGCGACAATTCTCGTCATCCGAGCAGGCATTCTGGCGCATCACCTTGCCCCTCCGCCAAGCGGGTTGGAACTTCCGGCGCCAGCACCTGATCGGGTCGTACTATGTCGACTTTGCGTGCCTTCACGCGGCGCTGGTCGTCGAAGTCGATGGCGACAGCCATGGCTCCGATCTGGCGCAGTCCAACGACGCTGTGCGTGACGACTATTTGAGCGGTAGAGGGTTCACGGTCATGCGGTTCGGCAATCGGGACGTTATGCAAAATCCTGTGGGCGTGTTTGAGGCTTTAAATGCTTATCTCAACACTCTGCCCGCGAGCCCCCCTCCCCATCCCTCCCCGCGAGGGGGAGGGTGCCAGATCGAGTCCGC
>CBFGTF010000288.1:0-2578 GCA_965651655.1 uncultured Devosia sp.
CGGCCCATGGGCCGTAGCAAAGCTGGGGAGGGGGTGGATTTGTGGCCCACTGGTGGACCCCCACCCTCATTCCCTCCCCTCAAGGGGGAGGGAGGCGACAGAGCCGACTTCTGTGCCGCACCCGAGGGGCCGCTAGATATCCACCTCATCATCGCCCAGAGCATGGAGCGCGGTGGCGGCCTGCTGCAGGATGGCTGCGGCCTTGCGCTGCTGCTCCTTGTCGCCGCGACGAACGCGCTTGATGGCCTCCTTGAGGGTCTTGCGGGCCGCTTCCAGTTCCGGGGTCGCGTCCTGCATGGGGCGGTCAGGCCCGGCCTCGCGCTCACCCCAGTGGGGGGGCACATTGCCGTTTTCCGGATCCCCGCCAAAGGGCCAGTCCGCTTTCACGAATTCGCGGAAGCGGTTCATCTGCTCGCCGGTGCGCGCCAGGAAGTCCAGCGTCGAGGACACGGCCTCCCGGTTCTCCTCGAGATGGGCCTTGCCCTCCTGGGTGATGGTATAGAGCTTCTTGTTCCCGTCCGCCGCCGAGGTCACATAGCCGGCTTCTTCGAGATAGGTCAGCGCCGGATAGACAATGCCGGGGCTGGGCGAATAGACGCCATTGGAGCGCTCTTCCACCGCCTTGATCAGGTCATAGCCATGCCGGGGCTGCTGCTCGATGAAATAGAGCGCTACCAGCCGCAGATCGCCTGAAGCCAGCATGCGGCCAACGCGGAAACTGCCGCCCATATTGCCGAACTCCTCGTCCGCCATGCGCGCCATGCGGCCCCAGCCGCGCCGCGCCATCCGCTCGAACTGCCGCCAGTCCGGTTCACCATTCTTCCAATAGCTCATGGTGTATCTCCTGATATATCGCAAAAGCCCTTGTCCTGAGAGATCGTGGCCGTTGCCTCGGGCTTCAAGATATATCTTGAGAATATTTTTCAGCCGGCGGACAACGAAAAACCCCGGGTTTTGGCCCGGGGTTGCAAAGTCCGCATGATGACGAAATCAGACCGGATAGGCCGGCGCGCCACCATCGCGGTCGAATTGCCCATGGCGGCGGAAGCGCCACATATAGGTGGGCAGCACATCATCCATCGCCGTGGGGGTGATGTCGAAGGCAGCCAGGGTGCGCTTGTCCTTCCGGGCCTGTTCGGAAACGACATTGTCGACGCCGAGCAGTTCCACCTGGTCGGGCGTGATCAGCGGCTTGAAGGGCAGGAGGCCCAGGACGCTGGCCAGCAGTTTCATCAGCCCCGAGGGTACCGGGATCAAGGGCCGGTTGCGCCCGGCTTCACGCAGGATGCGCTGCATCAGCGCCTTGTGGCTTTCCACATCCGGCCCGCCCAGTTCATAGACCCGGCCGGGCTTGACCGCACCTTCGGCGGCCTTGGCAATGGCCTCGGCCACGTCACCCACAAAGACCGGCTGGAACAGCGTGCCGCCTGAAATCAGCGGCATGACCGGGAACAGGCGCGCCAGGGTGCCCATCAGGTTGAAGAAGCCGTCGCCCTGGCCGAACATGATCGAAGGACGGATCACCACCGCATCGGGGAACGCCGTCAGCACGGCCTCTTCGCCCCTGAGCTTGGAGGCAGCATAGGCGCTGACGTCGGCGGCCTTGTCGACGCCCAGCGCCGAGACATGCACCAGCGCCCTGGCGCCCGCCGCCCTGGCAGCCCGTGCCACGGCAGCAGCGCCCTCGACATGCACGGCGTCAAAACGCTGCTTGCCGCCCTGATGGCCAATGCCGACCAGGTTGATCACCACGTCCGACCCGGCTGCGGCGCGCTGCACCGAAGCCTCGTTCCGCACATTGGCCTGGACCGGCACCACCTGCCCGACCCCGCCATACATGCGCACCTCGCCGGCCAGGTCCGGCCGGCGCACCGCAACGCGGATGCGATAGCCCTTGCGGGCCAGCAATTGCACCAGATGGTTGCCGACAAATCCCGACCCGCCGAATATGGTGACGAGCTTGGGGGCATTGCGATCCATGGTGGGACTCCGTCAGATCAGCCTGGACTTCAGTTGAGACCGCTTCTAGCGCAGCCCCCTTGCCCCTGTCGAGCCTTCCAGTGCCGCAGCACGCATCTCCGGCGCCTTGACTCAGCCCCAAATATGTTCCCTATTTGTTCTGATAATTGATTGAGGAGAAGCCTGATGAGTGACATGCAGACCTATCAGGGCCAATGCCATTGCGGCGCTGTCCGCTTCACTGCCCGTACCGACCTGGCCTCGATGGGCGATTGCAATTGCTCGCGCTGCCGGCGCCTGGGCTGGGTCATGCAATCGGTGCCCGCCAGCGAATTGACCCTGCTTTCGGGGGAAGACCACTTGACGCTTTACCACTTCAACTCCGAACGGATCGACCATCTGTTCTGCAGGACCTGTGGCATTGAACCCTTTGCGCGCGGCAGTGACGGCAAGGGCAATGAACTGGTCATGCTCAACGTCAACTGCCTCGAAGGCGTCCCGCCGATCGATCGCAATGCCATCAAGCATTGGGATGGTGCAAACTTCTGACAATGGTGATCAAACCGCATTGACAATGCCCGGCCGCCGCCCTAGTTACACGCCCGTCGCCCAGATGGCG
>CBFGTF010000289.1:0-2564 GCA_965651655.1 uncultured Devosia sp.
AAGCTCAAGCTGTCCATGGACAAGGTGGTGGTCACCGTGGACCAGCATGGCAATACGTCGGCAGCGTCCATCCCGTTGGCGCTCGACAATGCGGTGCGCTCGGGTCAGGTCCAGAAGGGCGAAACCTTGTTGCTCGAAGGTGTGGGTGGTGGTTTCACCTGGGGTGCTGTGCTCCTGAAGTTATAGCTGTCAGCGCTTGGTGGACAAGCGTTTGATGCCAATTTCAATCATATTTCAGGTTTTTCCATGAAATCTTTTGCATTTGTCTTTCCGGGGCAAGGTTCGCAGTCGGTGGGCATGCTCGATGCCTGGGGCGACCACCCCGCCGTGGCCCAGACCCTGCAGGAAGCCTCTGATGCTTTGGGTGAAGACATTGGCCGGTTGGTCCACGAGGGTCCCAAGGAAGCGCTGGCCCTGACTACCAACACCCAGCCCGTGATGCTGGTGGCGGGAGTGGCTGCATGGCGCGTATGGCGTGCCGATGGCGGCGCTTTGCCCGCTGCGGTGGCGGGCCACTCCTTGGGTGAATATTCGGCATTGGTGGCCGCGGGCGTGTTGACGCTCGCTCAGGCAGCGCCGTTGGTGCGCCTGCGCGCAGCCGCCATGCAGGAGGCCGTGCCGGTCGGCGCCGGGGCGATGGCCGCCATCCTGGGCATGGAGGCGTCCAAGGTCATCGCCGGATGTGCCGAAGCCACAGCCTCGTTCGGTACGGGGGCTTCGGAGGTGGTCGAGGCGGTCAATTTCAACGACCCCATCCAAACCGTGATCGCGGGCACCAAGGCGGGTGTCGATAAGGCCTGCGAAATCTTGAAGGCGGTCGGGGCCAAGCGGGCGCTGCCGCTGCCCGTGTCTGCGCCGTTCCACTCCAGTCTGATGAAGCCAGCTGCCGAAAAATTGCGCGAAGCGCTGGCCGGTGTGGCGTTGGCAGCTCCGCAGATTCCGGTGGTGAACAATGTGGACGTTGCCGTCCAGCAGGATGCAGACGCGATTCGCGACGCGCTTTACCGCCAGGCCTTTGGTCCGGTTCGCTGGGTGGAGTGCGTACAGGCGCTCAAGGCCCGGGGTATCACCCATCTGGTGGAATGCGGCCCTGGCAAGGTGCTGGCCGGCCTGACCAAACGCATCGACCCGGAACTGGTCGGCGCGGCATTGTTTGACCCGGCCACGCTGGCCGAAACCCGGGAGTTGCTGGCATGACGGCGCAAACCACCTCTTCGGCGCAAGTAGCGCTGGTCACTGGCGCATCGCGCGGCATCGGTGCCGCCATCGCTTTGGAACTCGCAGCGCGGGGCTATCAGGTGGTGGGAACAGCCACCACCGACGCGGGCGCAGAACGCATTACTGAAGCGCTGTCGGCGCATGCCGGCTGCCGGGGTGTGAATCTGAATGTGAACGATGGCGCGGCCGTCGAGGCACTGCTGGACGCCATCGTCAAGCAGCAGGGCGGACTGCATGTGCTGGTGAACAACGCCGGCATTACCCGCGATACCCTGGCCATGCGCATGAAGGATGAAGACTGGGATGCGGTCATGGACACCAATCTCAAGGCGGTCTTCCGCGTCAGCCGTGCAGCAATCCGGCCCATGATGAAGCAGCGCTTCGGGCGCATCATCAGCATCACCAGCGTGGTAGGCGCATCCGGCAATCCAGGCCAGGCCAACTATGCAGCCGCCAAGGCCGGTGTCGCTGGGATGACGCGCGCACTGGCGCGCGAGTTGGGTAGCCGCGGCATCACCGTGAACTGTGTGGCCCCCGGATTCATTGCCACCGACATGACCGCTGCCCTGCCGGAAGAGCAGCAAAAAGCCCTCAATGCCCAGATTCCCTTGGGACACATGGGCAAGCCGGAAGACATTGCCCATGCTGTGGCCTACCTGGCCTCGCGCGAGGCAGGCTATGTGACTGGTCAGGAGTTGCATGTCAATGGCGGCATGTACATGTAATTGTCGAAAGTTAACGCCGGTTCATCCCGACGGCGAGCCGCTGAGGGGCTTTCCCTTAAGCAGCTAGAATCGCGGATTCATTCACAACCCCCAGAGGGAAACCATGAGCGATATCGAAGCACGCGTCAAAAAAATCATTGCCGAACAACTCGGCGTTGAAGAGTCCCAAGTCACCAACGAAAAAGCCTTCGTGGCCGACCTCGGTGCCGACTCGCTTGACACGGTGGAACTGGTGATGGCGCTGGAAGACGAATTCGGCATCGAGATTCCGGACGAAGACGCCGAGAAGATCACCACGGTGCAAAACGCCATCGACTACGCCAACACCCACCAGAAGGCCTGAGCGGCGCACTGCGCCTGACTCAAGCGATCAGAAGAAGGTTTTTTACGCATGAGCCGTCGTCGCGTTGTCGTGACCGGCCTGGGATGCGTGAGCCCCGTGGGCAACACGGTGGCCGAATCCTGGGCCAATCTCCTCGCCGGAAAATCCGGCATTGACCTCATCACCAAGTTCGACGCGTCGAACTTCGCCTGCAAGATTGCGGGAGAGGTCAAAGGTCTTGACCTGGAGTCGTACATCAGCGCCAAGGACGCGCGCGCGATGGACAGCTTTATCCATTT
>CBFGTF010000290.1:0-2513 GCA_965651655.1 uncultured Devosia sp.
GGGTTGGTGGGGACGGAGTTGACTACGGTGGAACCGCCCCCACCGCCCAAGCCCCCTCGCAAGAGGGGATCGGGAACTCACGGGCAGGTCGAAGACTCGATCCGCCCCTGAAAACTGACAACGCGCGACTGGCCGTTCGGGTTTGGCCAAAACATGGCGAAGCCGTGATTTATGCACCGATTAGTCGGCGCTGTTGTTCAAATCCCACGACACGTTGACGGTGATGGCGAAGCTCATTTCGCCCGCTTCGACCGGCACCGGTGCGGCTGCCGACATCTCGGCACGGGCATACATGGGGTAGGGCTGGGGGGAATCAAAGCTCTGCTGTTCGGAGATTGACTGCAAATCGCCCAGTGTTGCCCCGGCGACACCGGCATAGAGCTCCGCCTTGTCGCGGGCATTGGCGAAGGCGGCCTTGCGGGCCTCGTCGAGCAGCTCTGACGGATCGGCAACCGAGAAGCTGACACCATTGACGGTATTGGCGCCCACGGTGACGGACTGGTCGAGAATGGCGCCCAGATCGTCGAGGTCGCGCACCACCACGGTCACCGAATTGGACACCTGATAGCCATTGATGCGCGGCGGCAGGGAATAGCCATTGGCGTCGCGCTCGTCGGAATAGACGTAATTGGGATTGACCGAAAAGCCCGAGGTCTGGATGTCGCGCGCTTCGATGCCGGCCTGCTTGAGGGCAGCGATCAGTTCGCTCATGGCGGCTGTATTGGCATCAAGCGCTTCGCGGGCGGTCGCGCCCTGGCTGGTGACGCCCGAATTGATTGTGGCCATGTCGGGAGCCGCGCGCACTTCGCCGCGCCCCTCGATGGCAATGGTGCCGGCATAGGCGGGCAGGGCGGCGGCGAGCAGGGCGAAGGGAACGAGGACGCTGAGGGCACGCATGGCAAACTCCTTGGGTGTGTGCTGGGACCGAGGTGTCCCGAGGCAATGCGTCAGTATTGCGGCGCAGATGAACCGGAGTTGAACGGCAGTGTGGGATACTCCAGTTCGGCAAAAAGTATGATTTAAGCGGTTCTTCGCTTGCACAGGGCGGATGCGGTGGGCTAGTCACTTGGCTGACATGTCAGGGGGCGGAGTCATGAGCGTGAACGATATTCCCAGCGGTGTCCTTGTTGGACGGGCCCGGATTGCCGGTTTCGACCACCCCCGGATCGTCACCGTACGGGATGGACAGCTTGTCGATATTACTGCGCGGGGCATGGCGACAGTCCGTGACATTGCGGAGAGCGGTCGCGCCGCCGAGCATGTGCGGACCGCTCCTGGCCGGGCGGTAGGCGAGATCGGCGCGGTGATGGCCAATGCGCGTGCCGGTGCCGATGGCCTGCCGCAATTGCTGTGCCCCATCGACCTGCAGGCCATCAAGGCGTCGGGCGTCACCTTTGTGGTCTCGCTGCTCGAGCGCGTGATCGAAGAGCAGGCGCGGGGCGACAATTCCCGTGCCGAGGCGCTGCGGGGCGAAATTCTCGACCTGATCGGTACCGATCTCAGCCAGCTCGTGCCGGGGTCGGACGCGGCCATGAAGGTCAAGGCGGCGCTGATCGAAAAGGGCGTCTGGAGCCAGTATCTGGAAGTGGGCATCGGTCCGGATGCGGAAATCTTCACCAAGGGCCAGCCCATGAGCGCGGTGGGGCACGGCGCCGAAGTGGGCCTGCACCCGGTTTCGAACTGGAACAATCCCGAACCGGAAGTGGCGTTGCTGGTGACCAGCAAGGGCGAGATCATCGGCGCGACGCTGGGCAATGACGTCAACCTGCGCGACGTCGAGGGCCGTTCGGCATTGCTGCTGGGCAAGGCCAAGGACAACAATGCTTCCGCCGCGCTGGGACCGTTCGTGCGGTTGTTCGATGGCGACTTCACACTCGACACCGTCAAGCAGGCGGAAATTGCCTTGCGTGTGGAAGGAACCGACGGCTTCGTGCTCGAGGGCCAGTCCAACATGGCGCAGATCTCGCGGACGCCGGAATCGCTGGTTGCGGCTACGCTGGGCGAGCATCATCAATATCCCGACGGGCTGGTGCTTTACCTGGGCACCATGTTTGCGCCGGTGAAGGACCGCGACGGGCAGGGCAAGGGCTTTACCCACAAGCTGGGCGATGTCGTCTCCATTTCGACACCGAGCCTGGGTACACTATCCAACCGTGTCAACCTATCTACCAAATGTCCGCCCTGGACCTATGGCGTGAGCCATCTGCTGCGTGACCTTGCACGCGCCAACCTGCTCTGATTTCCCGCACGGCCACCTCCCCCGGCTGTTGCTTACTCCCTGAAAGGCCTTTCCATGACCGAACTGCACAAGAACCTGATCGACGGCGAATGGGTCGGTTCGGACGGCGTCGAGAACATCAATCCGTCCAATATCAAGGAAGTGGTGGGGGTCTATGCCCGCGCCACCGCCGAGGAAACCAAGCAGGCCATCGCCGCGGCCAAGGCCGCGTTCCCGGCCTGGTCGCGCTCGGGCATTCTTGAGCGCCACGCCATTCTCTCCAAGACCAGCCAGG
>CBFGTF010000291.1:0-2455 GCA_965651655.1 uncultured Devosia sp.
CGCACGGCACCTTTGTCTGGAACGACCTGCTCACCACCGACGTGGAAAAGGCCAAGGCCTTCTTCGCCCGCACTCTGGGCTGGACCTATGAGGACTATTCCCTCGAGGGCCAGCCCTATTTGGTCATCCGCTCGGGCGCGGCCATGGTCGGCGGTCTCGGCGCCATCGAGCAGGGCGATGTCGAAACCACGCAGTCCTACTGGCTGGCCTTCATCGAGGTCTCCGATATCGACGAACGTTTTGCGCTGGCCCTCGAAGCCGGCGCCACCGCCATAAGGCCGCCTCACGACATCCCCGATATCGGCCGCGTCTGCGTGCTGCGCGACCCCACCGGGGCGGCAATCGGCTGGATGCAGTCGCCTTAGCCGGCGCGTCGCTTATCCACACGCGCATTGCCCCTGGCCCTGCAAACTTGTAGATCGGGGGCGTCGTGACCAGATAGGGTCATTCTCACCCAAACAGGGCCTCGCTCATGACCGATCTCAAGCTGATAGCGCTTGATACCGAAGATCTCGAAATTGTCTCGGCCCACGCGCAGGATGCAGTCATCCGCGTCGCCGATATGGGCTATGCGCGGCGCGACCAGCGCTTTGCCTTGCTGATGAACCGCTTCGACTGGGAAAGCGACAAGCCGCGTTCGAGGGGCCTGCGCAAGCGCTCGGCACTCCATTTCAGCGGCGTTACCCATGTGGCCTATACCGGTTTCGATCCGGCCGCGCCCGAGGGCGTGGTGGAGCTGCTGGCCATAGTCTTCAAGCCCGGCGAGGCCCCGGCCGGCATCGTCGAGCTGCGCTTTGCCGGCGGCGGCACCGTCCGCCTCACCGTGGATTATCTCGAAGCCCGCCTCGCCGATCTCGGTGCGGCCTGGGCGGCCTCGGCAAAGCCCAATCACATTCTGGACTGAAAGCTCTCCATGCCCCTTCGCCTCGATAGCGCCGATGCCGATTTCGAACAGCGCTTCTCCGATCTTCTCGGCACCAAGCGGGAGTCCAGCCAGGACGTCAACGACACCGTCGCCGCGATCATTGCCGATGTGCGTGCGCGCGGTGACGCGGCTGTTGTCGAACTGACCAACCGCTTTGATCGCACCAGCTTCACCGCCGCCGATATCGCCTTCACGGGTGATGAGATCGCCGCTGCGGCGGCCCAGGTGTCGCCCGAGGTCCGGGCGGCGCTCCAGACCGCCCATGACCGCATCAAGTCTCATCACGAAAAGCAGAAGCCCGAGGACCACGTCTATACCGATGATCTCGGGGTCACCCTCGGCTCGCGCTGGACACCTGTCGATGCCGTGGGCATCTACGTGCCGGGGGGCCTCGCCTCCTATCCGTCTTCTGTGCTGATGAATGCCGTGCCGGCCCGCGTCGCCGGTGTCTCCCGCATTGCCATGGCCGTGCCGACGCCCGATGGCGAAATCAACCCGACCGTGCTTGCCGCCGCCCAGATTGCCGGCATCACCGAGATCTATCGCATTGGCGGCGCCCAGGCCGTGGCCGCTCTGGCCTATGGAACCCAGACCATTGCCCGCGTCGACAAGGTCACCGGCCCCGGCAATGCCTATGTCGCCACGGCCAAGCGCCAGGTCTTTGGCCAGGTCGGCATCGACATGATTGCCGGCCCCTCCGAAGTCCTCGTCATTGCCGATAGCTCGGCCAATCCCGCCTGGGTCGCGGCCGATCTCATCGCCCAGGCCGAGCACGGGGCAGGGGCCCAGTCCATCCTCGTCACCACCGACCCAAGGCTCGCCGACGCTGTCGAGGCCGAGGTCGACCGACAGCTCTCTCTCCTGCCCAAACAGGCGCTGGCGCGCGAGGGCTGGGACGAACTGGGCGCGATCATCACCGTCACCTCCCTCGATGAGGCCGCGGCCCTGGCCAATCGCATTGCGTCCGAACATGTCGAACTGGCCGTCGACGATCCGCAATCCCTCTTGCCCGCCATCCGCCATGCCGGCGCGATCTTCCTCGGCCATCATACGCCCGAGGCCATCGGCGACTATGTCGGCGGCTCCAACCATGTGCTGCCCACCGCCCGCTCGGCGCGCTTTGCCTCGGGCCTGGGCGTGCTCGACTTCATGAAGCGCACCTCGCTTCTGGGGTGCACGCCCACCTCGCTGGCGGCGCTGGCCGAGCCGGCCGTCACCATTGCCGGGGTCGAGGATCTCGACGGCCATGGCCGCTCCATTTCCATCCGGCTCAATCGGTGAGCATATCCATGGGCAAAGAGCCGGCGGCGACCGAGAAAGACAGGCTGGTCACCGTCACGCTCGACCCCAATACCATCACCTCGATCAACCCCGACGAGGTGCATGAATGGCGCATCGCCATCTATGACCTGCTCGAGGACAATGAATTCCGGCCCGCGCGCGTCAGTGCCGAGGGCCCATTCGCGCTCCATATCTCGATCATCGGCAATTACATCCTGCTCGATGTGCGCCATCCCGAAACCTTCCAGC
>CBFGTF010000292.1:0-2413 GCA_965651655.1 uncultured Devosia sp.
TGATGCGCACGCTGCTCTTCGTGACGTTTCCGCGTTGCAGCGGCCTTCTTGGCCGAAGCCGATCGCTCCGAGGCGGGACGGTTGGCCGATGCCTCGCCGCCCTTCTTGCCGCCCTTGTGAGCGGCCGGATGGTCGGTGTGGGTGCCGCGTCCCGATCCCGACTTGTTGCCGCCCCCGTCATCCTTGTTGACGGTCGCCCAGGCGCGGCGCTCGGCCTCCTCGTGGCCTACCCCCTTCTTCTCGTAGCCCTCTTCGATATGCTCGGCCTTGCGCTTCTGCTTGTCCGTATAGGCGCTCTTGTCACCCTGGGGCATGGTCCTGTCTCCTCATGCAAAATCCGAAGGCACGGCGCGGATGGGACAAGGGCCTGGGTCAGGTTGAATGACTGATGCGGGAAACCGGAAAAACCGCACCAAAAGCCCTATACCACCACGTCCGGTTGACGCGCGCCGGCCTGGTCTGGGGAACGGGTAGGGGGCATTCCGGTTGCCCGGACCCTGATCACAAATCAGGCTTTGCCCGCGGCAGCGGCTTGCTGAGAAAGGGCGAACCCGCCTTGACGAAGCGCCAGGGTGCTTCGACACCCTTGGTGATGCCGATGCGCGGGCCGGTGCCAATCTCGTGGATTTTGCCGGCGGCCTGCAAGGCAAAGGGCGCTGCGTCGAGCGGCAATCCGTTCTGTCCCAGATCGATATCGAGGGCCTGGGCCAGCTTGCCCGGCCCCGAGCACAATTGCTTGGCGCTCAGCCCGCCCCGCCGCTCCATCATCCGCTCGATCCCCTGTGTGGGCTCCAGCGCCCGGATCAGCACAGCGCTACCGGGCCGGCAGACGAAATTGAGGCAATAATGGATGCCATAGATCTTGTAGACATAGGCGTGGCCCGGCGGCCCGAACATCGCCCGGTTGCGCGTCGTGGGCCCGCGAAAGCTGTGCGAGGCCGGATCGCTTTCGTCATAGGCCTCCACCTCGACAATGGCTCCACCCACGCCGTCGACCAGCAACGTTACCCCGATAAGTTCGCGGGCAATCTCGAGAACCGGGCGGTCGAAGAAGGAACGGGAGAGCATGCCCCCATTTGGCCTGAATCGCGGGCGATGGGAAAGGCCGATAGGGGAGGGCCATCGATGCTACAAAAATTCACCGCGATCATTCTCGGTGCAATCCTGGCGCTCGCAGCCCTCCCCGCTCAGGCAGCCACGATCTGCACCCTGGTGGCCGAGCCGCAGACCCGCACGGTGCTCTTGGCCGAAGGCGATTGCCAAAGCCGTGCCACGCCCGCTTCAACCTTCAAGATCGCATTGGCCGTCATGGGCTTCGAAGCCGGGTTCCTGCAATCGGCACATGCGCCGGTGCTGCCGTTCCGGCAGGGTTATCCCGACTGGATCGACACCTGGAAACAGGACACCGACCCCGCCATGTGGATCAGGCACTCCAATGTCTGGTACTCCCAGCGCATCACCGAAGCCCTGGGGGCTGAACGGCTCGCCGCCTATGCGCGCAGCTTTGGTTATGGCAACGCCGATTTCTCGGGCGATCCGGGCTATGACAATGGCCTCGAACGCGCCTGGATTTCCTCTTCCCTGCAAGTGTCCCCGCTCGAACAGGCCGGGTTCCTGGCCGCCCTGATTGAAGGTCAGTTGCCGGTGTCCGGCGCCACCATGATCGAGGCCATCGGCCTTGTCGAAACCGCCGGCAGCGTCGAGGGCTGGACCATTCGCGGCAAGACCGGCTCCGCCTATCCGCGCAATGCGGATCGCAGTTTCGACTATGCGCGTGGCTGGGGCTGGTATGTCGGCTGGGCCGACAAGGATGGGCAGCGTCTGGTTTTTGCCCGCCTGGCGCAGGACGAAGCGCGTCACGCGGTCAGCGGCGGCCTCAGGGCCCGCGACGCGGTGCTCGCCGAATGGCCGGATATCCTGCGGCGCGCCGGACTTTAGCATTACCGCTGTTTCGGCGAACAATGCCTTCGTTGCGGTTCGCTTTGTCCAAGCCGCCATGCGCGCTATCTCTGGGGCCACACACTTTCTTGGAGGTCGAAATGATCGACACATCCGTCCAGGCCAATGTCCGCTCCAAACCCATCCTGCCGCTCAGCACCACGCTGGGTCCCGTCCATATCGCCGTCACCGATCGTTCCAGGGCCCTCGCCATCTGGCAGGACGTGGTCGGGCTCGACGTGATCGAGGAACGCGGCAATGCCCTTGCCATGGGGGCGGGCGGCCGGGTGCTTATCGTGCTCGAAACCGGCGCCACCGGACCGGTCACGCCGCGCAGCATCGGGCTCTACCATGTCGCCATTCATGTGCCCCGGCGCGTCGACCTGGCGCAGATGGCCGTCCGTGCCCTCCAGCGCAATGTGCGCATCTCGCCCACCGATCACCTGGTGTCCGAGGCCATCTATCTGTGGGACCT
>CBFGTF010000293.1:0-2395 GCA_965651655.1 uncultured Devosia sp.
CTCACCTAAATTCGCTCCACCAGGAGCGAATTTGCCTCCGGCCGGTTCGAAGCCCACAAGGGGGAGGGAGGGCAGGAGCCGAAAAGATGGTTTCTCGCTCAGTGTGCCGCGGTTCCTTCGTCTCCCTCCCCCTTGTGGGGAGGGATCAAGGGTGGGGGTGCCGGACTTTCCTGGAATACAGACTTGTGGGCGGACCCGGCCACCGGCTCAAACCTTGTTGATGGTTCAGAACCCCCACCCTAGCTTTGCTAGAGCCCTGCGGGCCGAGCGACGCTACGAGCCACTCGAGCTCAGCTCTCGTGGCCTTCTCACCTAAATTCGCTCCACCAGGAGCGAATTTGCCTCCGGCCGGTTCGAAGCCCTCAAGGGGGAGGGTAGGCAGGAGCCGAACTCTCAGCGGTCGGAACGATCATGCTCGTTAGGCGGGACGCCTCTTGCTGGCGATGAGCATGGAAATGCCGTCGAGCAGCCGGGCCAGGCCGAATTCGAAGGCGCGGGCCGGGTCGCCCAGCCCGTAGAGTTCGCCTACTACGGGACCGACCCGGCTGGCCACCGGGTAGGCCGAGAAGTCGAGCGTGTCGAGAAAAGGCGCGATCGTGTACCACCATTCCTCGTCGCTCATGCCGGTCTGCTGCTTGACCAGATTGGCCCGGGCTGCATCGCGCACGGCGCCATAGACATAATTGGTGATCAGCGTCACCGTCATGTCCATCTCGACCTCGTCCAGTCCCAACCCGTCGACCGCGCTTAATATGACCTCATAGGACCGCATGGTATTGGGGCCAAGCACCGGCCGATGCGTGCCGACCTGCAGCGCCCAGGGGTGCCTGAGATAGAAATCGCGAAAGGCGCGCGCGACCATGGTGATGTTCTCGCGCCACTGCCCGGGATCGAATACCGGCATGTCCGCCTCGTCGGCACCGCCGGAAACGGCGTCCAGCATCAAATCGATCAGAACCGACTTGTCGGGGATATGGGTGTAGAAACTCATCGGTGAAATACCGACCGCTTCGGCCACCCGTCGGGTCGAGACCGCCTCGATGCCGTCGCTGTCGGCAATGGCGATAGCGGCCTTGACCAGGTCGGAGACGGCGACCCTCGACTTGGGTCCGCGCCGGGGCGCTTCGACCCGGCCCCAGAGCAGGTTGAGGGATTTGAGCGGATCACCCTTGCCGGCGATGTCCTCGGCCATGTCATCTCCAAATAACTCTTTACACCGTACACTGTTGTGATAAACCTTGTGCGGCGTACGGAATTTAGGGCGGCGCGGCGAAATTGTCGAGCCCATGTCGAATTCCATGCTGCTGACACGTCACGTCAACGCATCGGGCCATGGTGAAGCCTGGCCGGCCAGAGGGGGTAAAGATGATTAGTGCGCGGGACCTGACCCGTTCGTTCAAGACCAAGGCCGGGGTGGTGGAAGCGGTGCGCGGATTGAGCCTGGATGTCGCCGAAGGCGAGCTGGTGGCCTTTCTCGGGCCCAATGGCGCGGGCAAATCGACCTCAGTGCGCATGCTGACAACGCTGCTGCCGCCCAGCTCCGGCACGGCGATGGTGGCGGGCAGCGACATCATCGCCGACCCGGCGGGCGTGCGGCGCAAGATCGGCTATGTCGGGCAGGGGAGCGGCGCCGGGCAATATTACAAGCTGCGCGACGAGCTTCTGACCCAGGGCGCGGCCATGCGCATGGACAAGGCCGTGGCCAGCAAGCGCGCCGATGAACTGATCGGCATGCTGGAACTGACCGGCATGGAGGACCGTATCGGCAATACGCTCTCGGGCGGGCAGAAGCGGCGGCTCGACGTGGCTTTGGGCCTGATGCATAGCCCGAGCCTTTTGTTTCTCGACGAACCCTCGACCGGGCTCGACCCGCATAGCCGCGCCAATCTCTGGGAACATGTGCTGCGGCTTCGGCGCGAAACCGGCATGACCATTTTCCTTACCACCCATTATCTCGAGGAGGCAGATACCATGGCCGAAAGGGTGATGATCATGGACAATGGGCGGCTGATTGCCGACGACACGCCGGCCCGGTTGAAGGCCAATCTGGCCGGGGACCGGATCAGCATTGGCCTCGCCAATAGCGACAAGGCCGCCGCCGCCCAATTGGCACGAAACCTGCCGCAGGCCCGCGACGTCACCCTGGGCGACCAGAAGGTGGAGGTGACTGTGCGCGAGGGCGAGGCCTTGCTCCCCGAATTCATCCGGCGCCTGCATGAACAGGGCATGGATGTCGCCAGCGCCTCTGTGCGCCGCCCCACGCTCGATGACGTGTTCCTTGGCCTCACCGGTCGCACCCTGCGCGAAGCGCAGGACGCAGCGGCGTAAAGGAGAATTGGGATGGACTTTCTCTATGACGTGAAAACCAGCTTTGTCCGCGAGATGAAGCCGCTGA
>CBFGTF010000294.1:0-2381 GCA_965651655.1 uncultured Devosia sp.
TCATCGAGGAAGAAAACATTGGTATCGCCGCCGCCAATGCCCTGGATGATGGCCCGGGTGCGGGTGCGCATGATGGCCGCCGCGACATCAGGCTGGGAGACGATGACCTCGGCCACGCCCGCAGGCAGATCGATGATCATGGACTTGTTCAGCTCGACATCGAGCCGGCGAACGGCGCCATAGGCGTTGCCGGAAATAGTGACCTGGGCCTGGGCCTGAGCGAAGGCAGGCGTTGCGGCAGCCGTTGCCAGCAGCAATGCCGCGAGACCGGCCGCAAGCAAGGCGCGGGGTGCGGGACGGGACTTGAAAGCTGTTGTCATAACCATCGTCTTCTTGCCCCTATTGCGGCAGGACCTGGGGCGCTTCGGGCGCCGCCTGGACCTGGGTGTATTCTGGCTGGGCCATGGCATCGGCGGAGGAGTATTCCGAGGCGGCCGAGCTGCCGGCCATCACACTCTGTTCCTTGCCGTAGCGGATGAGGCGGACCGCCTGATTGGTGCTGGCCGTGTCGGAATCGGCGCGGTTGAAATCGGCCACCGAACGCAGGGTCAGACTGAGCTGGCCACGCGTCGAGGCGTTGACCAGGGTTTCGGCCTGGGCCGGATCGAGTTCCAGGGTGGCGATGGTGGCATTGTCGAAAGTTACCGGATTGGGACCGGTTTCGGCGCCGCCCTCGTCGCCGCCGCTGACGCCCATTTCGCCCAGGCGCTTGCCGATGGCCAGAACACGCACATTGGACAGGATGACCTCGGAACGCTGCCCCACTGCCGAAGAGGTGGTGAGCAGCACATCGACGTGGTCATTGGGCACGACGAAGCCGCCGGCGCTGGATGCTGCCGTGACGGTTGCCGAAACACCGCGCTTGCCCGGCGCCAGGACGGCCGACAGATAACCCTGATCGGCCCGCACCAGCTTTGCTTCGCGGATCGGCTCACCGGGGAAGAATTCGAACCGCGCCACCGCGCCGGTCAGCTGCTCCGGAGCATCGGGCATGGCGGCGATGGTGACATATTCGGGGCGCAGGGCACCCTGGGGCCAATCCTGCCATTCGACGCGCTCGGCATTGAGCCGTTCGCCCACGCCAATGGGCGCCCTGGCCACCAGGATCCGGGCCCGGGCTTCTTCGACCACCTGGGTGACGACCTGGGTATCCGGTGCCGGCGGTCGGCCGCCGCGCGTCACCAGAAAGGCGGCGAGCGAACCAGCCACCAGGGCTACCAACAACAGGACAATACGCGCCGGTCTCATGACCTACTCCGGTTGCTCCAGAGCGGCGGGCACCAGTTCGATATGCCGAGCCGCTCTATCCATTTGCTGTCGCATCGCCTGCGCCCAATAGCGGCGCCCAGTTTTCCCAACGATGCTCAGGAAGGGGCAAGAAAAGCCCATTTCCACCGGCTGGACTATGAAACCAAAGGGTCAAGGTTTAGTTAATCAGAACTTTGCAAAAGGCGTTAACGAGTTATGAATGCTTGCTTTTTGCAAACGAAAGGGCGCAAACGACAATGGCACCGGCGATGGGATCGCTGGTGCCAGGGCAGAACGGGGCGACGGAATTATCAGGCCGCGAGGCGCTCGAAGATGGCAGTATTGGAATAGGTCAACAGCCCCGCCAGAGCCATCGCCACGCCATAGGGGATGCCCTGCTTGCGATCAAGCAGGCGGGCCAGCCAGGGCATGGAGGCGGCGAAGGGGGGCATGGGGGCGCGGCGCAGCAGCAGGATGGCCAGGGTCAGAACACCACCCAGCAGCGCGGTGTAGGCCAGGTATGGCAGGGTCATGCCGAAGCCGAGCCAGAGCGTGGTGGCAGCGGCCAGCTTGGCATCGCCGCCGCCGATCCAGCGCAGCGCGAACATGGCGAAGGCCGCGACCAGAACGACAAAGGCGCACAGCACATGCATGGCAAATTGCTGAAGGGGCATTTCGACAATGAGCGCCATGACCACAAAGCCGGCGGCCAGGAGGAGCACCAGCTTGTTGGAAATGCGCATGGTCAAAAGGTCGGACGACGCCGCGAAGGCCATGGCCATCGGAAAGAACAGCAGGGCAATGGTGGACATGGTCGAGCCCCTCATTAGGCAGGTGGACCAGATCAGCCTGCCCCAGCGGCGTTAAGAAAGCTAAAATACAAAGGGGAGGGCACCAGGCCCTCCCCCTGTCCGGGCAATGTGCCGAGGGTATTAGCCGCCAGCGGCCGGGATGTTCCCGTCGAGCTGACCAGCGATATAGTTGAAGATATTGGCCAGGCTGTCACCGAGGGCGGTGGCAGCGAGGATGATACCAACAGAGATGAGCGCGGCGATCAGGCCGTACTCGATTGCAGTCGCGCCCGACTCGTCCTGCGCGAAACGTGCGAAAATGTTCATTCCCAGGCTCCTTTT
>CBFGTF010000295.1:0-2357 GCA_965651655.1 uncultured Devosia sp.
AGATCGGTGATGGTCTTGGGCTCGCCGAAATAGACGCCGCCGGTCAGTTCGCGGACGATCAGGATATCGAGGCCTTCGACCAGCTCTTTCTTGAGCGAGGAGGCTTCGGCAAGCGCCGGATAGCAGATGGCGGGCCTGAGATTGGCAAAGACCGCCAGTTCCTTGCGGAGGCGCAGCAGGGCGGCTTCGGGGCGATGCTCATAGGGGACATTGTCCCATTTTGGGCCACCTACGGCGCCGAAGATCACGGCGTCGGCAGCCTTGGCCTTGGCAACGTCCTCGTCGGTGATGGCCACGCCATGCTTGTCATAGGCGGCGCCGCCGGCGAGCCCTGAATCAGTGGAGAAATCGGTCAGGCCCTCGGCATTGGTCCAGGCGATGAGCTTTTCCACCTCGACCATGATCTCGGTGCCGATGCCGTCGCCGGGCAGAAGGAAAAGGGAATGGGTGGCCATGATGGATCCTTGCCGTACTGGTGGTTACGCCTCGACTGGCACATAGCGGGAAATTGCCGGTGAGCGCAAGGACGACAATGGTAGAACCCGTCCAGTGGCGGGTGGTTCAGGCCGCAAAGCCGTTGCGGTCGAACAGGACCCAGAAGGCGAAGAGATTGGTCAGCCCATGGGCCAGGCTCACATAGAAGACCGAACCGGTGCGCCAGGCGACCCAGTTCCAGAGCAGGCCCAATGCGCCGGCGCCGCCGATCAGGGCCAGGGCGCCGCCATCAAAGACAATGCCGGCACTGAGGGCCAGCGGCACATGCCAGGCGGTGAACAGGGCCCAGCCCAGCCAGAAGCCGAGGCGCGGCTTGTCGCGGAAGGTGGCAAGGAAGCCGCCGCGCCAGGCGATTTCCTCAAGGGGGCCGTTGATGGTGGCGATCAGCAGGGCCAGATACATGCCGCCACTGCTCAGGATCGAGGTATTGGGCACGAAATTGACCAGTGCCACCATGCCGGCCTGGGCCAGCAGCAGGGGAATGATCCACCAGTCGCGCCAGGGCAGTCTTTCGGAAAACAGCCGCCCGTCATTGCCTGCCAATGCATGCCAGCCGATCACCGGGAGGCAGAAGAACAGCCAATAGAAGGTCAGCGAAAAGAGATAGCCGGCCCGGCTGTCCCATTGGGTCAGGGCCGGGACGATGAAAAACAGCACCCCGATCAGGAGCGCTGCATGAAGGATAAGAGCGATCTGCCGGCGGGTCATGGGCTAGGCCAGGCGCTTCTGGAAGAAAATACGGCGCGAGCCGGCCGGGTGGTCCTCGATAGTGCCGAATTCGACAAAGCCGAGATCGCGGTAGAAGTCCGGTGCCTGGAAGGCGAAGGTGTCGAGCCACATGCCGCCCAGGCCCTGCTGGCGGGCCCAGTCCTCGGCCCGCTGCATCAGCAGCCGGCCCAGTCCCTGGCCGCGCAAGTCGGGGGCGACGGAGACGAACTGGATGAACATCCAGTCATAGAGCACATAGCCGGTGAGGCCGCCCTGGATGGCGCCGGCCTCGTCCTTGAGAAGAAAACCATAGTCGCGGTAATTGCCGCCCGGCCGCTGGCTTTCAGCTGCAGCGCCGAGAATGCCCACCACCGCCTCGATGTCCGAAGCGCCGGGCGCGTCGACAAATTCGAGGCGGGGCTTTGTGGTCACGAGCTGGCGGCGCCGATGCGGGCGGTGACTTCGATCTCGATCTTCATGCCTTCCTCGATCATCTGCACGATGAGCATGGAGGCGGCAGGGCGGATCGAACCAAAGACCGGGCCGACAGCCTTGACGACATCATCCACATAGGAGCGGTCGCCGACATAATAGACCACGCGGACGGTATCCTGGATCGAGGAGCCGGCTTCCTTCAATGCCTTGTCGATGGTGGCAAGCGCATTTCTGGCCTGCTCGCCCACGCTGTCCGGCATGGTCATGGTGGCATAGTCATAGCCCGTCGTGCCGGACACATAGACGGTGTCCTCGTGGCGGACGGCGCGGGAATAGCCGAAGGTGGCCTCGAAAGGGGAACCGGTGGAAACGCGCTGAACCATGGTGTTCTCTGTTGGAGCGAAAAATTACAGCCAGGGCCGATCGGCGGCCATCTTGCCTTCGAAGGCGGAGATCGACGGATCGGATTTCAGCGTGCCGGCGATGTCGTCGAGCCCTTCGAGCAGGATCTGCTTGCGGCTCGGGTCGATGTCGAAGGTGAGCGTGCCGCCATCGGGACCCTTGATGGTCTGGGATTGAAGGTCGACCGTCAGCGTTGCATTGGCGCCGCGCTCGGCATCATCGAGCAGGAGCTTGAGTTGCTCGGGCGTCACCACCAGCGGCAGGATGCCGTTCTTGAAGCAGTTATTGTAGAAAATGTCGGCAAAGCTGGTGGAGAT
>CBFGTF010000296.1:0-2353 GCA_965651655.1 uncultured Devosia sp.
GCCGGCCTTGTCCTTGAACTGGGTCATGCGGGCCATCCAGCCCATGCGCGCCACGCAGTTGAACACCCAGGCGAGTTCGGCGTGCTGGACCACCTGCGACTGGTTGAAGATGATCGATTTCTTGGGATCGATGCCGGCGGCGATGAAGGCGGCAGCCACTTCGCGGGTGGCGCGCCTGAGCGCATCGGGCTCCTGCCAGACGGTGATGGCATGCATGTCGACCACGCAATAGATGGTCTCGTGGGTCTGCTGCAGCGGCACGAAACGGCGGATGGCGCCGAGATAATTGCCAAGGTGCAGATCGCCCGAAGGCTGGATGCCGGAAAAGACGCGGGGGCTGAACGTCATGATGCCCTTCACCAATAAGACGAGAATTCAGGCGCTCGTTCTATACGGGCGGAACTGGATTGGGAACCGTCTAGCCGCGCCGCAGGCGACGGAGCAACATTCCCAGCCGCTGCGTGCCGGTAATGTGGGCGAGGGTGAAATAGGTCGCGAGCCCGAAGAGAACCAGCGCTGCCAGCACACCGGCCTGGCGCCAGAGCGCTACGCCACTGGCCAGGTGGGCGGCACCCTGATCGGCCAACAGAAAGAGCGCGCCACCCATGACGAGGCTGATCAGAATGATGGCTCCCTGCGCCCTCCATTGGCTGGGGGTCAGGGCAAAATGCCTGCGAAAGGCCAGAGTCCCCGCCAGCAGCACCACGTTGAGCCAGGACGAGGCCGTCGTGGCAATGGCGATGCCAACATGCAGGAGCGTTGGAAACAGCCAGAGCGAAATGGCGATATTGGCTACGACGCTGATGCCGGCATAGATGGTGGGGGTCAGCGTATCCTCGCGGGCGAAAAACCCCGGCTGCAGCACGCGGATGAGCACAAAGGCCGGCAGGCCGGCGGCGAAGGCGACCAGCGCCTCGGCGGTCTGCTGCGTCGCCAGGGCATCAAAGGCGCCGCGCTCGAAAAGGACCCGGACGATGGGTTCGGCCAGGGCAATCAGGGCCACGGCAGCGGGCATGGTGAGCAGCATGGCAACGAAGAGCGCCTGGTCCTGGCTTTGCCGCGCCTCGTTGGCGCGGCCACCCTTCAGATGCCGCGATAATTCGGGCAGCAGCACCGTGCCGATGGCGATGCCGATAATGCCCAGCGGCAATTGGTAGAGACGGTCGGCATAGGAAAGCACCGAGATGGCGTTGTCGGCGCCCGAGGCGATGATGGTGCCCACGAAAATATTGATCTGGGTGATGCCGCCGGCCAGGATTGCTGGGATGGCGAGGACCCAGAAGTGGCGTACTTCGGGATCGAGGCGCGGCAGGCGCAAGGATGGCCGGAAACCGGAGCGTTCGATGGCCACAAAGACCAGCAGCAATTGCGCCAAGCCGCCGGCCAGCGTGGCCAGGGCCACCCAGACGGTCGCTTCGGCGGGCGTCTGCACGAACCAGATGGCCAGTGGCACCAGCACGGCAATGGTCACCAGGTTCAGCAGCACCGGGGCAAAGGCGGCGGCAAAGAACCGCCCCAGAGTGTTGAGAATGGCCCCATAGGCCGCCATCAGCGACATGCAGGCGAGATAGGGGAACATGATCCGTGTCAGCAGCACGGTGAGGTCGAACTTTTCCGGGTCGTCGACAAAGCCGGGGACGAAGGCCCGCATGATCTGGGGCATGAAGATTTCGGCCAGAACCGTCACCACGAGCAGCATGGCCACCAGCCAGCTCATGATGCGGGCGGCCAGCAATCTGGCCCCGTCCGCACCCTCGCGCTCAAGGGCACCCGAAAACATCGGCACGAAGGCGGTGTTGAAGGCGCCTTCGGCAAACAGGCGCCGGAACAGGTTGGGGAAGCGGAAGGCTGCAAAAAACGCGTCGGCCGCCGGGCCGGTGCCCAGGACGGCGGCCATCAGCGCATCGCGCACAAAGCCCGCGAGGCGGCTGAGCAATGTCAGCGAGCCGACAGAGACGAAATTGCGGAAGAGGCTCATGGATACGCACCGCGGGCTAAGTCTCTGCCCACCCTCCCCCTTGAGAGAAGGGTAGCGCAGCTCGGGCCAGAGGACCGTAGCGGAGCTGTGGTGGGCGCGATCTTGGGGCCCACCGATGGACCCCCACCCTCACTCCCTCCCCTCAAGGGGGAGGGAGGCGATGGGGCGTGACCATCAGAGCAGATGGCCAGCTCACCCATTGACCACCTTCTTGTCCTCTGCCGGCTGCTTGAAGACGTTCATCAGCGCATCATGGATCTTCTTCTGGCGCGCCTTGACGTGGATCTTCTGGGCCGTGAGGTCGGTGACATAGAAAACGTCCACGGCCTTTTCGCCATAGGTGCCGATATGGGCCGAGCCGATGGTGAGGTTGAG
>CBFGTF010000297.1:0-2348 GCA_965651655.1 uncultured Devosia sp.
CCTCGAAGCTGAGCTGCACCGTGCCGGTGGGGCCGTGGCGCTGCTTGGCGATGATCACTTCCGCCTTGCCGTGCACCTTCTCCATTTCGCCCTGCCAGGTCAGATGCTCCGGCGTCCCCTCTTTGGGTTCCTTGTTCTTGAGATAGTATTCCTCGCGATAGACGAACAGAACCACGTCCGCGTCCTGTTCGATAGACCCCGATTCGCGCAGGTCGGCCAGTTGCGGATGCTTGTCGTCACGCGCTTCCACCTGACGGGAGAGCTGGGAGAGCGCGATGATCGGCACTTCCAGCTCCTTGGCCAGGGCCTTGAGCGTGGTGGTGATCTCGGTCAGTTCCTGCACGCGGTTCTGGCTCGATGCCTTGGATGAGCCGGACAGCAGCTGGAGATAGTCGACGATCAGGAGGTCGAGACCCTTCTGGCGCTTCAATCGCCGGGCGCGGGCCGCGAGCTGGGCGACCGAAATGCCGCCGGTATCGTCGATATAGAGCGGCACCTTGCTCATCATGTTCGAGACATCGACCAGCTTGGCGAACTGGTTATCGTGGATGCGGCCACGGCGGATATCGGACGAGGAGATCTCCGACTGCTCGGCCAGGATACGCGTGGCCAGCTGCTCGGAACTCATTTCCAGGCTGAAAAAGCCCACAATGCCGCCATTGGCGGTCTTGGTGTGCCCATCCGGCGTCACATCTCCACGCCAGGCCTTGGCGACATTATAGGCGATATTGGTCACCAGCGAGGTCTTGCCCATGGCCGGGCGGCCGGCCAGGATGATCAGGTCGGAGCGCTGCAAGCCGCCCATCTGGCGGTCGAGATCGTGCAGGTCCGTGGCAACGCCGCTGAGGCCGCCGTCGCGCTGGAAGGCTTCGCCCGCCATTTGGATCGAGGCGTTGAGCGCCGCCCCGAAGGCCTGGAAACCACCGTCATAGCGGCCCTTTTCGGCCAGCTGGAACAACTCGCCCTCGACCTTCTCGATCTGCTTGACCGGGCTCATTTCCACATCGCCCTCATAGGCGACCGAGACCATTTCCTCGCCCACCATGATCAGGTTGCGGCGGATGGCCAGATCATAGATGGCCTGGCCATAATCGCCCGCATTGAGCACCGTCGTCGCCTCGGCGGCCAGGCGCGACAGGTATTGCATCATGGTGACGTCAGGCAGCAGCTGCTCGGGCAGGTGGGTCTTGAGCGTGGCCGGTTCGGCGGCCTTGCCGGCGCGGATGATCTTGCCCGCCAACTCATAGATTTCCCGATGGATCGGCTCGTAGAAATGCTCGGGCAGCAGGAAGTCGGCGACGCGATAGAAGGCGTCATTGTTGATCAGGATTGCGCCCAGCAGCGCCTGCTCCACCTCCACATTATGCGGGGCGACGCGGAAGGACTTCTCTTCGGCGGGGTGAAGGCGGGCGATCTCGGCCATGGGCGTTCCTGGGGGTGTTAACCTTTCTTAACCATGCCTTGGCGGGCAGAGTCTTGGGGTACATGCGGCAGGGTTAATGTTCTCCTGCGCGTTGCTGTGAACTCTGTGAACAACGTGGATTACCCTAATCACGGCTTGCGGCCGCATTGGGGTGAGTCGCGGCCCTGTCCACCGATCAGGGCTTGGTCTTCTCCTTGACCGCACCGATCCCCCAGGGGCGTTCCTCCGGGTCCGAGCCATCCCAGGTGATTCGATCAATCCGCCACGCGCCATCATAGGCGAGTTGGGTCTCGAAGCGCATGCGCGAAGCGACCCCGGGCGCGTTCACGGCGACAATGACCGCGCCATCGCCGGCCTCTGACGTGCTCATGACGCTTGCCTCCGCCAGCGAGAATGGCATCTGCCCGTTGGCCGTGGCATTAAGGACAATGTTGTCGAAGATCAGCGCCAGGTCATAGCTGAGATCGCCCAGCATCTGCTCGGGTAACTCGTCCATGGAAAAGATCGAACCAGGCACCATGGCTGTGTCGGCCGTGGTGACATATGTGCTCACGTTGAACATGTAATAGTGTTCCGCGAACCGCTTTTTCGCCTCGGGCGAAAGCATGTAATAGGCCGCCAGATAATCCTCGGCGCCGAATGCCTCGATGAAGGCGCCGACCGCGCTTTCGGGTGTGTCCAGGGCCAGCCGCTCCACGAAAGTTCGCCCCTCCTGCGCCGCCAGTCCGACGGTTGAAATCAGCAGGGCCAGGCCAGTGATCATGCTACGCATCGTCTTGCCTCCGGTAGCGGGGTTCGGGGCAGCATAGCGCAAAGCAAAAGGGCCGGGAAATCCCGGCCCTCTGGCAGTGGATTGGCGAAGAGGATCAGTCTTCGAAGCGGTCTTCGGCGGCGGCAGCAGCCTGGCCGGCGGCAAAGTCGCCAT
>CBFGTF010000298.1:0-2304 GCA_965651655.1 uncultured Devosia sp.
ATGCCGGCAACATTGACCCCGCCCCCCAACAAGGTTCACCTAGGCCCATGACCACCACGCCGCCTCGCCCTTCAAAAAGTTGGAGCCGCAGCGCCAACGCCATCTGGGATGCGGTGGCCGATCATCTGTCGCCGCCGGGCCTCCTGGTCGGCTCGATCTTCTTTGCCCTGTCGCTGACGCCCTCGCTGCTGCCGCGCACCGAAATGGTGCAGGGCATCCTCTCGGGAACCTGCTTTGCCGTGGGCTATGGCCTGGGCAATCTGGGGCACTGGCTCTGGGGTTTCCTCGGTCTCAGGGTACCGCCGGGGCGGGTGACGCGCCTGCTCGGGGCCATTGCCGGTCTGCTCTGCCTGGGTCTGGTGCTTGTGGCGCTGGCCTATTCCAATTCCTGGCAGAATTCGGTGCGCGCCGTCATGGGCATGGCACCGGTCGACGAATACCAGCCCCTGCTGATCGCCTCCATGGCCCTGCCCGTGGCAGCGGGCCTGTTGATCCTGGGAAAGCTCCTGGTGACTATGATCCGGTTGGTCTGGCATGGCTTGATGCCGCATCTGCCACGCCGGGCCGCTTTCGTAGTGGCCACGGCGGTGGTGATCGCGCTGATCAGCATTCTGGTCAACAATCTCTTCCTGCGTACGGCCCTGCGCGCCGCCGACAATTTCTATGAACGGCTCGATGCGCTGGTCTCGACCGAGGCGGAGCCGCCCGCCCTTTGGCACCAGACGGGCAGCGCGACGTCCTTGATCGACTGGGACAGCATCGGCCGGGACTCGCGCATCTATGTGCAGTCGGGACCCGATGCGGCGGCCATTGCGGCGGTCACCGGCAAGCCAGCCATCGAACCGCTGCGCACCTATGTCGGGTTGCGCTCGGCGCCCACCCCGATGGAGCGGGCCGAACTGGCGCTGGCCGAATTGCAGCGCATCGGCGCCTTCGAGCGCTCGGTACTGGTGCTGGTCATGCCCGTGGGCACCGGCTGGGTCGACCGGGCGGCTATCGATACACTCGAATATCTTCATGGTGGCGATGTCGCCAGCGTGGCCGTGCAATATTCCTATCTCACCAGCGTGCTCTCTCTGTGGATCGAGCCGGAACTTGGCACCGAGACGGCGCAGGCCCTGTTCAACACGGTCTATAATTACTGGACCCAATTGCCCGATGGTGAGCGGCCGCAGCTTTACCTGCATGGCCTGAGCCTGGGCGCGCTGGCCTCGCAGAGTTCCACCACGGTCTATGATGTGCTGGCCGATCCCTTCGACGGCGCGCTCTGGGCCGGGCCGCCCTTTTCCAGCCCCATCTGGACCCGCGTGACCACCAGTCGCCAGCCCGGCACTCCGGCCTGGTTGCCGCGCTTCGGCAATTCCACGGCCATCCGCTTCATGAACCAGTCCGGTACCGCCGGCTGGCAGGACATGGCATGGGGACCGATGCGGATTGTCTTCCTGCAATATGCCAGCGATCCCATCGTCTTTTTTTCCTTCGATGCCGACTGGCGCCGCCCCGACTGGTTCGATGAACCGCGCGGGCCCGATGTTTCCCCGGCCTTCAACTGGTATCCCCTGGTGACCTTCCTGCAATTGGCGCTTGACGCGGCGCTGGCGCAAACCGCGCCCGTGGGCTACGGACATGTCTATGCCCCGGCCGACTATATCGACGCCTGGAACGCGGTGACCCAGCCGCCGGGCTGGACGCCGGCCCAGCTGGCAGCGCTCAAAGAGGCCATCGACCCCCTGGATTATGCCGTGATCCAAAAATGATCGAAACCACCACAGACAAGCCGATGGACCTGGCGCTGGACCTTGCCGCCGCCGCTGCCGCCCTGGGCGAGGCGCCGGTGGGTGCCGTGGTCATGGAAGGGAACCGCGTCCTTGCGGCCGAACGCAACCGCATGCAGGAACTGCGGGACCCGACGGCCCATGCCGAAATGCTCGCCATCCGCGCCGCCCTGGCCGCGCGGGGCAGCGGACGCCTCGATGGTTGCGATCTCTACGTCACCCTCGAACCCTGCGCCATGTGTGCCGGAGCCATCGCCCATGTCCGGCTGCGGCGGGTCTACTACGCCGCCGAGGATATCAAGGCCGGCGCAGTGGAAAACGGCATCCGCCTTTTCGAGCAGCCCACCTGCCACCACCGGCCCGAAGTCATCGGCGGTCTTTCCGCCGGCAGGGCCGAAGCCATGCTCACCGAATTCTTCCGCAAATTGCGCGACTGAACTGACGCGATCCATGGCGGGGCTTCAGTGCTCCCCCGGCACCGAACCGTCCTCGGGCGCGAGCCGAGGACCATTTTGCGCGACCACCGCAC
>CBFGTF010000299.1:0-2298 GCA_965651655.1 uncultured Devosia sp.
GGACGCGCTACCGCCGGGCAAATCACATGGCTATAATGTTGCCACGGACCCTAGAGCATTATCCATTGCGATTGAATCGGAATGGCTGCATCAGGTCCATGCCTTGTCGCGTTATCAGAAGACGGCGGCGAAGCGGTGTTGCAAGGGCCGTGGCAATTGCGGCGTGCAAACGGGAATTTGGCGTGAACTTCACCTTGAACGGGTTTCGACCCCTCCTCCTGCTGATCCTGGCCATGGTGGTCATGGCGCTGGACGTCCAGACGGCGCATGCCCAGGCGGCGCAGTGCGCCCAATTGCAGGGGGCACTGGCCCAGTTCGACAGCAATAGCGAATTTCGCCAGATGGGCAGCAATTCCAATGCGGCCCGGCAATTGCAGCGGCAGGTACAACAGGCCGAGAGCCGCTATATCCGCGATGGGTGCAATGACGATGCCCGCGCCGGCCGCCAGCTGACCCGTGCCTGCCAGCTCATTGCCCGGGACGTGCTGGACCTGCGCGATCAATATGCGCAAGTGAGCCAGGCCGTGGAGACGGCCAATGCCGTCGGCCAGCAGCGCGAGGCTATCCTGCAGGAAATGGCACGCTTTGGCTGCAATGCCGGGTCCAGCGCCAGCTTCACCACGGACCGGCAGAGTGTCTTTGACCGCATCTTCGGCACCACGTCGGAGGGTGATTTCACCAATGGCGACTTCATCGATGGCGGCGATTACTGGGGTTTTTCGGGCTACAATACCGTGCGCACAGTCTGTGTTCGGCTCAGCGACGGCTATTTCTGGCCCATCAGCTACGCCACCCTGCCCGACTTCATCGGCAATGATGCGATGAGCTGTCAGCAGATGTGCCCCAATACGGCGGTCGATCTCTACTATTACGCCAATCCCGGGGAAGAGCCCGAACAGATGCGCAATATGAATGGCTCGCCCTATAGCGCGCTGCCGACCGCCTTTGCCTATCGGGATGCCTTCGACAAGTCAGCCAGTTGTGAAGCGGCGCCCGTGGCCGATGGCTCGGTAACCATTGCCAGCGCGGCCGATGGCAGCAACCGGGCCATGCTCGAGATCAACGGCGTAAGCTTTCCGTTGCCGCTGCGCGACCCGCGTGGGGTCGCGCCGGTTCAGGCCGCAGAGGTGGAGACAGTGGCCGCCGTTGCGCTGGTTGATGTGCCCCTGCCCCGACCCCGCCCGGCGGGCCCGGGAGAGGTGGCGCGCCGGCCGACTGCCCCGGTCGAGCCGGAACTGCGGATCGTCAAGTTCGGGGACAGGAGCGTCAGGGTAGTCGGTCCAGACACGCCTTACGCCCAAGCAGGACAAGCAGGGACCTGAGCTCGGGCCCGTCATGCCGGCCGGTCAGCGCCAGCCTGAGCGGCATGAACAAGGCCTTGCCCTTGCGCCCGGTGGTGGTTTTGAGCGTCTCGGTCCAATGACCCCAGGTGGTGTCGTCCCATGGTTCAGGTGGGAGAAGCGCCTTGGCCAGGGCGAGGAAGTCGCGATCCTCGTCGGCAATGACCGGCTCGACCGGACCGGTGAGCAACTTTGACCATTCGGCAATATCCGGGAATTTGGCCAGGTTCTCGCGCAGCAGAAGCCACATGGCTTCGCCTTCAAGCCCCATGGAGGAAAGGCGCGGCGCGGCCTCGACATAGGGCATTGCGTGCAGCAAGCGGGCGTTGAGCGTGTCCAGCTCAGCAGGATCGAAGCGCGCCGAACCATGCGAGATCATCGAGAAATCAAGCCTTTGGGCAATGGCGTCGAGGCTTTCATAGGGTTCGACCGGTAGACTGGTTCCGGTGAGCGTGGCCGCAATGGCAATGGCCAGCGGCTCATAGCCCTCGGCTCGGAAATCGGCGATGGACTGGCTGCCGAGGCGCTTGGAAAAGCCCGCGCCCTGCGCATCGGTCAGCAGGTTATGATGGCCGAAAACCGGCACCGCGCCGCCCAGCGCCGCGAAGATCTCGATCTGCGTGCCGGTATTGGAGACGTGGTCCTCGCCGCGGATCACATGGGTTATGCCCAGGTCGATATCATCGACCACAGAGGGCAGCGTATAGAGATAGGAGCCATCGGCGCGGATGAGCACGGGATCGGACATGGAGGCGGTGTTGACCGTCTGCGGTCCCTTGATCAGGTCGTCGAAATGGACCGGGCGGCCATCGAGGCGGAAGCGCCAATGCGGGTTGCGACCCTCGGCTTCGAGCCGGGCGCGGTCCTCGTCAGTGAGGGCGAGGGCGGCGCGATCATAGATTGGCGGCTTGCCGAGCAGCCGGGCGCGGGCGCGCTTGCGGTCGAGCTCGTCCTCGGT
>CBFGTF010000300.1:0-2292 GCA_965651655.1 uncultured Devosia sp.
TGCAGCCCGAAGTGCTGCTGCTCGACGAACCGCTTTCGGCGCTCGACGCGCTGACCCGCTCCAAGCTGCAGGACGAACTCGCCCTCATCTCGGAAGCGGAGAAGAAGACCATTGTGCTGATCACCAATGATGTCGACGAGGCCATCCTCCTGGCCGACCGCGTCATTCCGCTGACCCCCGGCCCGGCCGCGACGCTGGGACCGGCCTTCACTGTCGGCATCGAGCGCCCGCGGGATCGCACCGCCCTCAATGGCGACGATCGCTTCATCACGCTGAGGCGCCAGATCACCGAATATCTCATGGATGTGGGGGCCGCCCGCAACCAGGCCGGCGATAGCCAACTCACGCTGCCCAATGTCGTTCCGATTGCCCGTGGCCGCTCAGCGCGTCCGCCAAAAGCCTATGCCGAGGCGGCCGGTACGGCGGGCAGCGAGAGCTATCTCACCTTTTCCGACGTCTCGAAGGTCTATCCCACGGCCAAGGGCCCCCTCACGGTCGTCGACCGCTTCGACTTCCAGATGAAGAAGGGCGAGTTCGTCACCCTTATCGGCCATTCGGGCTGCGGCAAGTCCACCGTGCTCTCCATGGTCGCCGGGCTCAACGACATTTCCGCGGGCAGCATTACCCTTGATGGCAATCCGGTGGTCGACGCGGGACCGGAGCGGGCCGTGGTGTTCCAGGCACCCTCGCTCATGCCCTGGCTCACTGCCCGGGAAAACGTCGCCCTGGGCGTCGACCGGGTCTATCCCAAGGCCGGCCCAGCCGAGCGCCGCGATGTGGTCGAATATTATCTCAACCGGGTGGGCCTGGGCGATGCCATGCATCGTCCGGCGTCCGAACTCTCCAATGGCATGAAGCAGCGCGTCGGCATTGCCCGCGCCTTTGCCCTCTCGCCCAAGCTGCTGCTGCTCGACGAGCCCTTCGGCATGCTCGACAGCATTACCCGCTGGGAATTGCAGGATGTGCTGATGGATGTGTGGGCGCGCACCCAGGTGACCGCCATCTGCGTTACCCACGATGTCGACGAGGCGATCCTCCTGGCCGACCGGGTGGTGATGATGTCGAACGGGCCCAATGCCCGTATCGGCAATGTCATGGAGGTCGATCTGCCCCGCCCGCGCTCGCGCAAGGCGCTGTTCGCCCACAAGGACTATTACGCCTATCGCGAGGAACTGCTCGACTTCCTGGAAGCCTATGAGGGCGGCGCCAATCCCGACCAGGCCACGCTCGACCATATCCGGTCCAAGCGGGCGGGACGGAGCCAACCTGTTGCGGCGGCGGAATAGCGCAGGACTTCGCACACAAATGATGCAAGTTCTGCCGCCACTCCAAAAATGCACAGAATATAGGCATCATGACGCGGATTGCTGCGGGCCAGATCGGCTGCGATCCACCAATGGACACGGCAATGGCGAATTAGCCATTGAAACTGCATAGAAATCCGGGCCGTGCGCTTCTGGCACGGTTCCTGCAAAGAAGACGTCGAAGGAGCTCCTCCCAAGACGCTCTTTGCGAAGAAGTCGACGTCCAAGGTTGGGCGTCCAGTGGCAAGGTCGCCAACAGATACGGACTGGTCGTGAACCAGCACCGTGTCGGTTGGCGGCCTTTTTGTTTTCCAGACCCGAACCGGAGCCCGATCCGATGACGCAACCTGACCCTATCCGCCCTGCCGCCGTGCAGCTCGCCTGACCCGATTTCTGGAGCCAATTATGGAAAAACTGGTCGTCATAGGTGCCGGCATGGCATCGGGCCGCGCCCTGGAGCACATCTTCGAAGAAGCGCCAGGCCGCTACGACGTCACCCTGTTCGGTGCCGAGCCGCGCGGCAATTACAACCGCCTGATGCTGTCCCCGGTTCTCGCGGGGGAGAAGGAATACGAGCAGATCATCACCCATGACTCTGCCTGGTACGAGGCGCAGGGTGTGCATACCCGATTTGGCGAGGCAGTCACGCTGATCGATCGCCAGCGCAAGGTGGTCGTCTCCAAATATGGCGAGACACAATATGACAAGCTGGTCATTGCCACCGGCTCGGCCCCGTTCATCATCCCGCTGCCCGGCAAGGACCTGCCCGGCGTCATGGCCTTCCGCGATCTCGACGACGTCAACCGCATGGTGGAGGTGTCGAAGCGCCCCGGTGCCAGGGCCGTGGTGATCGGCGGGGGGCTCCTGGGCCTCGAAGCCGCCGCTGCGCTCAATGCCCGCGGGATGGAAGTGGTGGTCCTGCACCTGATGGGGCATGTGATGGAGCGCCAGCTCGATCCGGCAGCCGGCTTCCTGCTGCAGCGTGACC
>CBFGTF010000301.1:0-2289 GCA_965651655.1 uncultured Devosia sp.
CTGGCGTGACACCGAAACGTCCGATCTCCATCCCGGGGCAATTGTGCAGGGCATACACCTCGTCCACGTCGAAACGGGTAAACAGCCCGTCATCCATCATCCGCCGCGCCCCGGCGCCTCCCTCTTCGGCGGGCTGAAAGATCAACACCACGCGACCCGAGAACTCCCGCCTACGCGCGAGAATCGCTGCCGCGGCCAACAGCGCCGCAGTGTGGCCGTCATGACCGCAGGCGTGCATCAGACCGGGCACCTCGGATGCCCACTCAGCGCCTGTTTCCTCGTCGATGGGCAGCGCATCCATATCGGCGCGCAGCCCGATGGATCGCCCGGTCCCGCGGCCATTGATCACCGCGACCACGCCGGTTTCACCCAATCCCGGCACTACCTGATCACAGCCGACCTCGTTCAGACGGCGCGTCACGACCGCTGAAGTACGTGGCAGATCATATAGCAGCTCGGGCTGCCGGTGCAGGTCGCGCCGCAGCCGAATGGCGTCATTAATGATCGCCGCGTCCGCCTGAGCGATCATGCGCTGTCCGCCTCTGGCTCTTCGGCTTCGGCATCATCCCCCAGCCTGTAATGAAAATCGCAATGGGATGCGCCTTGCATGATCGTCTGGCTGCGAGTGAACTTGATCTTGTCGTTGAACCCGATGCAAAAGGCCCCATCGCGCTGGCACGACAGCAGATGGCCGATGTCACCAAGCCCCATGTCCTTGTACATCTCGGCATAACGGCAGCGTCGCACGTCAAAGCGCAGAACATCCGCCTTCGCAGTCTTCACCTCGATTTCCAGCGCGCCGCCGCTGGACCAGTTGTGCAGGATGCTTTCCATATCTGCCAGGTCAGGTTCGTGGTCGAAGCCTTCGGCAAACTCGCGCCCCTGGGCGATGGCAGCATCGCGTAGGATATCGGCGATGATCGTCTCGGCCCGCGTTTTACCCAGCTCTTCGACCAGGCGCTCATGAAAGGCCTTGACCAGCCGCGCTTCGATCTTTCGCTGCTCAAAAATCGGTGAAAGTGCCATGCGATGTCCTTTCTGTTCCGGGTCGTGCGTCGCCGTTCAGCCCGCGCGCCCGCTGTAACACCCACGCCCCACGGCGCAGAGCTTGCCGTCCTCACTGAACACGTCGACGTCCACAATTCCGACCATGCGCCCCGCTTTGCGAAGCGTGGCAACGGCGCGCAACTGGGCGCCGTTGGCCGGGCGCAGGTAATCCACGCGGAAATTGATGGTCGGCACGGGACCGCCTGCGGAAATCGCGACGACGCAATCGCCCACTGTGTCGATCAAGGCGGCAACCGGCCCTCCGTGGAACATGTCTGACCCGGACATGCGCATCAGCTCTGGACGAGCATCCATGGTCATGGTGACGGTATTGGTCTCTGCGTTGTGCTCGGCCACCTTGAAGCCCGCAAACTCGTTGAAGGGCGAGCCTTCGACAACCTGGGCCAGGATCTCTTGGGGGGAAGGGTTGGACATTGGGGTCTCCTATGTGTCGGGTTAATGCACCCAGGTGACGATCCGCGGGAAAGTCAGCACCACCGCCAGAGTGGCGATCTGGGCAAGAATGAAGGGCAACACGCCCCGGTACATTTGCGGAAAGGTGATCTCTTTCGGCGCGATGGCGCGCAGATAGAAGATCGCCGGCGCCATGGGCGGGGTCAGATACGATGTCTGGATGACGATGACCACCAGAATGCCGAACCAGACCGGATCAATCCCGGCAGCCTGGATGATCGGGTTGAAGACTGGCAGGCAGATGATGAGGATCGAGATCCAGTCCAGAAGCGAGCCCAGGAAGAACACGATCGCCAACAGAACCAGAACCGTCGCCATAATGCCATTGCCGCCCAGACCGACGATATCGGCCACCATCTGCCCGCCGCCATGCAGCACGAAGATGGATGTGAACATCGTCCCGCCGATCACAATCAGCAGGATCATCGACGAAAGCTGCACCGTGGCCAGCAAGGCGCTGCCCAGCATCTTAACACTCAACCGCCCATAGGCCGCCGACAGGATCAGCACCACCGCGACCCCCAGCGAGGCCGCTTCAGTCACCGAGGCCAACCCCATTAGGATCGCTCCCAGCACCGATACCATCACCGCCAGCACTGGCAAGGCCGCCACCAGCGTGTCACGGACCAGCCCCCGACCCCACCCCAAGCCTTCATCTGCCTCATCGACATCGTCTTGCCAGGACGAAAACTGCGCCCGTAGGGTGATATAGGCCAGAAACAGCGCAACCATGACGATGCCCGGGACCAGCACGGCGAGGAACAGCTT
>CBFGTF010000302.1:0-2279 GCA_965651655.1 uncultured Devosia sp.
GTGTGCAACGCCGTGACCTGGGCGATGCCGAACGCCCCGGTCTACCTATGGACGTTGCCGATGTTCCACTGCAACGGCTGGTGCTTTCCCTGGACGGTGGCGATGCTCGGCGGAACGCACGTCTGCCTGCGGCGGGTGGAAGCGGCGGCCATCCTCACGGCCATTCGCGAGCACAACGTGAGCCACTATTGCGGCGCCCCGCCCGTGCACAGTTTGATCGTCAACGCGCCGGCGGCGCTGCGCGAGGGCATCGACCACAGCGTTCGCGGCATGGTCGCCGGTGCCGCCCCACCGGCCACGCTCATCGAGGGCATGGCGCGGATCGGGTTCGATATCACCCATGTTTACGGCCTGACCGAGGTCTATGGACCGGCATCCGTGTGCGTGAAACGCCCAGAGTGGGCCGGTGAGCCCATGGACGCGCAGGCCCGGCTCAACGCCCGCCAAGGTGTGCGCTACGTGCTGCAAGAGGGCATGACCGTGATGGACCCGGAGACGATGACCGAGGTCCCCGCCGACGGCCAGACCATGGGCGAGATCATGTTCCGCGGCAACATCACCATGAAGGGCTATCTCAAGAACCCGCAGGCCACCGCCGCGGCGTTCCAGGGCGGCTGGTTCCACAGCGGCGACCTGGCGGTCATGGAGCCCGACCGCTACATGCGCATCAAGGATCGCAGCAAGGACATCATCATCTCCGGCGGCGAGAACATCTCGTCCATCGAGGTGGAGGATGCGCTTTATCATCATCCCGCCGTGCTGGTCTGCGCCGTCATCGCCAAGCCCGACCCCAAATGGGGCGAGACGCCATTGGCCTATGTCGAACTGCGCCCCGGCGCAGAAGCCAGCGCCGATGACCTCATCGCCCACTGCCGCACCCGCCTGGCCGGGTTCAAAGTGCCGCGCGAGGTACGCTTCGAGGAGATCCCCAAGACCGCGACCGGGAAGATCCAGAAAGCCCAACTGCGGCAGCAGATGCGGGATGGGTGTTGCTGAGCGATAGTCGAGCGCGTATAAAGTTGTTTATATCGGATCGAATGTATTCCGATTTATGCTCGCTCCGATATATGGCGAACTATATCCAAACGTAGTTATCAGGGGCCTGCCAATGTGGGCGCAGTCAGCACGTGACATCGGGAAAATCATTGCCACTGCCCGCCGCAGCCGGAGCTTGAGTCAGGCTGAGCTGGCGCGTGCGGTCGGGTCGACCCAGGCATGGGTTTCCGCAGTCGAGCGTGGCAAAGAGACCGCGCAGATCGGCAAGGTTCTGCGCCTACTCAGTTATCTGCAAGTTCACCTGGCAGTCGTTCAGGCTCCTTGGCTGACTGAGCAACCCCTCGGCGTGGCCGAGCCCACGGTTGCGCTGGCGGATGTTCTGGACGCACTGAGTGATACCTCCGAATCACGGAAGATGAAACCATGAACCTATATGTCTGTCTCGACGCTCAAGTCGCCGGGTATATCGACGCCACCGCCAATCGCGTGACGTTTCGATACTCGGATGCCTGGCTGGCCGGTGCGAACAGTTACCCGTTGTCCTATTCCTTGCCACTGCGGCCGCTGCCCTACACCGGGGCAGCCGTCCTGAACGTACTGTGGGGTTTGCTACCCGACAACCCTCGAACACTCGATGCCTGGGGGCGTCGCTTCCAAGTGTCGGCCCGCAACCCCGTCGCCTTGCTTGCGCATGTGGGGGAGGACTGCGCGGGGGCCGTTCAGCTCGTGTCAGAGGCCCGGCTGCCCGAGATTCTCGGCGATACTGCCGACCCTCCAGATGTGTCATGGCTGCCCGAGGCAGAGCTCATCTCGCGCATACGAAACCTCACCCGAGACGGTGCCGATGGGCGAGTGGGTGTCGATGAAGGGCAGTTCTCCCTGGGCGGTGCGCAAGTCAAGACCGCTCTGCATTACGATCCGGGGAACGATCGCTGGGGCGTACCGCGTGGCCGTACCCCGACTACGCATATTTTGAAACCAGTCGCCAACGACTTTGACGGTTTCGCCGAGAACGAGCATTTCTGTCTCATGTTGGCTCGCCGGGTCGGATTGATCGCCGCGCGATCGCAATGGGTCCGCATTGGCGGCATCCCCACATTGATTTCTGAGCGCTATGACCGGGTGCAGCGGCAAGGCAAATGGCTGCGTGTGCATCAGGAGGACGCCTGCCAAGCTATGGGCGTCCATCCGGACAGCAAGTACGAGAATGAAGGCGGTCCGGGATTGCCCGAGCTGATGAGCCTGCTGAATGCCGGGGACGAGCCGGAAACCGACCGCAGGCG
>CBFGTF010000303.1:0-2275 GCA_965651655.1 uncultured Devosia sp.
AAATCGCGGACCGCTTCGTCCTCGACAAAGGCCTCGAAGGCGAGGTCGAAATGGTGTGTCTTCACGGCGCCGGTGGTGGCGGCAAAGGCGAACATGAAGTCGACCGTGGCGATGATCTCGAAGGCGCCGCGATAGCCGTGGCGCTGCATGCCGGCGATCCATTTCGGGTTGACCACCCGGGAGCGCATGACGTGGCTGATTTCCTCGTCCAGCGTGCGGATTTTGGGTGTTTCCGGGCGGGAATGGTCGTTGTGATAAGCGGCAGGTTTCACCCCGGACAGGGTTTCCGCCGCGGCGGATAGGCCGCCTTCGAACTGATAGTAATTGTCGCTGTCGAGCAGGTCGTGCTCGCGATTGTCCTGATTGTGGATGACGGCGTCGATCTGGCCGAGGCGGGCGGCGAAACGGTCCTGCATGGGCAGGCCGGCGGATTTGGCGCCATAGGCATATTGACCCCAGGCGAGGACCTGGCCGGCGAGATCGGCCTTGTCGGTCCAGTTGCCGCTGTCGATGAGTTGACCAAGGCCAGCCCCGTAAGTACCTGGCCTTGAACCAAAAATCCGGGCACCCGCTTCGAGCGACGCATCGGCCTCGGACCTGCCCTGAGCCATCAGGCCCAGCGCTTCGGCGCGCATGCGGGCGGCGATGGGGTTGTCGTCTTCGGGCTCGTCCAAGGCCCCGATGGCGCGGGCGGCGCGGTCGAAAAGGGCGATCTGGGCCGGGAAGGCGTCGCGGAAAAAGCCGGAAATCCTGAGGGTGACATCGACCCGGGGGCGACCCAATTTGGGCAACGGAATGATTTCGTAGCCGGAGACGCGGAGGGAGCCGGGATCCCAGGTGGGGCGAGCGCCGATGAGGGCCAGGGCCTGGGCGATATCGTCGCCGCCGGTGCGCATATTGGCCGTGCCCCAGACCGAGAGAGCGGCGGATCTGAGGTGGTGGCCATGGTCCTGGAGATACCGGAGAACCAGGCTTTCGGCGGATTTTTTGCCGAGTTCCCAAGCACTTGGCGTTGGCACGGACCGGGCATCGACGGAGTAGAAATTGCGGCCCGTGGGCAGGACGTCGAGACGGCCGCGCGAGGGGGCGCCGGAGGGGCCGGGGGCGATGAACTTGCCGTCCAGGGCATCGAGAAAAGCCTGCATTTCCGCGGGTCCCGAGGCAGCGAGGCGCGGCCCGATGACCGTTTCGACGGTGTCGAGGACGGCCCGCGTGGCGGTCCATTGGGCAGGACAGGGCCGGGTGCCGGAGACCAGACCGGCGGCGATCATTTCGAGATGGTCGACCACGTCGCCAATACGTCTCCGGCCGGGTCCTGGAGTCCCTTCATGAACGAAATCGGCATGGTCCGGCTCCGGTCCGGTCCAGGCCTCTCCCAATTTGGCTGTCAGAGGGTCGAAGCCAAGCTTGAGATCATCGGCGAGCGCGCGGATCAGCGAGTTATCCCCGGGGCCGTCGCCGCGCGGTATCCTGGCGAGCGCGACGGTCAAATCACGTTGAAGGGCTCCTGTCGGAGATTGGCCAAAGACGTGCAGGCCGTCGCGTATCTGGGCTTCCTTCAAATCACAGAGGAAGTTGTCGATCTTGATCAGGGCCTCGGTCTCATCGTGGGGAAGACCGATGTCCTGGTCGAGACGGCTGTCGCGGGTGAAATCGAGGATGCGGCGCTTGAGGTCCTTGAGGCGGCGCCGATCCATGCCCGAGGCGGCGTAGTATTCGTCGAGCAGGGCTTCGAGGTCCTTGAGCGGTCCATAGGTTTCGGCGCGGGTGAGCGGGGGCACCAGATGATCGATGATGACCGCGCCGGTGCGGCGCTTGGCCTGGGTGCCTTCGCCCGGGTCGTTGACAATGAAGGGATAGAGATGGGGCAACTGGCCCCAGAGCGCGTCAGGGTAGCAATCGGCGTCGAGCGCGGCAGACTTGCCGGGGAGCCATTCGAGGGTGCCATGCTTGCCATTGTGAACCATGGCATGGGCGCCAAAGTCGTGGCGCAGCCAAAGATAGGCAGCGATATAGGCATGTGGAGGGACCAGCGCCGGGTCGTGATAGCTCGCGGTTTCATCGAGATGCCAGCCGCGCGCGGGCTGGAGGAGCAGGACCACATTGCCAAAGCGGTGCGCGGGCAAATGGAACGCGCCATCGCGGATGAAGGGGTCGGTAGCGGGGTCACCCCAGCGGGAACTGACGGCGGTGCGGATTTCCTCGGGGAGGTTTGCGAACAGGGTTTCGTAGCGGGTGAGCGGCAGGATGGCCGATGAGGCGCCGCGCTGGGGAT
>CBFGTF010000304.1:0-2269 GCA_965651655.1 uncultured Devosia sp.
GGGGAGTTTGCCGAGGCGGAAACCGCCGGCGCCGTGGTCGTGGACCACCGACCCCATCTGATCATGCCGGGCTTCATCGACTTGCACCTGCATTATGTGCAGAGCCAGATGATGGCGGCCTATGCTGGTTCTCTGCTCGAATGGCTGAACACATATACCTTCATCGAAGAGCAGAAGTTTTCCCAGCAGGGCCATGCCGATGCCGTGGCCGTCGATTTCTACGACGCGCTGATCCGGCACGGCACCACGACCGCAGTGGCCTATTGTTCGAGCCATCCGCGTTCGGTGGACGCCTATTTCGCCGAGGCGCAGCGGCGCAACATGCTGATGGTTGGCGGCAAGGTGATGATGGATCGCAATGCCCCCGAAGGGCTCTGCGATACGGCCCAATCGGGCTATGACGACACCAAGGCGTTGATTGCGCGCTGGCATGGGCGAGGGCGGGCGCTCTACGCCATCTCGCCGCGCTTTGCCATCACCTCGACCCCGGAGCAGATGTCGGCGGCGCGGGCCTTGGTGGAAGAGCACCCGGACTGCTACGTGCAGACGCATCTGAGTGAGAACGACGCCGAGATTACCTATTCCATGGAGCTCTATCCGGGCTCGAAGGACTATACGGGGATCTACGAAGACTATGGGCTGCTGGGCCGCAAGACGTTGCTGGGGCACTGCATCCACCTCAACCACCGTGAGACGGCGGTGCTGGCGGAGACCGGCTCGGTGGCGGTGTTCTGCCCGACTTCGAACCTGTTCCTCGGTTCGGGTCTGTTCGATCGCGAGCGCTTGTTGAGCAACGGCGTGCGCGTCGGGATCGCCACCGATATTGGTGGGGGTACCAGCGTCTCGATGCTGCGCACGCTGGACGAGGGCTACAAGGTGCTGCAATTGCGTGGCCAGCGGCTCAATCCCTTTGCTTCCTTCCACATGGCGACGCGCGGCAATGCCGAGGCGCTCGGGCTGGAACAGACGATCGGCTCCATCACGCCGGGCGGTGCCGCGGACCTGGTCGTGCTCGATGCCGGAGCCACCCCGGCCATGCGGATGCGGCAGGCGACGGTCGGAACGCTGGCCGAAGAACTGTTCCTGCTCCAGACGCTGGGCGATGACCGCGCGGTGGCCGAGGTCTATGTGGCTGGCGCAAGGGCGAAGTCGACTTTAGGCGGGTTGTGAGGCGGGGGGCCAATGGCCTACATCTGCATCACAATGCGATTGGGGAGCCCTCCGTAATGACCGACTATCTGACCAAATCCGGCCTTTCCGTGCACAAGCTGCTTGTCGACTTTGTCGAGAAGGAAGCACTGCCGGGGCTGGCGGTATCGGCGGATCAGTTCTGGGACGGATTGGCCGGTCTGGCGCGCGAGCATGTGCCGACCAATGCCCGGCTCTTGGCCAGGCGGGATGATATCCAGGCCCGGATCGATGACTGGCATCGCAAATATGGCCCGGTGGCGAACAATCCTCAGGGCTACGAATTCTTCCTGCGCGATATCGGCTATCTGGTCGATGAACCCGCCGATTTCGCCATTGAGACCGAAGGGCTCGATCCCGAGATTTCCAGCGTGTGCGGGCCGCAACTGGTGGTGCCGGTGTCGAACGCCCGCTATGCGCTCAATGCCGCCAATGCGCGTTGGGGCAGTCTTTACGATGCGCTCTATGGCACCGATGTGATCAGCCGCGACGGCGAACTGGCCCCGGGCAAGAGCTATAATCCGGCACGCGGCGCGGCAGTAGTGGCGCGGGCGGCAGCGTTTCTTGACGAGGCCTTTCCACTCTCGACAGGCAGCCACGCCGATGTAACCGCCTATGTGGTGGCCGAACAGGGCGGACTCGCCAATTTCGTCATCGACACCAGGTCCGGCCCGGCAACGCTCAAGGACGGGTCCGCCTTCATTGGATATTCGGGCGAAGGCGGCAAGGCCGAAATCGTGCTGCGCCATAACGGCCTGCATGCCGTGCTGGTGATCGATCCGACCAGCCCCATTGGCGGCACCCATGCCGCAGGTCTCAGCGACGTCCTCGTCGAGGCGGCGCTGACCACGATCCAGGACTGCGAGGATTCCGTCGCGGCGGTCGACGCCGAAGACAAGGTTGGCGTCTATCGCAACTGGCTCGGGCTGATGACCGGTACGCTGGCCGATACGTTCGAAAAAGGCGGCCAGACCATTACCCGAACCCTCAAGGCCGACAGGACCTACAAGGGCGCGGACGGCAAGGCGCTGGTGCTCAAGGGGCGCTCGCTGCTGCTGGTGCGCAATGTGGGGCACCTGAT
>CBFGTF010000305.1:0-2263 GCA_965651655.1 uncultured Devosia sp.
GAGGCGCCGGTGTAGAACACGTTGCGCTGGGATTCCTCACCTTCGTACTGGACGGGGTAGAAGAGCAGCGAGTTGAGTTCTTCAAAGACCGGCAGCACCGACTTGCGGCAGACCGAGGTCCAGCATCCGAAGACGGCGTCGACGTCATCGACTTCGATCAACTGGCGGGCCAGTTCGGCGGCCAGGGGCCAGTCCGAAGCAATGTCGACCACGACGGGTTCGAGCATCTTGCCCATGACGCCGCCCTTGGCGTTCTGCTGTTCGATCAGGAACAGCATGGTGTCCTTGAGCGTGGTTTCCGAAATCGCCATCGTGCCCGAGAGCGAGTGCAGGATGCCGACCTTGATGGTGTCGTCCTGTGCGATAGCCGGCACGGCGGACAGCGAGACGCTGCCGGCCAGAGCCGCAGCGAGCAGAGCGCTTTTGGCGCTGAGAATGTTCATGTGATGAGTCCCTCTAGACTGTTGAGCCCCGAAGACACCGTTTGGGAGGCGTCTGGGGCGGACTGTGGGACACATCTTAACGCGCGCCCTATACGTCGATTGACGTAGCTGCGGGGCCGTAGCTGGGCCCGATCAGGAGGAAGGCCCTGAAAAACCGCGTGATTTCGGGAAAATTCGTGCTATTCAAGCCTTGGCGATTTTTTGGGCAGTGCGCCAGATTGGTTAAGGCTTGAGCGAATAATGGCACGGCAGCGGATCATTCCGATCAGGCGCGAGTATAATCGCTGGGTGGCCAACCAGACCCTGGAAGACTATGCGCTGCGCTTCACCGCCAAGTCGGCGCGCCGCTTTTCCAATGACCGAATCTCGCAGACGGCTATCGGCGCCATATCTTTCCTGGCGCTGGAGGCCATCGGCGGCGCCATCACGCTTTCCTATGGCACCACCAATGCGCTGATCGCCATCCTGATCGCCTCGGTGGCCATCCTTCTCGTCGGCGTGCCGATCTCGCGCTATGCAACGCGGCATGGGGTGGACGTGGACCTGCTGACTCGCGGGGCGAGCTTTGGCTATATCGGCTCGACCATCACCTCGCTGATCTATGCCAGCTTCACCTTCATTCTCTTCGCCATCGAAGCCTCGATCATGTCGAGCGCGCTGCAACTGGCCTTCGGCATTCCGCTCTGGATCGGGCATATCATATCGGCGCTGGTGGTGATCCCGCTGGTGACCCACGGCATCCGCATGATTTCCTCCTTCCAGATGCTGACCCAGCCGATCTGGATCGTGCTCAACATCCTGCCCTTCTTCTTCATCGCCTTCATGGACTGGGAGAAGTTCGACCTGTGGCGGGCCTTTGGCGGGCTGGGCGAACCCGAGGGCGCCGCGGGGACGATCGCGGCATTCGAGGTTGCCAAGTTCGGTGCTGCCTCCGCGGTGATCCTGGCGCTGATGACCCAGATCGGCGAACAGGTGGACTTCCTGCGCTTCCTGCCGGCGGAGGGGGCGCCGAAATGGCGGCACAAGCTGGGGATATTTCTCGCCGGGGCCGGGTGGGTCGTGGTCGGTGCGCCCAAGCTGATCGCCGGGTCGTTCCTGGCTTTCCTGGCCCTTTCCGCCGGCGTTTCGCCCGAACACGCCTCGGAGCCGGGCTATATGTATGCGGTGGCCTTTGGCTACATGATCCCCAATGAATTCGTGGCGCTGATGCTGATGGCCGTGTTCGTGGTGGTCAGCCAGCTCAAGATCAATGTCATGAATGCCTATGCCGGATCGCTGGCCTGGTCGAACTTCTTCTCCCGCCTCACCCATAGCCATCCCGGGCGCGTGGTGTGGCTGCTGTTCAACGTGGCTATTGCGCTGCTGCTGATGGAACTGGGTATCTATCGGCTGCTGGAGGAAACGCTGGGTATCTTCTCGATCATCGCCATGGCCTGGCTGTGTTCGATCTCGGCGGACCTGTTCGTCAACAAGCCGCTGGGGCTGGCGCCGCCGGGCATCGAGTTCAAGCGCGCCCATCTCTACGACATCAATCCGGTCGGGGTCGGCTCGATGCTGCTGTCCGCCAGCATTGCGCTGGCCGCCCATTTCGGCGCTTTCGGGGACATGGCGGCAGCACTGGCGCCCTATATCGCACTGGTGGTGTGCTTCATTGCCTCGCCCAGCATCGCCTGGGCAACCAAGGGCAAGTATTATCTCGCCCGCAAGCCGCGCAAGCAGTGGCAGGCGAAGGCGACACTGACCTGCTCGATCTGCGAACATCCCTTCGAGCCCGAGGACATGGCCTGGTGCCCGGCCTATGCGGCGCCGATCTGCTCGCT
>CBFGTF010000306.1:0-2255 GCA_965651655.1 uncultured Devosia sp.
GCTCCACTGGAGCGATTTGCCCTTCGGGACGATCGGAAGCATTGAAATTGGGATTTTCCTGGGCGACAATCTGCGCTAAGAAGCGCGCCAATCATCAAATCGGCGCAGCCCTGAAGGGGCGGGAGGACGTTACGATGTTTAGGTTCGGATTTCATGAGGTACGTGCCTCATGACCTTTCTGGGTATTGATATCGGTACCTCCGGCGTCAAGGCGCTGCTGATCGATGACAATGGCAAGGCCCTGGGCGAGGCATCGGCCCCCGCTGTCGAGCCGGTGCGCCCCCATCCCGGCTGGTCCGAACAGAACCCGACCGACTGGTGGACGGCGACCCTGGGCGCGATCGACAAGCTCAAGCTCAGCCATGGCAGGGAACTGACGGCAGTCACCGGCATTGGTCTCTCCGGCCATATGCATGGCGCGACCCTGCTGGGCGAGAATGACGACGTGCTGCGCCCGGCCATCTTGTGGAATGACGGGCGCTCGGCCGCCGAATGCCGCGAGATGGAAACCCGGCTGCCCTCCCTCCGCCAGCTGGCCGGCAATATTGCCATGCCCGGCTTCACCGCCCCCAAGATCGCCTGGGTGCGCAAGCACGAGCCGGAAATCTATGCCCGCATCCGCAAGGTGCTGCTGCCCAAGGCCTATGTGCGGCTGCTGCTGACCGGCGAGCATGTCGAGGACATGTCCGACGCGGCCGGCACGCTCTGGCTCGACGTGGCCCGGCGCGACTGGTCCGACCAATTGCTCGGCGTGACCGGGCTGACCCGCGAACACATGCCGCGTCTGGTCGAAGGCTCTGCCGTCTCGGCACAGCTCAAGCCCGACCTCATGGCCCGCTGGGGCATGTCGGGCAATGTCGTGGTGGCGGGTGGCGCCGGCGACAATGCGGCGGCAGCCTGTGGCATCGGCGCCATTCGCCCCGGCGAAGGCTTTGTGTCCCTGGGCACTTCGGGGGTGCTCTTCGTTTCCAATGAACGCTTCAGCCCCAATACCGAGGGCGCGGTGCATGCCTTCTGCCACGCCATTCCCGACACCTGGCACCAGATGGGGGTCATCCTCTCGGCCACCGATTCGCTGAACTGGCTCAGCCGCATTTCGGGCAAGAAGCAGGCGGAGCTTTCCGGCGAGGCCGAGGCCCAGTTCAAGGGGCCGGGCGAAACGCTTTTCCTGCCCTATCTCTCGGGCGAGCGGACGCCGCACAACAATGCCGATGCCCGCGGGTCCTTCGTGGGGCTCAGCCAGTCCACCGATACGGCCCAGCTGGCCCAGGCGGTGATGGAGGGCGTGACCTTCGCCATGCGCGATTGCCAGCGCGTATTGGCCGATGCCGGCACCGGCATCAAGCGTCTCCTGGCCGTGGGCGGGGGCAGCAAGTCGGCGCTCTGGCTCAGCATGCTGGCCACCAATCTCGACATGGAAATTGCCCTCCCCGAGGACGGCGATTTCGGCGGCGCCCTTGGCGCGGCGCGGCTGGGGCTCTGTGCCGCCACCGGCGCCAACCCGCAGGACGTCATGTCCATGCCGCCGATCAAGACCACAATCGCGCCCGACCACAAGTTGGCGGCCGCCTATTCCGATCAATATGCACGCTACCGCGCGCTCTACCCTGCCATCGAGGAGGCACGTTCGTGACCGATTTTTTCAAAGGTCTTTCGCAGGTCAAGTTTGAGGGCCAGGACAGCAAGAATCCGCTGGCCTATCGCCACTACAACAAGGACGAGGTGATCGCCGGCAAGCGGATGGAAGACCATATCCGCCCGGCCATCGCCTATTGGCACACCTTTGCCCAGGAGGGTGGCGACCCGTTCGGCGGCCGTACCTTTGATCGCCCCTGGTTCGACAAGGGCATGGACGGCGCCAAGCTCAAGACCGAAGTCGCCTTCGAGTTCTTCAACCTGATCGACGTGCCCTTCTTCGCCTTCCACGACGTTGACGTCGCGCCTGAAGGTGCAACGCTGGCCGAAAGCAACAAGAACCTGCGCGTCATCGGCGATCTCATCGCACAAAAGATGCAGCAGAGCGGCAAGAAGCTGCTCTGGGGCACGGCGAACCTGTTCTCCAATCGCCGCTACATGGCGGGCGCCGCCACCAATCCCGATCCGGAAGTCTTCGCCTATGCCGCCGGCCAGGTGAAGGCGGTGCTGGAGCTGACCAATGAGCTGGGCGGCGAGAACTACGTGCTCTGGGGCGGCCGCGAGGGCTATGAAACCCTGCTCAACACCAAGATCGGCCAGGAACAGGACCAGATGGCCCG
>CBFGTF010000307.1:0-2233 GCA_965651655.1 uncultured Devosia sp.
GGGGGAGGATATGGCAGGGTTGAGGGGGCGGGGATTATTTTTGTTTTGCCCTCGATACCCCAACAAATCCTGGCCATCCTCGGACTTGATCCGAGGACCAATAGCGACTCGTTCGTGGACCGGTGCCTGTCACAAATGGCCCTCGGGTCGAGCCCGAGGGCGGTGCGGTGGATGGGGTGATTCCGGGGCGCGAGAGTGGAGGAATGGCAGCTTCATTGGTGACACCAATATAGGTTCGCCCCCGTCGCATATTGGCAAAATATAGACAAAGCCGCCCATACCGACATCTTGAAGTACAGAGCCCTCGGGTCAAGCCCGAGGGTGACGCGCGGTGGGGGAGGCGAAAGTGGACCCAGCAATGGCTCCCGACCCCTTCACTGTCTTCCAGCGCGTGGCGCACCCCCACCAGCTCTGCTACGGCCCTTCGGGCCTAGCGTCGCTGCCGGCCCCGCCATTCGGCCCTAGGCCTCATGGCCTTCTCGGCTCAAATCTCTCCGCTGGAGAGATTTGTCCTGCGGAATGCCTCGAAGCCCGTCAAGGGGGAGGAGAAGCATCGCGTTTGCCAATGTTTCGAGGAAAACGGTGCCATGGCCAATGGCGGCTTTCGACCATTGCGGACATTCGTGCTTGGCGTCCGCAATGGCCGCTACTGGCGCAAACCGGCCGCTTTTGCGTAGCGCTGTCGTTCAACAAGTCGCTATGCCAAAGCCTGAATGCCCTCACTACCAGGGCGTGTATCCATCAGGCTCGATGAACCGACCATTGTCGGCTCCACCGAGCGCCTGCTGGACAGGCAAGCGCGCGCCTGCCTCGGGGGTCATGACCCCGTATCCGGTGAGGTCGGTCTTGACGAAGCCGGGGCTGACGGAATTGACGACGATGCCGGTGTCGCGCAGCTCTTCGGTCAACTGGATGGTCAACATGTTGAGCGCCGCTTTGGAGGCGTTGTAGCCGATATAGCGCTGCACGAAGTAGGGCGAGGATGGGTCCGAATTCACGCTCAGCGAGCCGAGCGAGCTCGATAGGTTGACGATCCGACCCGCTGCCGACCTGCGCAGCAGCGGCAGCATCGCCTGGGACACGGCGAGGGCGCCGATGAAGTTGGTCTCCAGCACCTTGCGGACCGCCGGTATGGATGCGCTGCCGGGGGCTGCGTCGGTAAAGTCGAAGATGCCGGCATTGTTGACGAGGATGTCGAGCCGGTCGTGGCTGGCCTGGATAGCGGCGGCGGCGGCGGCAATGCTGGCTTGGTCGGTAACGTCCAGTTGCACGGAACTCGCGGCGAGGCCCTGCGCCGCGAGATCGGCGACGGCCGCCGCGCCGCGCCCGGCATCGCGCGAGCCGATGATGACGGTGACGCCGGCTTCGGCGAGCTGGCGGGCGATCTCGAGCCCGATCCCCTTGTTGGCACCGGTAACGAGGGCAATGCGCTGGTCTTCCATGGATGATCCTTTCCAGTGATGCGGAATGGCCGTAATATGTGAAGGATCCTTCAGTTTGAGAATTCGCATATGGCCGTTACGGCGCCTGCTTCGCTGACCCCCCGGAAAAAGCCGCGTCAGGCGCGATCGGCAGCCACGCTGGACGCGATTTTCGAGGCGACCATTCAGGTTTTGCTGGTGGACGGCATGCGGGCGCTGACCACCACACGGGTCGCGGAACGGGCCGGCGTCTCGGTGGGGACGATGTACCAGTACTTCGCGCACAAGCAGTCGCTGGTCTATGCGCTGAACGAGCGCTATCTCGAGGCGCTGGCGGACAAGGTCGAGGCGACCTGCCGGGCGCAGGCCGGGCGACCGGTCGGCGAGATGCTGGCCGCGCTGATCGAGACCTATTGGCGGGCCAAGACGGAACGGGCGGAGGTGACGCGGGCGCTCTATCGATCCGTGGTCGAGATGGACAACGAGGCCCTGGTCGGGGCCTTTGCCCGGCGGGTGGATGCCGCGACGACAGCCATGCTGGAGAGTGCCCCGGACGCGACGTTCGGCGACGTGCAGACTGCGAACCTGACGCTGGTCACCGTGATCTTCGGAACGATCCGCAACGCGTTCGAGCGCAACCTGTCGGAAGCGGCGATCGATGCGCTACAGGCGGAACTGCTGGCCATGTGCCGGGCCTATGTGGAGCTGGCGCGTTGCCAGGCCAGAGCCGGCCCAAGCGGCGGGGACAGGTTTGCAGTGGATGCCGAGGCCCTGTGAGGTCTCAGGCATCAACTGGTCGAGGGTGACGCGGT
>CBFGTF010000308.1:0-2228 GCA_965651655.1 uncultured Devosia sp.
CGCAGGCCGCACCTCCCTCGAAGAACTCCTCCGCGCCATCAGCACGACGGATTGAGCGGCGCAGCCGCTCAATCCGTCGAAATCCTAAATCCTTCTAAGAAACTACCCTGACGGATGTTGATGTTCAGGTGGTTGCAGAGGTGTCTTGGCAGGGGACGAGCATAAAGCCGAGGGCTTGGGCTTGGCGTCGCAGGCGGGTTTCACGGCGGGTGCGGTCCTGTTGCTGGTGGTGGGCGAAGCGGGTTTCGTCGTAGGGCTGGCGGGTGGTCAGCAGGTGATAGATGATCCTGGCGAGTTTGTGCGCGGTGGCGGTGATGGCCTTGGGCGCGCCGAGGTGGGCGCGCTTTCGTCGGAAGAAGTCGCCGATGGCGCTGTGGCTGCGGCCGGCCGCGTAGGCGGCCATGCGCAGCGCGTAGGCCGCGCGGCTGGCGACCTTGCGGGTGCGCGTCTCCAAGGGCTTGCCGCCGGAGACCCGGTTGTCCGGACACAGGCCCAGCCAGGAGGTGAAGTGTTTTTCGGTTCGGAAGCGGCCCAGGTCGGCCCCGATCTCCGAGTAAAGGGTGTGCGCGGTCACCGCGCTGATGCCGGGCAGCGCGGTCAGGTCCACCCCGAGGATGCGGTGCAGGTGCCCGCGCACGTCGAACCGGGGTTGGTTGCGCTCGGGCTTGCGGGCGCGGGCGGCCGGCGGCGGCTCCTGGGTGCGGCTCTCGATGGTGGCCAGGTGCGCCTCGATCTCGCGGTCGCACTCTTGGATCTGGGTCTGATAGGCTTGATACAACTGGCGGGCTTGCCGGAGGGCGAACAGGTGCTCCTTGCGGTAGTCGCCGACCAGGGCCTTGGCGATGGTGGCGGCGCTGGACTTGATGCGGTGGTCGCGCAGCGCGGCCAGTCGGCGCGGGTCTCGCTCGCCGGCGAGGATCGCGTCGATGATGGCCAGCCCGGTGACGCCGGTCAGGTCGCTGATGACGTGATGCAAGTGCAGGTTCATCTGGTTGAGGGCCTTTTGCATGTGCTGGATATGCCGGGAGGCGGTGCGCACCAGCATGTCGCGGTGCCGCAGGTAGCTGCGCAGCACGCAGACCTGATCGGCGGGGCGGAACGAGGCGTGCAACAGGCCGACCGAGTGCAGGTATTGCAGCCATTGGCAGTCGGCGACATCGGTCTTGCGACCGGGCACGGCCTTCACGTGGCGGGCGTTGACCAGGCAGACCTCGAAGCCGCGGGCCTCGAGCACTTGGAACAGGGGGATCCAGTAAACGCCGGTCGACTCCATGGCGACGTGGCGGACACGGCAGGCCTTCAGCCAGTCGGCCAGAGCGTGCAGGTCCTCGGTGAAGGCTCCAAAGGAGCGGATGGATTGCTCGGCGCGATCTGGCGGGACGGCGACAAACAGCTCGGTGGCGCCGATGTCGATGCCGGCCGCATCGGGACGAAGGATCAATGGTTGGGTTTGGGCTTTCTTTTTGGTGGGTCGTGGCATAGCGATGAAGTGCCCGCCGCCGAGGCGGCCCGATCCATGCGAAAAGGAAACGGTAGTCTTCTAAACGGGATAGTCGCCTTGCGGCGAACCTCACCAATGTCTTTGCGCACCAGGATTCGGCACCACGCTAACAACCGGGCTTTTTTCGCGGCACCAGTGGCTCGTCGGTGTTCGGCTTGCCTCCCGGCGGCGGGCAACTCCTCCTTCAACCCATCAACCCGCGGCGCGCAAGTTTCTTGCCGCCTCGCCGCGGTCCATCAGACCGCGTCACTCGCTAACAAGCGGCTGCTTGGTTTTGATCGATGGCTTCAATCTCTATCATTCTTTGCGGGAGATTGAAAAGGATACGGGGCACAAGGTGCGTTGGCTGGATGTTCGGGCTTTATCCCAGTTGCTTATCAAAAGGCTTTTCCCAAATGAAGCCTGGCCCTACCCCCAAAACCTTCTTTTTACCGCACATGCCCGGCATGAGGATGATGGTCATCAAAATCGCCAACGGGAGTATTACCAATGCCTCAAGCGACTGCGCATCAGTATCGTGGACGATGGCGAATGGGCATCAAAAACCGTGGATTTGAGGCACCATTTCAAAGATGCCCCGGAGTCGCTGCGGAGCCAAGTATTGGACGGCTATCGGTTGGTTGAGGGGCATCAAGAAAAGGGAACCGACGTGTCGATTGCGGCTCATTTAATGCACCTTGGGCCTCGGGCGAAATGGGTATGCCTGATTTCTGGAGATGCCGATTTG
>CBFGTF010000309.1:0-2224 GCA_965651655.1 uncultured Devosia sp.
TCTTGGACGTATAGACACCCATGGCTTCGAGCATTTCGGTGGCCAGCACCTCGCGGACTCCGCCCTTGAGCGTCAGGCGCCCGTCGCCGCCGCGTGACCATGGTGTCTTTCCCGAGCCCTTGGTGCCGAAATCGAGCAGCCGTCCATCCACCGGGTCGACGCATTGGGCAAAGAGAAATCCTCGCCCGTCGCCCAGTTCGGGATTGTAGGAGCGGAACTGATGGCCGTGATAGCGCAGGGCCAGCGGTTCGGGGAGAGAGCCGGGCAGGGGCTCGAAGCGCCCGAAATGAGTGAGCCATTCATCTTTGCTCAATCCACCCAGCCCGATGCGGTCGGCCCAGCGCCGGTCGCGATGGCGCAGAATGGTCTGGGGGAAATCGGCCGGCGCAACAGGATCGAAAAAGGCGTCGCCCAGGGACAGATGGGTGGTGGCGGGAGTAAATTTTGTCATTGTGGCGCAACGCTAGCAGATGCCATTTCGTTCGTCGCGGCTGCAACCCCGCTCTGCACGGCCCCCGTCTGGCGATTGTCACCAAATCGGCCTATAGAAACCCGGATGACACCTCGACCCCTTGCTGCCCCCGCCACCATCCGCCTGGCCTCCTTCGAGGCCGCCATTTTCGACATGGATGGCACCCTGCTCGATACCGAGGCGGTGTTCCGCGACATCGTCTTCGATGTCTGCACCGAGCTTGGCTTCGAAATGACCCATGACGTGCACCGCTCCATGGTCGGCTCCAGCCACGAGCGGACCCAGCAATTGCTGATCGAATCCTATGGCGTTGCCTTTCCCTATTCGCTGTTCGACGAAAAGTGCCGCGTCATCATGCGCGAACGCAGCCATGCCGGCGTGCCGGTCAAGGCCGGCGCGGTCGAGTTCATCACCGAATTGCGGGCCCGCGGCATCCCCACGGCGGTCGCCACCTCCTCGCGCCATCCCCATGCCGAGCATCACCTCAATGCAGCAGGCCTGCTCGAGCTGTTCGAAACCGTGGTGACGCGCGACGACGTGATCAATCCCAAGCCGCATCCCGAACCCTATCTCTTGGCTGCCGAACGGCTGGGCGTGGCGCCAACGCGATGCCTGGCGCTTGAGGATAGCCATTCGGGCGTCCGCGCCGCCCATGCCGCCGGCATGCAGACCATCATGGTTCCGGATCTGGTCGGTCCCAATGACGATATTCACGCGCTTGGCGTGTTCATCATGGATAGCCTGGCCCATGTCCACCTGGCCGCCTTCGATCCCGACTAGCGATCACGATTAACCATTCGCAGAGATCGTTAAACCTTTATCCAACCGGGTAAGGGGCGGTTCAGCACGACCAAACCATGGAAATTTATAGGGTTTTCCTGGGCCTTCAGCTCCGTTAACTCTGCCTTAAGTCGCTAAGAGCTATGGTTAACCAGCAGTAAATTTCGACTTCCATCCCGCCGCCGCCTTGGCTAGTGTGCAGCCGGGAAGTGCGGGGACTCTGGCAAACAGGGTCTCTGGAACAGAAGGCCCACCGGCAGTACCGGATGGGCTCAGGGGTAAGGACGAGGCATTGAGACCTGGCTGGCAGCAGAACATCGCGCGCGCCGTTTCGTCTGTGCTGGCGCTTGGCGCCGCCGCGCTCGTCTTGCTGGTGACGCTGTCACCTGCCCATGCCGAAACCGATCTCACCCTGCCCGTGCCCGTGCCCAGCGACGTATCCATCCTGCGCCTGCAGCCGGCCCTGGGGCCGACTGCCATGCCGCTGGCACCCGGCCAGCAGCCCCTGACGCCGGCCCTGCTTGCCAATTATGTCAAACGCCAGCAGCAATTGCGCTCGGTTGATGTGACGCCGTCCGGCCCGCAGCCCGAACTGACCAGCGACCTGCTGATGGGCTATATCGGCCGCGGCTCGCTCGAGGGCGGCAATACCGCCCTGAGCGCCATTGCCAGCTTTGCCCAGCCGGCGCCCCGTACCCTGCCTTCTGTGACCAGCGACCTGCTTGCCTCCTATGTCCAGACGGGCTACCAGCCGACCGAACGGCGGGTCGAGATTGCCAATGGCGAGCGTGAATGCCTGGCCCAGGCCATCTATCACGAGGCGCGGGGCGAATCGGCCGCCGGCCAGATGGCCGTGGCCAATATCATCGTCAACCGCGCCCGTTCATCCAAATTCCCCGGCTCCCTCTGCGGCGTCATCTACCAGAATGCCGACAAGGGCCGCTATCGCTGCCAGTTCACCTTTGCCTGTGA
>CBFGTF010000310.1:0-2212 GCA_965651655.1 uncultured Devosia sp.
TCGCTGGGCGTTGCCGAACGCATCGGCCCCTATATCGAGGAGCCCTGGCGCACCCTGGTGCTGGGTGTTCCGGGCGACGATGGCCGCCACGCCAACCAGCTCAACTTTGCCGGCGGCGGCCTGTCCTCAGGCCTGGTTCCCATCGCCGAACTGGCGCCGCTCTTCTGATAGGCAGACCTGCCAGTCGAACCGCCGCTCAAGCATAGCCTTCGCGGGCTTGCGCGCCGTTCGCGCCAGCCATTCGCGCGCAGCGCTCAGGCGTCGTCGCCGCCGCCATGTTCGCGCAGCAGCGGCGTTTCGGGCGCCGGGGGCTGTTCGTGCGGGCGGCCGAAATCGGGGGCTGCAGTTTCCTGTCCGGCGCTGATGATCGAGCGACGGATGGCCCTGGTGCGGGTAAACAGGGCCTCCAGCGTCGGCCCGTCCCCGGTCCGCACCGCCCGTTGCAGGGCGGACAGATCCTCGTTGAAGCGGCCCAGCATTTCGAGCACCGCCTCCCTGTTGGTGAGGAACACGTCGCGCCACATGACCGGGTCGGAGGCGGCAATGCGGGTGAAATCGCGGAAGCCCGAGGCCGAGAACTTGATGACCTCGGACTGGGTCGCGGTTTCAAGATCGGCCACCGTGCCCACGATATTATAGGCAATCAGATGCGGAATATGGCTGGTAATGGCCAGCACCATGTCGTGATGGGACGCGTCCATGCATTCCACCATAGAACCCATGGCCTGCCAGAAGCCGACCAGCCTGTCGGTATCGCCCTGCGGCACGCCGGGGGCGGGTGTCAGCACGCACCAGCGTCCGGCAAACAGTTCGGCAAACCCGGCAGCAGGCCCCGAATGCTCGGTGCCGGCAATGGGATGGCCGGGAATGAAGCTGACGCCCTGCGGCACATGCGGGCCCACGACCCTGACCACATGCCCCTTGACCGAGCCGACATCGGAAAGGATGGCGCCGGGCTCCAGCATGGGACCGATCGCCTCGGCCAGCGCTGCATAGGCCCCCACCGGCGCGCAAAGGATGACCAGGTCCGCCCCGCGCACCGCCTCGGCCGCATCGAGCGTATAGATATCGCCCAGCTTGAGATCCCGCGCCTCGTCCAGTGTCTCCTGGCGGCGGGTGGCGATGGAGATGACCTCGACCAGCCCCTGCCGCCGCGCGGCCAGGGCAATGGACGACCCGATCAGGCCAATGCCGATCAGGGCGAGTTTCTTGAAATGTACGCTCATGCGTTTACGTCCATGGACTTGAGCACCCTGGCCACGCCGCGCATGGCCTCTTCCGAACCTATGGAAATGCGTAACCCCTGCGCAATGCCATAGGACGGCCCGATCTCGCGTACGATATAGCCAGCATCCACCAGAACCTCGAAAGCCCTGGCCGCGTGGGCGGGCGTCTCGAACAACACCATGATGAAATTGGCCTGGCTCGGCACCACCCGCATCCGGTTGCCCGAAAGCTCGGCCGTCAGCCAGTCCCGCCATTTGGCATTATGGGCCTTCAACTGCGCGGTGAACTCCAGATCGCGCGTGGCGGCAGCCCCCGCCATCTGCGCTGGCAGGTTGACATTGAACGGCCCGCGAATGCGATTGATGGCATCCACCACATGGTCGGGACCGACCATCCAGCCGATACGGGCCGCGGCGAGGCCCATCTTTGAGAAGGTCCGAACCATGACGACATTGTCGTGGGCGGCCACCAGGTCCAGCCCCACCGAATAATCGGCGGCGGTGACATATTCGGCATAGGCGCAGTCGATGACCAGCAGGATATCGGGCCGCAATCCGGCATGCAGCCGCGCGACTTCGCTGGCCGGCAAATAGGTGCCGGTGGGATTGTTGGGATTGGCCAGCCAGATCACCTTGGTCCGGGCGGTGACCGCAGCGAGCAGGCCATCCACATCGGCCCGATAATCGGCCTCATCGACCATGACAATCTGCGCGCCGGTTGCCTTGGTGATGATCGGATAGACCGAAAAGCCATAGCGGTTCATCACCGCTTCGTCGCCGATCCCCAGATAGGTCTGGGCCAGCAAGTGCAGGAGGTCATCCGAGCCATTGCCGCAAACAATGCGGGCCGGATCCACGCCATGCACCTCGCCCAGCGCTTCGCGCAGCACCCGCGAGGAACCCTCGGGATAGATTTCGAGCTGCGCCGCCGCCTCGATCATGGCCGCCAGCGCCTTGGGGCTGGCGCCGAGCGGGCTCTCATTGGC
>CBFGTF010000311.1:0-2202 GCA_965651655.1 uncultured Devosia sp.
CTCGATGAAGTCGAACCCTTTGGCGCCGGACCGGGCGCTGCGCAGGCGGCGATCGAGCAGCTTGGCTATGTGCAGATCGACACGATCAATGTGATCGAGCGCTGCCACCATCACATCCTTTATTCGCGCATTCCCGCCTACAAGCGCAGCGATCTGGCGGCGCTGCAATCGGCGGAAAAATCCGTCTTTGAATACTGGACCCATGCGCTGAGCTATGTGCCCAGCGCCGAGCTGCCCTATTTCATCCCGGCAATGCGCGCCTATCGCGAAAACCCGAGCGCCTGGTTCGGCTCGGTGACGAAAGCCGAGGTCAGCGCCATGACGAAACGGCTCAAGACCGAAGGCCCGCTCTCCATCCGCGACATCGATGATGACGAACTGGTGGACAAGACCCATCCCTGGGCCAGCCGCAAGCCGAGCAAGCGGGTGCTGCAATTGATGTTCTACCAGGGGCTGGTGGCCATTGCGGCGCGGGAGGGCATGGTCAAGACCTATGATTTGACTGGTCGGCATTTCGGCTGGGAGAAAACCCCAAAACCGGCCACCGAGCGGCAGGTGACGGCCTATCTTCTCGACCGGGCCCTGCGCAGCCAGGGCGTGGTGAGCCTGGATTCCATCTGCCATCTCAATGCTCCGGCCAAGAAGGCCGTGCGCGAATTGATCGAGGCTCGGGTCAAGCGCCGGCAATTGGTGCCGGTCAGCATCGAGGGCGCCGAAAAAGTGCCGCATTGGGCGTCGCCGGAGGCGCTGGAAACCGTGGCCCCCGCCTCCGCCAACCGCGTTCACATCCTCTCGCCCTTCGACCCGCTGATCATCCAGCGCAAGCGGCTCAAGCTGCTGTTCGGCTATGACCATGTGTTTGAAGCCTATGTGCCGGCGGCGAAGCGCCAATATGGCTATTTTGCCCTGCCGGTGCTGGTGGATGACCGGGTCGTGGCCGCCCTTGATCTCAAGACCGATAGGCAGGCCGGGAAGCTGCTGGTGCAGAAATGGAGCTGGCTCGAAGAGGTTGGGGCGGAGGCCAGGGCGGCGATCGATGCCGAGTTGGCGCGCTTCGAGAGGTTCCAGCTGCAGGGGTGACCCTCGACAACTCGGAGAAGCCAGCATGTCGCTCGATCCGGCTGCCTCCCCCTCGCGGGGAGGGATGGGGTGGGGTGGGGGGTCAACAGGTCAAATGCCCGATCAGGCCACCAGTGCGCCGCGCACCCCCACCCAACCTTCCCCGTCAAGGGGGAGGAGTATTTCCGGTGGTCTGCGCGGATCCTCACCCACCTTCGACCTCTCGCCGCCATTCGCACAGAGCGCTCTTGGCCTTGGCACCCACACCGCGTTACAAACCTGCCGCGCATCGAGGAATCTCATGGCCACCTATACCGACATTGCCCGGCGGGTTTACAACCACACGTTCAAGCTCGACCCGATCGTGCGGAGCCTGCTCGACACGGACTTCTACAAGCTCTTGATGCTGCAGATGATCTGGGGGCTCTATCCCAAGGTCGAGGCGACCTTCAGCCTGATCAACCGCACGACATCGGTTCGCCTGGCCGAGGAAATCGACATCGATGAGCTGCGCGCCCAGCTCGACCATTGCCGGACCCTGCGCTTTTCCAAGAAGGAAATGATCTGGCTGGCGGGCAATACCTTCTATGGCTCGCGGCAGATCTTCCAGCCCGGCTTCCTGCGCTGGCTGGAGCATTTCCAGCTCCCCGAATACCAGATCGAAAAGCGCGACGGGCAGTTCGTGCTGGAATTTCCCGGGCTCTGGGCCGAGACCACCATGTGGGAAATCCCGGCCCTGGCCATCATCAATGAATTGCGCAGCCGCGCCGCCATGAAGCATTACGGCCCCTTCACGCTCGACGTGCTCTATGCCCGCGCCAAGGCGCGGATGTGGGAAAAGGTGGAGCGGCTGGCCAAGCTCCCCGATCTCAAGATTTCCGATTTCGGCACAAGGCGCCGTCATTCCTTCCTCTGGCAGCGCTGGTGCGTGGAGGCGCTCAAGGAAGGCATCGGCGCCAATATGACCGGCACGTCCAATGTGAAGCTCGCCATGGACAATGACCTCGAGGCGCTGGGCACCAATGCCCATGAATTGCCCATGGTGCTGGCGGCCCTGGCCCGCTCGGACCAGGAATTGCGCGAGGCGCCCTATCGGGTGCTGCAGGACTGGAAGAGCTATTATGGCGGCAATCTGCTGATCGT
>CBFGTF010000312.1:0-2191 GCA_965651655.1 uncultured Devosia sp.
AGAGGCCCTGGCCATGGGTGACGACGCCGATCTGCTTGCCTTCGGCCTCGAGGATGGGGCCCTGCTCGATGTGATATTCGAAATAGGCGTGCATCCTGCGCGCGCCGACCTCTTCGTCGCCCACCCAGCCGATGCGCTTCAATTCATCGCCGAAGCTGAGGCCGTCCGGGTCCTTGCGCTCATAGGCCCAGTCGAGCGTGTGAATGCCGGCAAACACGCCCGAGGCCAGCATGGCCGGGGCAAAGCGCGCGCCTTCCTCATTGGTCCAGTTGGTGACGACGATGGGATGTTTGGTCTTGATGCCGAGATCGTTGAGCGAGCGGACGACTTCGAGGCCCGCCAAGACGCCCAGAACGCCGTCATATTTGCCGCCGGTGGGCTGGGTATCGAGATGGCTGCCGACATAGACCGGCAGGGCATCGGGATCGGTGCCGGCGCGGGTCATGAACATGGTGCCCATCTTGTCTACGCCCATGGTCAGGCCCGCCTCGTCGCACCAGCGCTGGAACAGCTCACGGCCCTCCTTGTCGCTGTCGGTCAGGGTCTGGCGATTATTGCCGCCCGCGATACCGGGGCCGATCTTGGCCATCTCCATCAGGCTCTCCCAGAGCCGGTCGCCATTGATACGGAAATTTTCGCCGGGAGAGGTCATGGGCGTTACTCGTCGTTCAGGTCTGAAAGGAAAGTCCCCTCACCCTGACCCTCTCCCCGGAGGGGCGAGGGGACGGAGGAGGCGAGGGTATTGAGGATTTGTTCAAGCACCGTTTCGGTATTTCTCAGGATATCCTGGTTCCAAAAGCGCAGGATCGTATAGCCGGCCGCTTCGATGGCGCGATCACGTGCTTGATCGCTTTCCGGGGAGTGTTGTCCACCATCGGCCTCGATGACCAGCATGGCCTCGCGGCAGGCAAAGTCAGCGTAGTAGCGATCGATGGGATATTGGCGGACAAACTTCAACCCGGCCAGTCGCCGGTTTCGCAGATGATACCAGAGCCGGTTTTCAGCATCAGTCATCTTGGATCTCAGCGACCTCGCACGAGCGACCTGAGCGGGTCGAGGCTTCGCACCCCTCACCCGACGCTGCGCGTCGACCTCTCCCCGGAGGGGCGAGGTGAAGGCGTCGGTGTTCTTTGAGGGAACGTGCTTTTCCCCAGCGCCGCCCCCAGCGTCCCCTCGCCCCTCTGGGGAGAGGGTCAGGGTGAGGGGTGCGATGCCGGGGTGAGCAAACATGAATGCGGCTACTTCACGCTCGGGAAGCTGAATTCGGCGCCGCCCTTGATGCCGGCGGGCCAGCGGGTCGTTACCGTTTTCAGGCGGGTGTAGAAATGAACGCCTTCAGGCCCATAGATGGAGTGATCGCCGAACAGCGAACGCTTCCAGCCGCCGAAGCTGTGATAGGCCACCGGCACCGGGATGGGCACATTGATGCCCACCATGCCCACTTCGATCTTGTCGGCGAATTCGCGGGCGGCGTCGCCGTCGCGGGTGAAGATGGCGGTGCCATTGGCATATTCGTGGCCATGGATCAGGTCGACCGCGTCCTGGAAACTGTCGCGGCGGACCACCGAGAGCACGGGCCCGAAGATCTCTTCCTTATAGATCTTCATGTTCGGCTCGACATTGTCGAACAGCGTGCCGCCGACATAATAGCCCTCTTCATAGCCCTGGAGCTTGAAGCCGCGGCCATCGACGACCAGCTTGGCGCCTTCTTCGACGCCGCTATCGATGTAGCCCAGGATCTTGTCGCGGTGCATTTTGGTGACCACCGGACCCATTTCGGCGTCCTTGTCGGTGGCCGGGCCGATTTTCAGCGATTCAACGCGGGGCTTGAGCTTTGCCACCAGCGCATCGGCGGTGTCCTTGCCCACTGGCACGGCGACCGAAATGGCCATGCAGCGCTCGCCCGCCGAGCCGTAGCCGGCGCCCATCAGCGCGTCGGCGGCCTGATCGAGATCGGCATCGGGCATGATGACCATGTGGTTCTTGGCGCCGCCGAGAGCCTGCACGCGCTTACCGGCCTTGGTGCCGCGCTGGTAGACATATTCGGCGATGGGGGTGGAGCCGACAAAGCTCACCGCCTTGATGTCGGGATGGTCAAGGATGCCATCGACCATTTCCTTGTCGCCATGGACGACGTTGAGAATGCCTTCGGGGAGCCCGGCTTCCATGAAGAGGTTCCAGGCCAGCATGG
>CBFGTF010000313.1:0-2186 GCA_965651655.1 uncultured Devosia sp.
TGTGCATGGACAGCTCGCACTACTACCGCCAGCACTGGTATTGGTGGGGCGAGGCGCACTATCGCACCACCGGCGGCAAGTTGGAGCTCACCTCCATCCCCGAGTCGGAGTGGGCCACGGTGGAAGCCGAAGCGCGCAAGTTCTGGGACGAGATCGCCCAGCAAAGCCCCAGAAGCGCCAAGATCGTGGAGATCCTCAAGAACTACGCCGATACCATGCGTGCGGCCGGTCCTCCGTACCGCTACGGCTGATACCGACGCCGCATAACCACCCGAAGGCCCTTTCCGGCTCGATCGCAAAAGGGCCTTCGGTCATTCACATGGTCAGCAAAAGGATCAAAGAGGGGACGCCAGTGCCGAAGCCGATACGACTCTATGTGCGATGGATCGATGCGATGACCCGCATCATCGGGCGTTCCGCCATGTATTTGATCTTCGCCATGATGGGCATTCTGCTGTTCTCGTCGATTTCACGCTCCGTGTTCAACGCCCCGCAGATATGGGTCGTGGAGATGGCGCAGTTCACCATGGCCGCCTATTACCTGCTCGGCGGGGGCTATTCCATGATGCTCAACGGCCATGTGCGCATGGACCTGCTCTACGGCGAATGGAAGCCCAAACGCCAGGCCGGTGCCGACATCATCACCTCAGGGTTTCTCATTTTTTATCTGGTCGTGCTGCTGCTCGGCGGCATTGCCAGCACGCAATACGCCATTCAATACGGTGAGACCCGTTACTCCTCATGGGCGCCGCTCATGTGGCCGATCAAAGTCATCATGACCTTCGGTATCTTCCTCATGCTGTTGCAAACGATCTCGATGCTGTTCAAGGACATCGCCCGGGCCCGCGGGGAGACGCTCGAATGAGTTACGAGATCATCGCCTTATTGATGTTCTCCAGCATGATGCTGCTGCTGTTGACCGGACAGCGCGTGTTCGGGGCTATCGGTTTCGTCGGTGCCATTTTCGCCGTCTTGCTGTGGGGCAACGGCGGTGTCGAACTGCCCTTCAGCGCGAGCTTCCGGCTGCTGAGCTGGTATCCGCTGCTGACGCTGCCCTTGTTCGTCTACATGGGCTACATGCTGTCGGAGTCGGGCATTGCCAATGACCTCTACCGTGCGTTCCACGTGTGGATGGGGCCGCTGGACGGCGGGTTGGCCATCGGCACCATCGTGCTCATGGTGGCCGTGTCTGCCATGAACGGCCTGAGCGTGGCCGGTATGGCCATCGGCGCGAGCATCGCTCTGCCGGAGATGCTCCGCCGCGGCTACGACAAGATCATGGTTACCGGGGTGATCCAGGCGGGCAGCTCACTGGGCATCCTGGTGCCACCCAGCGTGGTGCTGGTGCTCTACGGTATGATCGCGCGCCAGCCCGTGAGCCAACTGTGGCTGGCGGGGGTGTTTCCCGGTCTGCTGCTGGCGGGCTTGTTCATCATCTATATCGTGATCCGCTGCAAGCTCCAGCCGAGCCTCGGCCCCGCCCTGCCGGCGGAAGAGCGGGCACAGATCACCCGCGCAGAAAAATTCCGCCTGCTGGGCTCGGGTATTCTGCCCCTGGCGATCATCTTCTCGATGACCGGACTGTTCGTCATGGGTATCACCAACCTGACCGAGAGCTCCGCGGTCGGTGCTGCCGCGGCCACCCTTGCGGCCATCCTCAAAGGGCGACTGACCCGCCAGGTGATGGAAGACACGCTGCGCAAGTCGTTGATGATCACCTGCATGTTCATGTGGATCATCCTCGCCGCGCTGGCTTTCAGCGCCGTCTTCGACGGGCTGGGCGCGGTCAAGGCCATCGAGGCTTTGTTCATCGAAAAGTGGGGGCTGAGCCCCTGGGGCGTGCTGATCATGATGCAGCTGTCCTACCTGATCATGGGCACCTTCCTGGACGATACGGCCATGCTGGTGATCGTCGCGCCGCTTTACGTGCCGCTGGTCATCGCCCTGGGCTTCGACCCGATCTGGTACGGCGTGCTGTACACCATCACCTGCCAGATCGCCTACATGACCCCGCCGTTCGGCTACAACCTGTTCCTGATGCGCGCGATGGCACCGCCGGAGATCTCCCTGATGGACATCTACCGATCGATCGTGCCCTTCGTGCTGGTCATGCTGGTCGGGTTGGTGCTGATCATGGTGTTCCCGCAGATCGCCCTGTGGTTGCCCAGCGTGGTGTCGCTGCGCGG
>CBFGTF010000314.1:0-2147 GCA_965651655.1 uncultured Devosia sp.
CACGCCGGTGCCCTCAAGATCCTTGGCCATGATCGCGGACAACGCCTCAGTGGCGGCTTGGGCCGGACCGTAAGGCGACATGCCGGGACGGATCATGGTTTCGAGGCTGGTGGTCACGTTGACGATCCGCCCCCAGCCGCGCGCGATCATGCCCGGCGTCACGGCAATGCAGAGCCGAAAGACCGCATCGGTGTTGACGGCAAAGATGCGGTCGATGGTGCCGGCGGAGATGGTTTGTGGGCGCGAGGTCCACAGCTCGACGGCCTCGTTGGGCAAGGGCCGGTCGCCGGGCACAAAGGTATCCGCTTCCCAATAGGCCGCATTGTTCACCAGGATTTGCACCGGGCCGAAGGCGGCTTCGGCGGCATCGAAAAGGCGGGGCGCCAGCGCGGGGTCGGCAAGGTCTCCTTCCAGCCCCTGCGCTTCCGCGCCGGATTGGCGTAGATTGTCCAGAACCTCGTCTAGCGCCTTGCGCCCCTGCCGGTTATAGAACGCTTCCCCCGCCTCTTCCAGGCGCCGCGATAGCCGTGCAGGAAGATACGCACGCCCTGGGCCGCCAGCGCAGCCGCAATGGCGGCGCCGATGCCGTAGGGGTTGTTGGCTCCCGTAATCAGCGCAACTTTGCCCTGCAACTGCGGGTCAATCATTTACGCGACGCACGCCTTGCGCTAGGGGCCGAAGAGGTCCAGCACCGGCGCGTAATGGCAGCGGCAGCCGGCCGGGTGCGAGCAGCCTTCGAGAGGCAGCTCGGGCACTTTGTCGAAGTCGTAAGCGCCTTCCACGGACTTGCAGACGGGGCAGCTATCGTGGTTGGTCAGGATGCGTACACGCGTTGCAATGCCGCCGTCGATAATCTTCTGCAAAGCCTGGCGATGCTCTTCGGCGTCCTTTTCAAATCTTTCGCTATACTGCTCGCGCCAGGTGTTATGATCCACCATGCGCTTGCCTTGCAGTTTGCTCAGTTCGTTGTCGGTTTGTCTGGCTTTTGTTTCGTCAGCCACGGTAAATCTCCTTATGTAGCACTATATGGGCTGATTCTAGTGAGGTGGGGGTGTTTGGGCAAGAAACGGGGGTGGAGATTGGAGATTGGAGATTGGAGATTGCTCGACTTTGTCCAAAAAACATCAAAAATTAGGTTGAATAACACAAAGTGTCAATCAGGCCATGAAGAAGCGAGGTAGGCAAAGTAACAAGTCCCGTGCTGGGACGGGAGTCTACCCATTGCATGTGGGTCCAAAGGTGACGACGGACGAGAGCCAGGGCGTCCGAAAAGGTAGCTTCCCGTTTGTGGTACCAGGCTGTCTGGCGCACGGGCAGCGGCTGGTCTTGGCAGAGACGGTGCGCCAGCAAGGTGACCAGGGAGAAGAGGCCCAACAGCGCCGGGGTGGTGCGGGCAATGGCCGGGTCCGACCACTGCCGCTGGGTTTCCAGACCCAGATGAGCACGCGCTTCCTGGAAGGTCACTTCCAAGCCCCAGCGACCGATAAAGAAGCCCAGAATCTGCTTAGGGCTCAAGGACAGGTCGGTGCTGATAAAGGCGGTGGGCAGGAGGTGGCCCTGCGGGTCGCGCACCAACACCCAGCGGATGGGCAAGGGGTCCTGTCCCTGTGTGCACCACAAGGCGGTTTGCGAACAGAATTGGATGGTCTGCCGCTTGTGGCTGTACCAGTTCAGGTTCAACGTCGTCCATTGAGTCTGCGGGTCGGCCAGCACCTGCTTGAGCGCGGGCAAGCGCTTGCCTTTCTTGGCCCCCTTCCGCGTTGGCGGGTCATGCAAGACAATGTCCAGGCGGGCTCGGGTGATGTAAGCCACATCCAGGCGGCGACAGCGCTGCCCCAGCTTCACAGCCGCCAGGCCGCCGTCCACCACCAGCACGATAGTCCGCCCCGGCAACCAGCGCCGCACCGCGGTAATCATTTGCCCAATCCAGTCGATGCTCGTCTTGTGCCGCTTCTTGTTCTCCGCGTTCGTCTTGGGACCCGGCGCCAGCACCGTCAGAAAGGGCAAGGCCCAGAGACGGCTGCTCCAGGCCGGCCTCACGCACAACATCATCGATATCCAGCGCAGGGCTGGCGTGAAGTGCATATAATGTTTGCTGGACCGTTTGCCATCGCGGAAGATACTCTTGTCCCGTATCTGGGGTCCCC
>CBFGTF010000315.1:0-2140 GCA_965651655.1 uncultured Devosia sp.
GGCGATGCAGGCAAGGGCTTTGCCGTGGTGGCCGTGGAAGTGCGGCGCCTGGCCCAGTCAGCGGCCAGTGCTTCCTCGGACGTCAAGGCGCTGATCGAGCAGTCCAGCGTCGAAGTGACCACCGGCTCCAAGCTGGTGGGCGAAGCTGCGGGCAAGCTTGCCAGCATGCTCGAGGCGATCCGCGAGAACACCCAGTCGCTCGAGGCCATTGCGCGCGACAGTGCCGAACAGGCCACCTCGATCGAGGAAGTGACCGCTGCGGTCCGGACCATGGACGAGATGACCCAGCACAATGCCGCGCTGGTGGAAGAGACCAATGCGGCCATCGAGCAGACCGAGGCCCAGGCGACCGAACTCGATCGAATCGTGGACATTTTCGCCATCGACCAGTCGGCCGCCGAACCGCAATCGGTGCCGGCAGCCCGACGCGAAAGTCCGCCGCCGCAGCCCGCCAGGGCTGCCTCCAAGGCCAGCCGGGCCTATCTCAGCCAGGGCAATGCCGCCGTCGCGGCCGATTGGGATGAGTTCTAAATCCCTGTCGATGCACAAAAAACATGCGGCCTGCTGATGCAGGCCGCAGTCGTTCTGCATGAATAATACTCGGTTAATCCCAAGCGGTTAGGATTTCTCCCAATTATTGCGCCCGGTTCGCAGGGAACCTGGTGATCAATTTTGGGGACCAACCAATGGTCAGTGCAGTTAAGCGTTTTCTTGGCAATATTCGGATTACGACGGCCATTGCGGCCCTGGTCATTGTCGCCATCCTCTTGTCGGTGTCGCTGGTATCGGCCGCCATCTATGTCAGCCTGAGCTCGACCCTGCGCATTCAGGCGGCGGAGCAGCAGGCCTCCAACCTCAAGACGGCCGCCACGATCCTTGCCAATAACCTGCCCGGTGCAGATGTGAGCTGGGCCGAAGACGGTTCGCTGGCGGGAATTTCCACCTTTGCCATGCCGCGGCAGTTCCTCAATCACGACATCGTCGATTCCATCGTCCGCCTGACCGGCGAAACCGCAACGATTTTCGGCTGGGACGAAGCGAGCAAGGACTTCGTGCGCATGTCCACCAATATCCTGGACGCCAATGGCGAACGCATCGTGGGGACGCCCCTGGGGCAGACCAGCGCGGCCTATGCCTCTGTGATGGAAGGCAAGCTCTATATGGGTGAGGCCCTGATCCAGGGAAAAGCCTATTACACCGCCTACCAGCCCATCGTCACCGCAGCCGGCGTGCCCATGGGCCTGCTCTATGTCGGGGTCGACAAGGCCGGGGTCGAGGGCGTGGTCAATGGTGTGCTGACACTGCTGCTGATCGTCGGCGGCGGGGCGCTGCTGGTGCTGGGCGTGGCCGGTTTCTTCATCTCACGGGCGCTGATGGCGCCGGTGCCGCGGCTGGCCCAGACCATGAAGGTCATTGCCGATGGCCAGTTTGACACCGAAGTGCCCTATATCGCGCGGCAGAATGAGATCGGCGGCATGGCGCGGGCCGTGGAAGTGTTCCGCGAGAACGGGCTCAAGGTCAGCCAGATGACCGATGAAGAGCGGCTGGCTGCCGAACGGCGGCGGATCGAACGCACCGACATGATGGTGGCCCTGCAGGCCGCATTCGGCGAAGTGGTGGATGCGGCCATTGCCGGCGATTTCTCCAAGCGGGTGCATGCCCAGTTCCCCGATGCCGAGCTCAACAGCCTGGCCGGCAGCGTCAACAGCCTGGTCGAAACGGTCGACCGGGGCCTGGCCGAAACCGGCGCAGTGCTGGCGGCCCTGGCCGAAGCGGACCTGACGCAGCGCATGGAAGGGGACTATCAGGGCTCCTTTGCCAAGCTCAAGGCCGACACCAATGCGGTGGCCGAAAAGCTCAGCGATGTGATCGGCAAGTTGCGCGTGACCTCGCGGGCGCTCAAGACCGCGACGGGTGAAATCCTTTCGGGCGCCAACGATCTTTCCGAGCGCACCACCAAGCAGGCAGCAACCATCGAGGAAACCTCGGCGGCCATGGAACAGCTGGCCAATACGGTGGCCGAAAATGCCCGCATGGCCGACGACGCCAATACATCGGCCAATTCCGTGTCGGCGGACGCGGCACGCAGTGGCGAGGTGATGGACAAGGCCAATGCCGCCATGGAGCGCATTACCCAGTC
>CBFGTF010000316.1:0-2126 GCA_965651655.1 uncultured Devosia sp.
ACCACCAGCGACAGCGCCGGCACCCGCCGGATCAGGCTGCGATCCTGGTCGAGCACGAATTCCAGGTTCTGCCGCGCCAGCCGCGCATGCTCGCGCGCCAGCGCCTCGGCCCGGGTCCCCTCGCGCAGTGCGATTGCCGAGACCATGGCCCGGTGCTGGGCCTGGGCGCCATAAAGCGAGCGCCGGAACTCCACCACGCCCGCCTGCTTGTCGAGAAAAGCGCTCGGCGAGGCGAAGGGCAGGCTCGTCACTCGTTCGATTTCCCGCCTTATGGTCTGGCTTGCCAGCCCCCAGAGCTTTTCATGGAACGCTGCATTGAGGTCGACATAGCGGTCGAAATCCATGTCCTCGACCTCGCCGCGCAACGCCACGTCGATACCCTCGAGCAGGCCCTGCAATTCGCTCATGCGCGCCGGCGCCACGCCCCGTTCGGCTGCCAGCCGCAGTGCCAATCCCTCCAGCACGCCGCGCAATTCGATGGCGTCGATCACGTCCTCGCGCGAAAAGCTGCGCACCGCATAGCCGCCCGAGGGAATAGCCTCGACCAGGCCCTCCTGCCCCAGCCGCGCCAATGCGGCCCGCAAGGGCGTGCGCGAAATGCCCAGCCGCTCCACCAGCGCCAGTTCCGACAGCCGCGTGCCGGCGCGGATTTCACCCGAAACGATCAGGTCCCGCACCCCCATCAGGGCGCGCTGCGACTGGGCGGCGCGTTCCGATTTCTCGATCATTCCGCCGCCTCCAGCATCGCGGTTTCCTCGGCAATCATCCGCTCGATCAGCCGCCGCGCCCACATCGAGCCGGCATCGATATTGAGATTGTAGATGACATGGTCCGGATTGGCGTCGATGGCCTTCTGCTGGGCCTCTAGAATCCGCTCGTCTTCACGGAAGATCGAGGACACGCCTTCGCGCAGATCATGGGTGCGCGCCTGCTCGTCGATCTTGTAATTGCGCGCAAAGGCCCAGAAATAGTGGCAGGTCTTGTCCGTTTCGGGCGTCATTGTATTGAGCACGAAGCCGTTGACCCCCTGGCTGCGATCCCCCTCGGGCGCACCGGTGCCGGTGGGCGCGACGCCCACATCGATGGCAATGGTCGAGGGCGCCTGGAAATTGATGATCTGCCAGCGATCGACATTGCCCTCCTTGCCCAATTGTCCGCGCCAGAAGGGCGGCGCATCGATATCGCGCATCCAGCGCGTAATGGTCGCGGTCGTGTCGGTATGGGTCGCTTCGAACGGCGCCTCGGCCACCGCGCGATTGCCGATGGACGAACCATGCACATAAGTCTCGTGCGTCAGGTCCATGAGGTTGTCCACCACGAGCCGATAGTCGCATTTGGCATGGATATATTTGCCATCGGCCGCCCAGTCGGGATGCTTGTTCCAGTGCAGGTCCGGCACCAGCGCCGGGTCCGCCAGCGCCGGATCACCCATCCACAACCACACGAACCGGTCCTGCTCGACCAGCGGGTAGGATTTGACGCAGGCCGAGGGATTTATGGTGTCCTGCGACGGCATGTATACACACCGTCCGGTGTCGTCGAATTCCAGCCCGTGATAGCCGCAGATGACATTATCGCCATAGAGCTCGCCCATCGAGAGCGGCAGCAACCGGTGCCAGCAGGCATCGGCCAGCGCAACCGCCGTTCCATCCTGCTTTCTGTAGAGAACCACCGGCTTGTTGCAGATGGTGCGCGCCAGAAGTTCGCGCTTCACCTCGACATCCCAGGCCACGGCATACCAGGTGTTCAGCGGAAATGTAGCTTCGCCCATGGTTCGATCCTCCTCCAAAATCCCGGGCATTGAATACCAGTTGTATACATTTGGCAAGAAGGTGATTGCCAAGCCCGCCGCTTCGGGCCATCACTCCCCCAACCTGGATCAAGGAGGAATTCCATGGCCGTTGCGAAGCCGCCCTATCACGCCGACGTCGTCGGCTCTTTCCTGCGCCCTGACAGCATCAAGCAGGCCCGCAAGGCCCGTTTCGAGGACAAGTCCATCAGCGCCGAGGAGCTGTCGGCCGTCGAGGATCAGGCGATCATCGACGTGATCCGCATGCAGGAAGATGCCGGGCTCAAGGCCGTGACCGATGGCGAATTCCGCCGCGCCTGGTGGCATTTCGATTTCA
>CBFGTF010000317.1:0-2105 GCA_965651655.1 uncultured Devosia sp.
TCCTCGATGGTTGCCGCCTGCTTGGTGGTGCGCTCGGAAAGGTCATTGGTGCCTTCCAGGATTTCCCCGGTAGCCGTCTTGAGCGAGCGCGACGTGGTCTTGAGGCCGTTCACCACGTCCGAAAGCGTCTCGGCCACAATATTGATGCTGTTCTGCAGCGTGGCGAAGGCGCCCTTGTAGTTGCCCTCCATGCGCAGGGTCAGGTCGGTCCGGGCCAGCGCTTCGAGCACCTTGCCCGTCTCGCTGACACCCTGGTCAACGGTCTCGACCAGCCCGTTCACCGAACCGGCGAGGCTGTTGAGCTCGGCATCGGGGAAACTGGCATTGACGCGCTTGGAGAAATCGCCCGAGACGGCGGCATCGACCACTTCGCCAAAGGCCATCTGCAACTCGCTCATCATGGCCTGGCGCGCCTGCTGGTCGGAGATGATGCGGGCCGCCTCGGCCTCGGTCATCTGGCTGATGCGCAATCCGTTTTCGCGGAACACTTCCACGGCCCGGGCCATGCCGCCCATCTCGTCCTTCTGGGTACGATAGGGCACGGAGATATCATAGCGGCCCTGGGCCAGAAGGCCCATGATCTCGGTCATCTTGCGGATCGGCTTGGCGATGACACCGGCGCCGAACCAGACGATCAGCAGCACCGCGCCAAGCAGCACGCCGGCGGCAATGATGGCCATGTTGCGCATGCTGTCGACCCCGGCATAGATCGTAGCGGTGGGCACGGTCATCACCATGGTCCAGGTATCGGTCAGGCTGGTAAAGGCCATGGACGCGGTGACCACGAATGTATTGGTCCCGGTCTCGTCCACATAGGTAATGCCCCTCTCCATCAACACCGGATTGGTAAGGGCCGCGGAAATGTCGGGGGTCAGCCTCTGTCCGCCCATGGCCGGGTCGGGATTGGCAATCCAGGTATCGGCATTGCTGACCAGCAGCACATGGCCTTCGCCAAAGGGTCGGAACTGCGAGATCACCCCGGCAATGGTCGCCAGCGACAGGTCAGCGCCGATGACACCCACCGGCTTGCCGGCCTTGTGCACCGGCACGCTGATCGTGGTGATGAGCGTGTCCACGCCATTGACCGGATAGGCATAGGGCGGGGCCAGCGTAGTGCGGTCCTCGCGCATCGGCAGATCGTACCAGGATTCGACATTGCCCTCGGCAGTCATCACCAGCGCTTCTACCTCGATGCCATCCGTCGTGCGGGCGAAATAGGGCACGAAACGGCCATTGTCGCCCGAATAGGGATGGCTGGTGAATTCAGCGTCGCGCCCATCCAGGGCATTGGGTTCGAACGCCAGGGCAAGTCCGGTCAGGCCCGGCTGCAGGGCCATGATCTGGTGGGCAAGGCGACCCAGCTGGTCCCGGTCGGCCGAGCCTTCTGCAACCAGGGATTCCACATTGGCCGCTGTCGCCCGCGTCGTGGCGATGACGCCGTTCATCTGACCGGTGGCCATGGCGCTATACTGTGCCAGCAGGGCCCGTGCCCGCTCTTCGGCCTCCGCGCCGGCCGTCTGGTACATCAGCGCCAGGCCCCCTGCGATAATGCCGCCGGTCGCCACCAGGAAGACGACGCCTGCCCCCAGGACCAGTTTGATTTGAATGGACAGATTGCTCAGTTTCATCGTGCCTTGCCTCAAAAGCCTGGCCATCCTGGCCGGCCAGTTTCGTACGTCTATATGCGAGCCAATGCTCCGCACCCGCTTCGGGTGTCGGCCTTCGCCCTGCCATCATTTGGGAAATGATGACGCCTGTTCGACATGCCAGCCGCAAGGCCGGCAGTGTTGCATTCGAATCTGCGTCCGGGGCCAGATTGCACAAGGCCCATTAAGGCCGGGTAAACCACCCTGTACTGTAGCGGCAAAGAAAAGGGGGCACATGTGCCCCCTTTTCGACGTCATAAGCAGCTGCGTTGAAGTCTAGAACTCGTCCCAGTCTGTCGAAATGGCCGCATTGCCCTGGCTGAGATAGGCCTGGCTGGCCTTCTGCACAGCACGGTTTGGCGCCGGGGCAGCGGCCCGGTGGGGCGTCTGGGTCACGGCGACCGCCGCGTCATCAAGGGTGAAGATGTCCACCACCCGGTCGAGTTCGCCGGCCTGGGC
>CBFGTF010000318.1:0-2082 GCA_965651655.1 uncultured Devosia sp.
CTGCCATGAGCCTGCGCCGCTTCCTTGGCTTCTACTATGCCTATGCGTTCCTCTTCGATTTCATCCTCGCCTACGCCTTCTATACGGCGCTGTTCGAACTCGACGGCCTGACCCTGACCGAGATCGGCCTGTTGCTCGCCTTCTGGTCCGCCACGGCCATCGTGCTCGAAATGCCCTCCGGCGCCCTCTCCGATCATTTTGACCGGCGCTGGCTGCTGGTCGCGGCGCCGCTGTTCAAGGCACTTGCCTTCCTTTTCTGGATCCTGGCGGCTGGCAGTTTCTGGCTCTATGCGCTGGGCTTCCTGTTCTGGAGCCTGGCGCAGGCCCTGCAATCGGGTTCCCGCGAATCCCTGCTCTACGAGCGCATGGAACAAGAGGGCCGCAGCGCCGAATTCGACAAGGTGCTGGGACGCGACAATGCCGCCGAGGAACTGGGCATCGGCTGCGGCGCGCTCCTGGGCGGCTTTGTCGCCTATTACAGCTTCGACTGGGGCCTGTGGCTCTCCATACCACCACTGCTGCTGGCCTCGGTCCTGGCATTCTTTTTGAAAGACGTCCGCCGGGGGCCCGCCGAAGCCGAAGGTCCGGAGACACCCGCCGGATATTTCTCGCATTTCATCGATGCGGCCAACGAGTTCCGCCACCACGCCGACCTGCGATTCGTCACCACCTATATCGCGGTTGGCCTGGTGGTCTTCGAACTGATCGAGGAATTCGATCAGCTCTACTATCTCGCCGTCAGCCTGCCGGTCTGGGCCTGGGGCATTGCCGGCGCCGGGGTGGAGTTCATATTTGCCGGGGCGAGCCTTTACGCCCACCGCCTGGCCGGCCGCCCCTGGCTGGCATGGCTGCTGCCCCTGGTCGGCGGCGCGCTCCTGGTCATCGCCTCCATCGGCGCATCGCCCTGGTATGTGCTGCTGCTCTGCGCCGCCTATGTGGTCATGGCGCCCCTCGCCGTTCTCGCCGAAGCCCGCTTCCACCGGGTCATGGAAGGCCGGAGCCGCGCCACCACCACCTCGGCGCTCGTCATGGCCGAGAACGTGGCCGGCATAGTGGGGACGCTGGTCTTCGGCATCCTGGCCGACCGGGTCGGCATCCTTCCCGCCTATGGCTGGGCGGGCCTGGTCATGGTCCCGCTCTCCCTCTGGGTAGTCTATGGGCAGCGTCGCGGCCTCAGGGCGACCGACTAGATATTGACGTTCCGTTTGTCACAGCTTTGCCAAAAATTCTGCGCTTGACACCCCGCAGGCCAAACCGATTCTGGACTTTGCCGCTATGGCTAACGCCCGGTAAACACCAGTGAGCCGATGCCGAACAGCAAGGAATCCCGTAGCTTTAGCACCGGATTTTCGCGTCACTCATGGACCGGCTCGGCCACCTGGGACCGCCCTTCAAATCGCCCCCCAAGCGCACTGTTTTCCTTGCAGTTTGTCCCCATAATCCACATATTACCCATACTAGCTCTTGTTTCAGCGCATGGCTGGCACACTAGGTCTTGTGATTTCTGTCGTTGACGCGCCCCCTGAATCGACTAACTCTGATCAACGGTTCGGGGCATTGGGAAGTGCCGGGCAGGTCCTAGGGAAAAGCGGCGGCAGGACGATCGTCGTACTCCCCTGGCACGGGGCAATTTTCTGGGGTCCGCGCCTCCCGCGGGCTTCGGTTGGTGAAGCGTCACAACAGATTCTGTTTGAGAAGCCGGGTTTCGGCTGGTGGGCACGTGTGTGCCCGACACTTGGGGATTACGACGACTATGCGCATTGAACGCCGGTTTACCACTGCCAACGCGGACCGTTACGGCTCGATCGAGTTTCGCTCGGCAACCAGCGAGATCCGGAACCCCGATGGCTCGGTGGTTTTCAAGCTCGACGATATTGCCGTGCCCGCGACCTGGTCGCAGGTCGCTACCGACATCATTGCGCAGAAATATTTCCGCAAGGCCGGCGTCGCCAAGGTCTTGAAGAAGGTCGAGGAGAACGACGTCCCCTCCTGGCTGTGGCGCTCCGTCCCCGACGAGAAGGCGCTGGCCAAGCTCCCTGAGGCCGAGCGCTATGGCTCGGAAATGGATTCGCGCCAGGTCTT
>CBFGTF010000319.1:0-2074 GCA_965651655.1 uncultured Devosia sp.
CTGTCCCGCCGCCAGAAGACCCTGGCCGTGAACATCCCGTATCGCGGCTCCAAGGGGCCGCTGCACCTGCTGATCGACAGCACGGGTATCAAAGTCGAGGGCGAAGGCGAGTGGCACGCCCGCAAGCATGGTGGACCCAAACGGCGCGTCTGGCGCAAGATCCATCTCGGGATCGACGAGGAAACACTGGAGGTTCGCGCAGTCGAGGTCACAGGGAGCCATATCGGCGATGCACCGGTCTTACCCGACCTGCTCAACCAGATCCCAGCGTACGAGCAGATCAGCAGCGTCACTGCCGACGGTGCCTACGACACCCGCAAATGCCACGATGCAATCGCTGACCGCGGCGCCCGCGCTGTCATTCCGCCTCGCAAGAATGCCAAGCCGTGGAAGACCGTCACCGCCGGCGCGATCGCACGAAACGAAGCGCTGCGGGCATCGAAATACCTCGGTCGTGCTCTCTGGCGACGATGGAGCGGATACCACCGCCGAAGCCGCGTCGAAACGAAGATGCACTGTGTGAAACTGCTGGGGCAGCGCCTCATGGCGCGGGACTTCGACCGACAGGTCGCGGAGCTTCAGGTCCGTATCGCCGTTCTGAACGGCTACACCGCGCTCGGTATCCCTGTCACAGAGCCCGTGGGATAAGTCTGTCCGGGGAAAGGGGAACCCCGGCCATCAGCCGATTTGTGCATGTATGGATGCCCCCTTTCGTGCAAGTGGTATTTGAACAACTCAGGCGCGTGATCGGATGCGGTCATGTATCAGGCCTCATGGTGCGGCTCGAACGTGGCCGCAGGCCGTTATGGCGATGCGCGGGTCAGAGGCAAATCAACAGAGCGAGCTCTTCGGCTCCACGACAAATGCTGCTTTCTCCAACCCGGATCTTGTCGATCCTTTGCCCTTACTGTTCAGTCACCTCCTCACACGCCCGACGTACCGAGGCGCGATGGCAAGCTTTGCGCTGTCATGCCATCGTCGCCGCCGGGTTCCGGTAATCTTCCTGTTTCGTCATCATGGCCCAGAGACCTCGCGCCATTTTGTTCGCCAAGGCGACAGCGGCAACCATGCGTGGCTTGCGCCCACGCAAGCGAACAAGCCATCCATGTTTTGAACGGCCATAGCGCTCGACCGCCTGCAGCACAGCCATTGCGCCGGAGATCAGGAGCCTTCGGATGTCCCGCTGTCCCATCTTCGAGGTTTTGCCCAGGCGGGGTTTGCCTCCTGTCGAATGCTGGCGGGGCACGAGCCCCAGCCACGCGGCAAAGTCCCTACCGCGCCGAAAGCTGGTCAGATCAGGTGCAAATGTTTCGATCGCCAATGCCGTGATCGGCCCGACCCCAGGCATGGTTTGAGCGCGACGCGTCGATGCTGCTTCCTTCGTAGCCTGGCCCATCTTGTGGTCGAGTTCCGCAATGCGTTTACTCAACCCTTCGATCGCGTTCAGATACATATGGCCGAGGTCTCGCACCGTGGCGGGCAAGCGCGTGTTCACGTCGCCGATGGCGTCCGCAAGCTTCTTGAGCTGAGCAACTCCTCGCGCAGCGACCAGGCCATGTTCGGCGAGATGTCCACGAAGGGCGTTGATCATTTGAGTGCGCTGGCCGACAAACATCTGCCGCGTCCGAAACAGCATCGCGCGGGCTTGCTGGTCTTCGGTCTTCAAAGCCACAAAGCGCATTGTCGGACGCACCGCAGCTTCCACGATCGCCTCGGCATCTGCGCAATCGTTCTTCTGGCGTTTGACGAATGGCTTCACGTAGACTGGCGGGATCAGGCGCACTTCATGTCCAAGCTTCTCGAAGGCGCGGCCCCAGCCATGCGCCGTCGCACACGCCTCCATGGCGACAACGCACCGCGGTACCTGAGACATGAACGCAAGCAGCTGGCCACGCGAAAGCCTTTTGCGAAACACGACGGACCCGTCGTGACCGGCACCGTGCAGGTGGAAAATGCGCTTTGCCAGATCGATCCCAATAATCGTAACCTCGGGCATGGATGCTCCCTACTTCTGTGATGGCTTCAACACGCATCACATTGGCACATTGCGATGCCGTCAGGTGGGGGCATCCAC
>CBFGTF010000320.1:0-2061 GCA_965651655.1 uncultured Devosia sp.
TGATGTCCGGCACCACCAGCCCGATGACGTCGATCGAGTTGGTCCTGAGGGCCCGGGCGGCAAGGTTCGGCTTGTAATCCAGCTCCGCCATCGCCGCGAGCACACGTTCCTTCAGCGGCTGCTTGACGCTCTCGTTCTTGGAGAGGACGCGCGAGACAGTGCCGACAGAGACACCTGCCTTGCGTGCGACGTCCTTGATCGTTGGCATGCTGCGCGTTTCTCCCCGTGGGCACGCTCTCCTTGAACCACTCCCTGCCGCCGCAATCAAGCGCTTGATTTCATTCAGGCGATGCGAACCGCGCGCCGGTCTTCCAGCTCTTTCAGGCGCGGCAGCGAGGCGGCAGCACCCTTGCGGGTGGTCGCCAGCGCCGCGGCCCGCATCGCGAAGTCTATGGCTGCCTCGATAGAGGCTCCTGCTGCCATACGAGCCGCAAAGGCACCGTTGAAACAGTCCCCGGCGGCAACCGTATCGATGGCCTCGACCTTCGGCGCCGGCAGTGTGCCCCGGCTTTCCGGGCAGGACCAGGCAACACCCATTTCGCCCATGGTGACAATGGCGCCACGCAGGCCGAGATCCCGAAGGGCATGCGCCGCATCCAGGGCTTCGGACAAGGTCTGGGGTTCTGCGCCGAGCAGCCCCGCGGCCTCGCCCGCATTCGGTGTGAGGATATCGAAGGCCGAAAGAGTTTCCCGCGGCCACATGGGCTCAGGCGCGGGTGCCGGGTCCATGACGACGAGGGCGCCTGCCTTTCGGGCGATCCGCGCCGCCTCCCACGAGGCGGCGAGACCGATCTCGTTCTGCAGCAGGACGACGGCACTTGCCGCGATCACGTGCTCATGACGGGCGACATCGGCGGGCGAAAGCTCTCCATTGGCGCCGGAGGAAAGGCGGATCATGTTCCGCCCGTCCGGGCCGACATCGATGAACGCCAGCCCTGTCGATACGCCCGCCAGTTCGGAAAGCAGCACACCGACGCCTTCTGCCCGCAAATCCCCGGCCGCCTTGCCGCCGAAGCCGTCGGAACCGACCGCACCGACAAGATTAACCTTGGCCCCGAGGCGCGCTGCCGCAACCGCCTGATTGGCCCCCTTTCCACCGAGCGTGGTGATGGTTTCGCGGACGGTGATCGTCTCGCCGATCTTCGGCCAGCGGTCGAGGTAACTGGTGAGGTCGATATTGATGCTGCCGACAATGGTCACGGACGTCAAAACGCAACTCCGCTGATGAGAATGATATTGGCGTAGGGCGTGACTTCGCCGGTGCGGATGATGGCCTTCGCGAATTTGGTACGCTGCTTGAAGTCGGCATGTGAAAGCCGCGATGTGGCGATGCCGAGGCCTGTTTCCGCAGACCAGACGTCGAGTTCGCTCCGCATTTCGCTCGACAGGTTCTCGGAGGCTTCTTCGGCCCAAATGGCACCTTCGATGACGAGTTCGGAGCGCAGCGCCGCGAGCAGCGGACGGAAGCCGGGGATGCCGGCAGTAACGGCAAGATCGATCACCTTGACGCCGTCCGGGACCGGCAGGCCGGCATCGGCAATGACGATCTCGTCCAGGTGGCCGAGCGACGCGACGAGGGCACTCAGGTGGCGATTGAGGAGAGCGGTGCGTTTCATCTGGCAGCGTACTTGGCACGGTAGTAGTCGAGAACGACGGCGACGATGATGACGACGCCGGTGATCATCTGGCGCATGAAGTCGCTGAGGCCGATAAGGATCAGACCGTTGGCGAGCACGCCGATGATGAAGGCGCCGAGCAATGTGCCGATGACCGAGCCCCTGCCCCCGCTGAGGCTGGTACCGCCGATGATGACGGCCGCGATGGCATTGAGCTCAAAACCGATGCCGGCAATCGGGCTGGAGATGTTCAGGCGGGCCATGTAGACGACCGCCGCAATGCCGGCTGTCAGGCCGCAGATAGTGAAGGCGGCGATCTTGTAGCGGGAGACGGAATGGCCGGCGAGCCGCACGGCTTCCTCGTTGTTGCCGATGCCGTAGATCAGCCGCCCGAAGACGGTGAAATTCAGCACGAACCAGGCGATGAAGACCAGGAGCAGCGCCA
>CBFGTF010000321.1:0-2061 GCA_965651655.1 uncultured Devosia sp.
CACGGCACCGCGATGTTCGCTCTGCATGACGTAATGTAAAAAATCATTGACATCATGTTTGGAATGATCGATATGAGGGCAGTAATCTTTTCCATGGAGACGTCGTATGACGATGCGGGAAAAAGTCGCCTGGATATCGGTGATCACCTCGCTGGTGATCTTTGGCTGGTATTTCTGGAGCGTCTGGTCTGGCTTCGCGGCGCGGGACCTCAACGGCGACGTATTGTTCTGGCGCTTCCTCTGGTGCCTCGGCATCGCCGTGGCCATCATGTTGCCCGGGGCGCTGATCGCCGCGCGGCTGGGCGGGCAGGATTTCGATCCGCCCGCCGACGAGCTGGAAGTGCGTATCGAGGCGATTTCCAATCGCTACGGGCTGGCGCTGCTGGAGATTGCCTTGGTCGGCGTGGTCCTTCTGAGCAAGCTCATCACCGATATTGCCCGGGCTGATTTCACCCTTGATCCGGTGGGGGCCACGGCGGTCATGCTGATCAATCTCGTGCTGTTCGTCACAGCGACAGCGGCGCTGGTGCGCGAGATCATCGTGATCGTCCAATACCGGATGCTGGCCTGATGCCCCCGCCGCCCCCCATCTCCAACACCATCCGCCGCCTGCGTTTCGACCATGGCGAGATGACCCAGCAGCAATTGGCCGACGCCATCGGCATGACTCGCCAGACGGTGGCGGCCATAGAGCAGAACAAATATTCGCCCTCGCTGGAGGCCGCCTTCCGCATCGCCGAGGTCTTCGGCGTCGGGATCGGCGAGGTCTTCCAGTGGAAGGCTGATGCGAAGCAGGACCGCTAGGCGGTCCAAAGGAGCACGACATGAAAGCCTGGTTTGCCCGCCATTATGGCGGCCCCGAAGTGCTGCACCTCGAAGAGGCGAGCTTGCCCATTCCCAAGCGGGGCGAGGTGCTGGTGCGCGTCCATGCCACCACCGTCAATTCCGGCGATGTCCGGGTGCGTGGCTTCGATCTGCCAAAGGGTATGAAGACGTTGGGCCGGTTGGCCCTGGGCTGGAACCGCCCGCGCCAGCCGATCCTGGGCACGGAACTGTCCGGCGTGGTTGAAGCGGTGGGCGAGGGTGTCACCCGCTTCCGGCGTGGTGAGGCAGTCTATGCTTTTCCCGGCGGCAAGATGGGCGCCCATGCCGAATATGTCGTCCTGCCCGAGAGCGGTCCGATCACCCATCTGCCGGAAGGGCTGGATTTCCACCAGGCCGCGGCGCTGTGCTTTGGCGGCAGCACGGCGCTGCACTACCTGCGCAAGGCGGGCCTCAGGAGAGGCCAGACCATGCTGGTGCTCGGTGCCTCCGGCGCCGTCGGCATGGCGCTGGTGCAATTGGGCAAGCATCAGGGGGCCAAGGTGACGGCCACGACCAGCACCCGCAATCTGGACCTCGTGAAATCGCTGGGTGCAGATCGCGTCATCGACTATACGACGACCGATATCGGCGCCTTGCCCGAGCGGTTCGACATTGTCGCCGATGCGGTGGAAGCCCTGGATTTTGGCCGGGCGCAGGCCCTGCTCAGCCCCAATGGTCGCTACCTAGCCATCGCCGGGACGATGAAGGAAATGCTGGGCAGCCTGCGCAAGGGACCCGATGGTCGCCGCATGATTGCCGGCCCGGCCGCCGAAAGCCTGGATGATGTGGTCGAACTGGGCCGACTGGCGGCAGCGGGACACTATCGCCCGCATATCGACAAGGTCTTTGCCTTTGCCGACATTCCGTCGGCTCATGCCTATGTCGAGACAGGCCGCAAGCGCGGCAGTGTGGTCGTTGAAGTGGGTGAGTGACACTCAGCCCGGATTGCTGTCGATGACCTCGACCTGGTTCTGGATATAGGCCTCGATCTTCTTTTCCAGCATCCACTTGAAGCGGTCCTTTTCCGCCTCGGCATGGGTGATGATCTCGCGCACCCGCCAGAATTCCATGGCGCCGAAATTGCCCACATGCGGGCGGATATAGATGTCGGGCGGATAGGCCGCCATCATGTGCGCGGTCAACGAATGCATCATGATCTGGGCCGAGCCGAACCAGATGTCGATGGCCTTGTGGTCG
>CBFGTF010000322.1:0-2059 GCA_965651655.1 uncultured Devosia sp.
CGAAAGCCGACGATTTCCGTTAAGGACTGACATGCTCTAGGATATGCCCATGTCCGACATCGTCATCCTGCCCGTTCCCGTCTTTTCGCTCCTCTCCAACGCCGCCTTTGCGCTCCGGCGCGAGGTCTTTGTGTGGGAACAGAAAGTGCCCGAAGAGGAAGAGCATGACGCTTCCGACCTCACGGCCACCCATTTTGTCGCCATTGCCGAGGGCGAGGTGGTCGGCACGCTGCGGCTGATCGATCTGCCCGAACACGTCAAGATCGGACGGGTCGCGGTACGCCGGCTGTTTCGCGGCCGCGGCATTGCCCGCAAGCTGATTGCGGCCGCCATGGCCCATGCGCGCGCCCGCGGGCAGGAGCGGTTCTATCTTACCGCGCAGTCGGACAAGCTGGGCTTTTACGAGAGCCTGGGATTTGTGGCCTTCGGGCCCGAATTCATGGATGGCGGCATGCCGCATCGGGCCATGCGGGACTATGACCGGCAGAGCGCGGCATTGGTCGATTAAGGTCCTGTTAAGCCATTAACCCGGCTCACGCTGGCCGGCCATCACGCTTGCGCTATTGTGCGCTTGTCAGCCCTCTTGCGCGCCCCATGCCGCGCCGCCGAGGGCAGAAAGATCGCCCGCCGTGCCCGCAGACACGTCGAGCCGGTCGATAATAACCCGTTAACGGGAGGCGGAGAGAGCCGGCGCTGTGCAATCAGCTGCCGGCTTTTTCTTTGGTTGCATCCCGGTTCAGAAAAAAACCTGCGGAACGGGTCGCGCAGTCGTTGCGTTCATCGAACAACGGGCCGCACGACGCGCTACCGGCAAGTTTTGCGTCGCACGGCCCTGTTCACCGCAAAGATGAACCATTGGAGCCTACTATGATCCGCACTCTTCTGACTACCTCGGCCATCGCCCTTGCCCTTGGCACGACCGCGATCGCCCAGACGACCACGACCGAGACCCCGGCCACCACCACCGAAGCGCCTGCCAATGAAATGGCGCCGGCCAACGAGATGGCCCCGGCCGATGACGCCATGGCCCCTGCTGACGATGCCATGGCCCCTGCTGATGACGCCATGGCGCCTGCCGATGATGCCATGACCCCCGCAGACGATGGTGCCATGGACACGATGGAAGCCGATGAGCCCTTCAATATGTCCGCTGGCTACATTGTGGGCGAGGGCGATGCCATCGTCTCTGAAGTGATGGGCGCCCCGATCTTCTCGACTGCGGGTGAAGATGCCGAAGAAATCGGTACCGTCAACGATCTGGTGATCTCGGCCGATGGGGAAATCCATGCTGTCGTGATCGGCGTGGGTGGCTTCCTCGGCATCGGCGAAAAGAACGTGGCCGTGGACTTCAGCGAGCTGGAATACACCATCGCCTTTGACAATACCTGGCGCTGGGTGCTCCCGACCACGGCTGACGCGTTGACCGCGGCCCCTGACTTTGTCTGGGAAGACCCCAACGCCCCGGCCATGGATCCGGCAATGGACCCCGCAATGGCGCCGGCTGACCCGGCCATGGACCCGGCTGCCCCGGCCGTGCCGCAGTAATCGCGCATTGCCAGAAATGCAAAAGGCCCGCTTCGGCGGGCCTTTTCGTGTTCTGGTGAATAGCGTTACTGCCGGCGGTAACGCAGCCGGGCCGTCTCGTCATATTCGGCCTGTTCGATCTTGGCCTGTTCGTCCCTGTCGCGCTGGTGCTCGCGCTGGTCGAGCAGTTCGACCTTCTTGAGGTCCTCGAGCGCTTCGGCCAGCGCGTCCTGGGCCGCCTCGAGCTTGCCCTTCATGTCACTGGCCGATGCCAGCAGGTTGTCTCGGCGGGTGAGCGCGGCCTTGGCAAAGGTCGAATAGGCGAAATGGGCGACATCGGAAATGCCGGTCTTGGTGTGCTCGATCTCGATCTGCTGGTCGAGTTCGGACGCCATGCGCTCGAAATCGGCAACCATCATCTCGATCTGCGCGACCTGACGGCGCTTCTCGTCCACCTGGAACTTCTTGAGCCGGATGAGGCTCTCGCTGCGCGATTTCAAGACCTGTACTCCTTACACATCAAGTCAGTTCCGGA
>CBFGTF010000323.1:0-2023 GCA_965651655.1 uncultured Devosia sp.
AAGGCCATGGGCACGACCTGGCTGCCGCGCGGGCCGCCGATGACCAGCGTCGAGCCGATCCTTGCGGCAGCCGCCCAGCTCGAAGCGGGGCCGTCGCCATGCAGCACGAAATCAAGGTCGATCCAGCCCTCCTCCACGCTCCAGTAGCGCGGGGTGTAGTCGCGCATTTCCGGCCGCGTGCCCGGCCGGAACTCGGCGCCATTGGGGCCGATGGGCGGCAGTTCGGGCGTCACGCCTTCGGCAAAGAAGAAGGCCTTGATGTGATCGGCATGGCCCAGCGAGGCGAAGCCGCTCATGTCGCCTTCGAGGCGCAGGCGGCGCATCTGCGGAGTGATGTCGGTGATGGCCGTGACCTTGAGCAGGCGCATCCTGGTGTCGTGACGGATGCGCTGGATGGCACGGGGGTTGGGCGTGGTCTCGGTCATGGCTTTATACCTGATATTTTTTATCAGCAAATAAGCCATGGATCCCGGCTTGGCAAGCAAGCACAGGGGAAGCTTCCGCAATTTGGACCTTTGGGCCCAGGGCGGGGTTTTGTTGTTCGGCCGGGTCTGGCAAAAAGGGGCATGCACCTGCTGATCGCCCGTTTCATCGCCCGGCATGAACCCCGCAATGACTGGCGGGTGCATGCCAAATCGGCTGCCGCCGCCGCGGCAGCGGTGACATTGATCGGCTATCTGTCAGCGGTCACCGGCCTGCCTTTATTGCTCGCGCCGCTGGGGCCGACCGCGCTGGTGATCTTCGGGCAGCCCGATTCGTCCAATGCCCAGCCCATCAATATCTTTGCCGGCTATTTCATCGGCACCCTGGTGGCGGTTTTGGCCATGATAGTGGTGCCCGAGCCGTTCTGGCTGGCAACGCTCTGCGTCGGGCTGGTCATGCTGATCATGCTGGCGCTGCGGGTGACCCATCCACCGGCGGCGGCTGTGCCGCTGCTGACCATGACGGGGCCGGTCGAACCGCTGACCCTGTTCCTCGTGCTGTTTCTGGCCTGTTTCCTGCTGGTGGGGCTGGGCATGATCATCCACCGACTGCCCCCCCAGGCGACGCTATCCGCTGCCGCTGGCACAGGAAATCGAGAAAGACTGAGGCTCAAAGCCCCAGAAGCCGGTCCTGCTCCATGCGTAGGGCATAAAGCCTTGTCGTGACATCCGGCCTGGCATTGGCGCTGGTGAGGAGTTCGCCTTTCTTCACCGGCGCCGTGACCTTGCCGCCTTCGAGCAGGCCGACCGGCAGGGCGCCCCTGGCGCGGGCGTCGGTCACGGTCATGGCAAAGGAGCGGTAGCAGGTCTCGCCAATGGCATCGAGCGCCTCGCCGGGCTGCAAATCGCGCTTGGCGACGGCGCAGACTTCGGCCACCGGACGGGGCAGGGGCACCATGTCGGGCCTGCCGGTCAGCATGATGCGGGCGCAGGTCAGCGGGACTTCGAGGCTTGTCAGGTGATAGGGCCGGAAGAACGCATAATAGGGCCCGTGGCCGATATGGAGATCGTCCATGCGCTCGATGATGCGGGGGTGGTCGGCCCGGACGATGACGAAGACGCCGGGGGCCACGCCCTTGCCCACGGTGAAATCGACCACGCCCGAGGAATTGAGGATGCCGCCATCGGATTTGGGGATGAGCACTTTTGCCATGTCATCGCGATTGGCGGCGGGGCCATGCATGCCCGGAATATCGGGCAGGAGCCCGGTGGCATTGGCGATGGCGGTCATCTCGACGGCGGTCTTTGAGCCATCGACGAACTCGACCAGCATGCGCGGGTTCATGTTGCGGCGGGTGGCTTCCTCCCGGTAGTCGTCGGGGACGGCGTCGTGCTTCAAAGGATTGTTCTTGCCCTTGCCGGCAGCGACGATGTCGAGGCCCAGCGCCGAGACGAATTCGATCAGTTCCATGCAGGAAGAGGGTTCATCGCCCGCGCCGACCGAATAGACCACGCCGAGCCGGTCGGCCTGGGCCTTGAGATAGGGGCCGATGGTGACGTCGGCCTCGACATTCATCATCACCAGATGCTTGCCATGCTCC
>CBFGTF010000324.1:0-2020 GCA_965651655.1 uncultured Devosia sp.
CCCGCTCCATGGCCGAAGTCGCCCGCGCATCGGCCCCGCCCCGGAAGGCTCAGAAGCTGAGCCAGGCCGCCGGTGCCTATCTCAGCCAGGGCAATGCTGCCATCTCGGTGGACTGGAACGAATTCTAGGCTCGCCTGGTGCACCGCCGGGGGCGGTGCACCAGATGTTCCATTGCTGATGAATTCAGGAATTACATTCCATATCGATCGCGAGACATACTGCCGTAATACGGATAAATCCGTATGCTTGATTTTGAGAATGCTTCAGAACCTGGAGTGCCCGTGCAGTAAAACTGTCGTACGGGCATTTTTTATTATCTCAAAAATGTGTTGTTAACTGTTGAGGGTCAGCCTTGTCAGTGGAGGCCGCAGAAGCAGGTCGGGACTGAAGAGGTTGGTTCGATGCGTGGATTTTCATTGGGTAGTGGCCAACGGGACAACGAGGCCAAGGTTGCCGCGATCACACGCAGCCAGGCGGTGATCGAGTTCGAACTCGATGGCACGATCATCACCGCCAATGAGAATTTCCTCGATGCCATGGGCTATTCGCTCGAGGAGGTGCGGGGCCAGCACCATTCGATGTTCTGTGACCCGGCCTATGCCAATGGAGCTGAGTACAAGGGGTTCTGGGCCGAGCTGCGACAGGGCAAGTTCCAGTCCGCCGCCTTCCAGCGCTTTGCCAAGGGCGGGCGGGAGGTGTGGATTCAGGCCAGCTACAATCCGGTGCTGGACAAGGCGGGCAGGCCGGTCAAGGTCATCAAGTTCGCCACCGATATCACCGTCCAGATCCAGCAGGCTGCCGACCATGCCGCTCAGATCGAGGCAATTTCGCGGGTGCAGGCGGTGATCGCCTTCAACCTGGATGGCACCATCATCACGGCTAATGAAAACTTCCTGGCGACCGTGGGCTATGGTCTCGACGAGATCGTGGGCCGGCACCATTCCATGTTCTGCGAGCCCGGCTATGCCAACTCGAGCGAATACCGGCAGTTCTGGGAACGGTTACGCGCCGGCCAGTATGAGGCGGCCGAGTTCCAGCGCTTCGGCAAGGGCGGCAGGGAGGTGTGGGTCCAGGCCAGCTACAATCCGATCTTCGATGCGGCCGGCCGACCGGTCAAAGTGGTCAAGTTCGCCACCGACATCACCGAGCGCAAGCGATGCGAGGGCATTCTGGCCGAACTCACCGACAGTCTGGCGCTGATGGCAAAGGGCGATCTGGGCGGGCGTATCGACACCGAGTTCACCGGCCAGTTCGAAGCGCTGCGGCAGGCCTTCAACCAATCGCTATCGCAGCTCGAGCGCATTGTCTCGGACCTGCGCAAGGCCTCCGGAACGCTCAAGACGGCGACAGCCGAAATTCTTTCGGGCGCCAATGACCTTTCCACTCGCACCACGAGGCAGGCGGCCACTATCGAGGAAACTTCGGCGGCGGTCGAACAGCTCTCGACCGCGGTTGCCGACAATGCCAGGCGCGCCGCCACGGCCAGCGACAAGGCGCGGCAAGTGTCGCTGAACGCCACCGATGGCGGGGCCGTCATGGGTGAGGCCACTACGGCAATGAGTGCGATCGAGACCTCATCGGGCAAGATTTCCAACATTATCGGCATGATCGACGACATCGCCTTCCAGACCAATCTGCTGGCGCTCAATGCTTCGGTGGAAGCGGCAAGGGCGGGCGAGGCGGGCAAGGGCTTTGCCGTGGTCGCCATCGAAGTGCGGCGGCTGGCCCAGTCGGCCGCCGAAGCCTCGTCGGACGTCAAGGCGCTGATCGAGGCCAGTGCCGGAGAGGTGCGGACCGGGGCGCAATTGGTGGGAAAGGCCGCAGAGCGCTTGCAGGACATCCTGTCGGGCGCCGAAGAAAGCGCGCTGCTCATCGACGAGATCGCCAAGGCCAATCGCGAGCAGTCCGGCGCGCTGCAGGAGGTGGGCGTGGCTGTGCGGCAGATGGACGAGATGACCCAGCACAATGCGGCGCTGGTGGAACAGACCAATGCCGCCATCGAGCAGACCGAGGCCCAGGC
>CBFGTF010000325.1:0-2008 GCA_965651655.1 uncultured Devosia sp.
CGGGCAGGTGCAGGCCCATGATTTCCATGAGCATCTGGTTGGAATTGGCGGTGCCATAGAAGGTGCAGGTGCCGGCCGAGTGGTAGGACTTGCTCTCGGCTTCGAGCAGTTCGGCGCGGCCGACCTTACCCTCCATATAGAGCTGACGGACCTTGCTCTTCTCGTCATTGGGCAGGCCCGAGGGCATGGGCCCGGCGGGGATGAACACGGCCGGCAGGTGGCCAAATGCCAGCGCGCCGATGACCAGGCCCGGCACGATCTTGTCGCAGATGCCAAGATAGACGGCGGCGTCGAACATGTTGTGGCTGAGCGAAATCGCCGTGGCCATGGCAATCACGTCGCGCGAGAACAATGAGAGGTCCATGCCCGGCTGGCCCTGGGTGACGCCATCGCACATGGCCGGGACGCCGCCGGCGACCTGCGCCGTGGCGCCGATTTCACGGGCCGCCTGCTTGATGATTTCAGGATAGAATTGATAGGGCTGATGGGCGCTCAGCATGTCGTTGTAGGAATTGATGATGCCCAGGTTGAGCGTCTTGTTGCCGGCCAGCGCCGCCTTCTCGGAAGGGCTGCAGGCGGCAAAGCCGTGGGCGAGATTGCCACAGGACAGCGCGGCCCGGTAAACACCCTGCTCCTTTGCGGCATCGAGGCGGTTGAGGTAGTCGCGGCGGCTGTCGCGACTGCGCGCGGCAATGCGGTCGGTCACGTCCTGGATAGCCTGGCGGACAGTCATGCAATCTCTCCAAAGCTGGCAAGGGCGCGCCAGAAGGGGGCCGCTGGCGCGGAAATCCTTGCATCAAAATACCGGCATCCGTCAGCGGCCAGGGCGGTCGATTGGGGACCGCCCCAGGAGCCTCATGGGCACCAGTAAACTGTTACCGCCGCACCAGAGCGCAATACAGCGCGGATCGGCATGTCCTCGACCGGGCCATCGCCCAGAGCTGTGTCGAGCACGGCAGCCTTCTCGTCGCCTTCTATGTGCAAATAGAGGCCATCGGTTTCGAGCAGGCGCGGCAGGGTGAAGGTGATCCGGGGCTCGCCCGCGCCGGGGGCGCGAATGGCGAGTGTCGGGCCGGGAGCGGTCAGCGCTTCGGAGAGCGTGTCGCCACCGGGAAAGAAGCTGGCGGTATGGCCATCGCTCCCCATGCCGAGGATGACGGCGGCAAAGGGAAGCGGCAATTCGGCCATCAGCGCATTGGTCCTGGCGACGGCTTCGGCAGTGGGTTCGTCGCCACCGGAATAGAGCGGGAAGAAGCGGGCCATGGCCGCGGGGCCCTGCAGCATCTTCTCGTTGACCAGCAGCGCATTGGAGCGGTCGCTGGTTTCATCGACCCAGCGCTCGTCAACCAGGGTGACGATCACCTTGTCCCACTCAATATCCTTGGTCTTGCCCAATGCCTGGAAAAACTTGCCAGGTGTCGAACCGCCCGAAACCGCAATCGCCGCCAGGCCGCGCTCGGCAATGGCGCCGCGAATACGATCAGCCACAGCCTCGGCCAGTTCCCTGGCCAGGGTCGGCTTGTCGGCAAAGGTGCGGCGTTCGATGGTCATGCGAGATGTCCTAGTAGCGGGATCAGGCGCCCAGCGGAAGCGCCAGCGACCTGGCAAAGCTGGGGTGAGGAGTGAAGACCCCTCGGCAAGATGGGCGAGACTGAATCCCTCACCCGGCGCTGCGCGCCGACCTCTCCCCTCAGGGGAGAGATGCATAGAGCATCACCACCGCTGACGGGTTGCAGCATCACGAGTTCGGGCCCTCATACCAGGTGCGGCCGTCGCGTTCGATCAGGGCCACGGCGCCGCTCGGGCCCCAGGTGCCGGCAGTATAGGTCTGCGGCGGCTCGGAGGAGCGGTCCCAGGCCTCGCGGATCGGATCGACCCAGCGCCAGGCGGCTTCCAGTTCGTCGCGGCGCATGAACAGGGTCTGGTTGCCGCGCACCACATCGAGCAGCAGGCGCTCATAGGCTTCGGGCGTGCGCTCGGTGAAGGTCTCGGCAAAGCTGAGGTTCAG
>CBFGTF010000326.1:0-1995 GCA_965651655.1 uncultured Devosia sp.
ACGCCGAGACGACGGCCAGCGGTATCACGACCGTTGCGGGATGAACCGCCTGCTTTCTTGTGTGCCATGGTCTAGGCTCCTTATTCCTTGTCGGCCTTGGGTGCGGCCTTTTTGGCCGGGGCCTTCTTCGCCGGCTTTTCAGCGGCGGTGTCTTCGGTCTTGGCAGCGGCCTTCTTGGCGGCCGGCTTCTTGGCCGGGGCCTCGGCAGCAGCGTCGGCCTTGGGTGCAGCCTTGGGTGCTGCCTTGGCTTCTGCCTTCTTGGCCGGGGCCTTTTCGGCCACGGCGTCGGTCTTTTCAGCCTTGGCAGCTGCCTTGATCGTGGGCTTGGCGCCACCGGTCAGGATTTCGGTGATGCGAACCGTGGTCAGGAGCTGGCGATGGCCATTGCGGCGACGCGAATTGTGACGGCGGCGCTTCTTGAAGATGATGACGGTCTTCTGCTTCTTGGTCTCGACCAGTTCAGCAGCAACCAGTGCACCTTCCACCAGCGGCGCGCCGATGGTGTCGCCAACCATGAGGACCTGGTCGAAGGTGACGATGTCACCGGCCTCGGCCTCGAGCTTCTCGATCTTGATGACGTCGTTGGCAGCAACCTTGTACTGCTTCCCGCCCGTCTTGATAACGGCGAAAGTCATATATTCTGCCACGTGATTTTTTCACGCGGTCCCTTATCTGTCGCGCCCTGCGGCGCCGTGGATTTCATGCCGATCCACGGGCTTGCGAAGTGTATGGGCCGAAATCTTTCGGCCGGCAGCCTCGAGCAGCGTTTTCAAACAAAACCAGCGCACCGGACGGACCAGTGCGCAGATTGCTGGGCTTATCGGGGGAAAGACCCCAAGAGTCAAGCCATTTGGTCAGGCGCTCCGCCGGCTTCAGCCTCCGTTGGGATACCAGTTTCTCAAGCGCACCTCGGTGGCTGCGTCCACATCTGTTTCCAGCGGGCCCAGATCGCTGTCGCCATAGTGATAGGGGTAAACGATGGCCGGCTTGAAGGTGTTGATGGCCTCGACCGCCTGGTCCGGCGTCATCGTATAGGGCAGGTTCATGGGCAGGAAGGCGACAGCGATGCCGGTGAGGCCCAGCATGTCCTGGGTCGGTTCGGTGTCGCCGGCAATATAGACCTGCTTGTCGGCAAAGGTCAGCACATAGCCGTTGCCGACCCCGATGGGATGGTAGCGCATGCGGTCTTCGGTGGTGTTATGGGCCGCGATGGCGCGGATTGGCAGATCGATGATCGTGCCCGCCTCGCCGTTGGCGAGCGCGATGGCGCGGACCTTCAGATCCTCGGGCAGTTTGCCCAGGACATCCGCATTGACGATCAGCGGCGCGTCTCCGGCAATGGCTTGGAGCGTGGGCAGATCAAAATGGTCGCCATGCCCATGGGTAATGAGAATCGCCGCCGGGGCGGGCAGGGATGCGTAGCGTTCGGCCCCGCCGACCGGATCGACATAGATGGCCTTGCCGTCCCATTCGAGCACCAGGCTGGCATGGTCCACCGGGTGGATGACCAGATCTCCCGCGCTGGTGGTGAGCGTGTCGGCCATCGGCACCTCCTGGGCATTAGCGGACCTTGTGGCCAGAGTGGCGGCAAAGCCGGCAAAGGGCAAGCCAGCCAGGCCGGCAACGAGCGTACGGCGTGTAACCATGACGAAGTCTCCCGTTCTGTCTTGATGACAGGGAGCTTAACGCCGTGAATGGGGCCTGGATCAGGCTGCACGCAATTGTGACAGGTGCGGCGGCCCCCGTGCTGTCCCGGTTTTGCGTGCCCGGAGACGCACAAGGGGTGTTGCAGGCGCGATTGGGCTATGTCATAAGCCGCCCGGTATCGACCAGCCGCGCCCCTCCCGGGGCGTTTCGATCTCGCGGAGAGATGGCAGAGCGGTTGAATGCACCGCACTCGAAATGCGGCATAGGGGCAACTCTATCGGGGGTTCGAATCCCTCTCTCTCCGCCATACTCCTCCACAGCGATGTTGCGCTTTCGCCCGGAATCCGG
>CBFGTF010000327.1:0-1990 GCA_965651655.1 uncultured Devosia sp.
AGCATAACCTTGCCAAGGTTAGGGTCGTGGGTTCGAATCCCATCGCCCGCTCCAATTTCCAAGGTGTGGCAACGCCTTGGTGACAAAGGGTCCTTCGGGACCCTTTTTGTTTTTCTCTCCTTCACATTTGTCCTGACGGGATGGCCGGAGCGGACTTGTCATGGGACAGTCACGCCGGGTGGTCATAGGAGCCACGCGACAAAAAGATCCTTGAGAGAAGAGCCGCCATGCGTTTGCGCCCCAGCCGCCGACAATTTCTTGCTTCCGGCCTCGCCGCTGCCGCCATCTGGCCGATGCTGGGCGCGGTGCGGGCAGCGCAGTTCGATGCCGACCCTTTTGCGCTGGGCATTGCCTCGGGTTCGCCCACGCCCAATAGCGTGGTGCTGTGGACGCGGCTGATCCTTGCCGGTGCCGAACCGGGGCCGGCCGATGCCTTTTCCTTTGCGCCGGCGCCGCAACATCCGCCCATGGATGTGGCCTGGGAGCTGGCCGATGACGAGGGGTTTGCCAGCGTGGTGCAATCGGGCATTGTCACCGCGACCGAGGCGCTGGCCCATTCGGTGCATGTCGAGCCCCGGGGCCTTTTGCCCGATCGCTGGTATTTCTACCGGTTCCGCTGCGGCGATGCGCTGAGCCCGGTGGGGCGGACCCGCACTGCCCCGGCCATGGAGGCGGAAAACAGCCGCTTCAGCTTCGCCTTTGCCGCATGCCAGCAATATGAGCAGGGCTGGTACGCCGCCTATCGCGACATGGCGGGGCGCGATCTCGACCTGGTCGTGCATCTGGGCGACTATATTTATGAAAAGAGCTATGGCGCCCAGCATGTGCGTTCGCATGGGACCGGGGCGCCCTCGCTGCTGTTCGAGTATCGCGACCGCTACGCGCTCTACAAATCCGACCCGGACCTCAAGGCAGCCCATGCGGCTTTTCCCTGGCTCTTCACCTGGGACGACCATGAAGTGGTCGACAATTATGGTGCCGATGCCTCGCCGACCGATGGCCATGCGCCCAGCTTTCTCAAGCGCCGGGCGGCCGCCTACCAGGCCTGGTACGAGCATATGCCGGTCTCACCGCTGGCCGCGCCGAACTTCGACGATTTCCGCATCTATGGCAGCCATCGCTTCGGAAACCTGATCGACATTACCCTTCTCGATGCGCGGCAATATCGCGACCCGGCGCCCGAAGCGCCGCAGCCGGCCGACCCCGACCGCTATTCCATGCTGGGGGCGGCGCAGGAGGACTGGTTCGACCGGACCATGCAGGCCAGCAAGGCCAGATGGTCGATCATCGGACAGCCCACGCTGCTCTCCTCGCGCGATCTCGAACCGGGACCGGGCACGCGCTATAGCGACGATGGCTGGGACCATTACCGCTCGGGGCGCGAGAGGCTGCTGGAGAGCGTCCGCAAGGCCGAACGGAGCAATCCACTGGTGATCGGGGGAGACCTGCACGCCTGGTATGCCGCCGACGTGCATGCGGCCGACGGCGCGCTGGTGGCCAGCGAATTCGTCACCGGATCGATCACCTCCAACCCGCCCGCGGCGGCGGCCTTCGAGGCAGTGATGGCGGAAAATGCACATCTCAAATTCGGCGATGCAAGCCGCCACGGCTATTCGGTGATGCATGTGGCGCCGGACCAGGCCCGGGTGGAGCTGATCGCGGTCAGCGACCGCAAGGATCCTGATGCCAGCGCGGCAAGGTTCCAGGAATTCGCGGTGCTAGACGGGATGCCGGGGGTGAACCGGGTCTAGGCTGCGTCGGCATTCACCTGATGCAGACTGGGGCACCTGGCTGTCAAAGACCCTTCCGCCGGACAATGGCCGTGCCGAAGCGCCGGATAGCGTGATCGCCCCCGGTTTTGATATGGACGTATCCCGAGGCGCGTGCGTCTCAGTAAGTATTGATAGATAGAGACGTCGCCGCCTCGGGATACCGGTTTTTCGTAGAGGACTCCGGACCCCATTGAACGCTCGTCGCAGGGTGACCGCTT
>CBFGTF010000328.1:0-1985 GCA_965651655.1 uncultured Devosia sp.
TCGAGCCCGAGGACATGGCCTGGTGCCCGGCCTATGCGGCGCCGATCTGCTCGCTGTGCTGTTCGCTCGATGCGCGCTGCCACGACATGTGCAAGCCGCATGCGCATTTCCGGGCCCAGACACATGCCGTGGCGTCCAGTGTCATGCCGCAATGGATGATCGACAAATTGCAGACGCGGCTGGGGCGATACGGTCTGTCCATGGGCATCGCCACGGCGATCCTGGGGGGCGTTCTGGGCCTGATCTACTATTTCGCGGGTCGCTCGGCGCCCCATACGGCCGATGTGGTGGGTGGCACGCTGCTGGTGGTGTTCTTCGTCTTCGCGGTGGCCGCGGGGGTCATGACCTGGTTCCTGGTGCTGGCCCATGACAGTCGCCTGGTGGCCGAGGAGGAAAGCTCGCGCCAGAACACGTTGCTGCTCAAGGAAATCGACGCGCATTCGAGGACCGACGCCGAATTGCAGCGCGCCAAGGAGAAGGCGGAGGCCGCCAATCTTGCCAAGTCACGCTATGTCGTGGGCCTCAGCCATGAATTGCGCACGCCGCTCAATGCGGTGATGGGCTATGCACAGATCCTGGAACGGGACGCGCAATTGCCGGAGAACCGGCGCGGTTCGGCGCAGGTGATCCGCCGCAGCGCCGAGCATCTGTCGGGCCTGATCGATGGATTGCTCGACATTTCCAAGATCGAGGCGGGGCGGCTGCAGGTCTATACGAGCGAGGTCAATATCCAGGACTTCCTCGACCAGATCGTCGACATGTTCCGCCTGCAGGCGGACGCCAAGGGGCTGGAATTCCGGCATGTGCGGTCCAAGGCGCTGCCGGTCTATGTCCGCACCGATGAAAAGCGGTTGCGGCAGATCCTGGTGAACCTGCTGTCCAACGCGATCAAGTTCACCAGCGCCGGCCATGTCAGCTTTGAAGTGTCCTACCGCATGCAGGTGGCGAGCTTCACAGTGGAGGATAGCGGCAATGGCATTGCCCCGGCCGATCTCGACCATATTTTCGAGCCCTTCGTGCGCGGCGAGGCGGAGCGCAACCGCTTTACCCCGGGACTGGGGCTGGGGCTGACCATCACCAAATTGCTGACCGAGACGCTGGGCGGGGAAATCACCGTTTCCAGTGCGGTGGGTGCCGGTACACGCTTCCAGGCGCGCCTGATGCTTGCCAAGGTTGAGCGGCCGACCAAGCGACTGGCACCGGTGCAGCAGATCATCGGCTATCGCGGGGACCCGCGCACGATCATGGTGGTCGATGACAATGAAGACCATCGCGGCATGATGCGTGAGATGCTGACCCCGCTGGGCTTTACGGTGCTGACGGCGGCGAGCGGCGAGGCCTGTCTTTCCCATCTCGAACCCGAGGGGTCAACGCCACAATCGACACTTGCCCGCCCTGACGTCTTCTTCATCGATATCCGCATGCCCGGCATGAGCGGCTGGGAACTGGTGCGCCTGCTGCGCGAACGCAGCGTCGTGGCCCCGCTGATCATGCTTTCGGCCAATATCGGGGATGGCGCCAACCCGACCAATGCCGATGCGGGCCATAGCGACACCCTGGCCAAGCCCTTCGATCTCAGCCAGCTGATCGACAAGCTGGGAACCCATCTGGGACTGGAATGGACCCATGCCGTCCCGCCAGCAGTGGCGCGACGGGACGAGCAGATTCGCTCACCCGGCGCCGAGCACTTGCGCGACCTCGCCAGCATGGGGCAAATCGGTCATGTGCGGGGGATCGACGCCAAGCTGGGCGAACTGGCGGCCGATCCGGCCAATCAGCCCTTGGTGGATGCCTTGAGGCGGCATATGCAGGACTTCGATTTCGACGGTTTCGCCGAAACACTGGAGCGGGTGGGTCATGAGCCGGATTGAGAAGGAACAGGATATCGTTCTTCTGGTCGATGACTCTCCGGAGTCGCTGGGCTTTCTCACCACGGCGCTGGAACAGGCCGGCGTGACCGTGCTGGTGGCGCGCAGTGGCGAGGC
>CBFGTF010000329.1:0-1963 GCA_965651655.1 uncultured Devosia sp.
CGGGTGGGCACCGGGGCGGTGATCATGCTCTCGAGCATCTGGGTGGCCACGACCACGGGCTTGCCGTAGCGGCGGCACATGCGGATCATGCGCTTTTGCAGGCCCGGCACATATTCGAGGGGCAGTTCGACGCCCAGATCACCACGGGCCACCATGATGGCGTCGGAGAGCTTGACGATCTCCTCGAGCCGTTCGATGGCCTGCGGCTTTTCAATCTTTGCCATGACGCCGGCGCGACCCTGGACGATCTTGCGCACGTCGATGATATCTTCGGGGCGCTGCACGAAGGAGAGGGCGATCCAGTCGACTTCGGCCTTGAGCGCTTCGAGCAGGTCCGCATGGTCCTTCTCGGTCAGCGCGCCGGTGGGCAGGAGCGTATCGGGCAGGGAAACGCCCTTCTTGTCGGAGAGCTTGCCGCCATAGACCACTTCGGTCTCGATGACGCCGCCGCCGACCTTGGTGGCCTTGAGCTGGAGCTTGCCATCGTCGAGCAGCAGCCGATCGCCGACCGAGACACTTTCGATGATTTCGGGATGCGGCAGGTAGACCCGTTCGCTGTTGCCCTGGTCGTTCTGCTCGCTGTCGAGGGTGAACTTCTGCCCGGCGACGAGGTTGACCGAGCCTTCGGTGAACTTCCAGACGCGGAGCTTGGGGCCCTGCAGATCGGCCAGGATGCCGATCGGGTGCTTGAGGCGCGCCTCGACGGCGCGGATGCGCTTGACGGTCTGGTGCAGCAGCTCGTGGCTGGCATGACTCATATTGATGCGGAAGACGTCGGCACCGGCCTTGGCCAGTTCCTCGATCATGGTCTCCTCATGGCTCGCAGGCCCGAGGGTGGCGAGGATCTTGGCGCGTCTGATCCGTCTCATTGCGTATCCGTATTTTCTGGCGTTGTGAGGGCGTCGGGGTCGACCAGGAAGGCAGGATCCTCGAGATCTTCGCCCAGGTCCGGGCCGACAATGCTCGGTGCGCCCGCGCTTTCGGTGAGCTGCAGCGTCCAGTCGGATCGGTTCTGTGTATCGATTTCAAAGAACCCGGTGCGCTCATAGCCCCGGGCGAGGCAATCCTCAACCCCGAATATTGTGAAGGTTTCGTCACGGGTGCACATGAAGACCTGTCCGTCCCATGCGCCCCCGCCGATATCGTCCACGGCGTAGAGATAGTAAAAGCGGCGCTGCAGGTCGCCCTGGTAGAGTACGCGGCAGTCGCCCGGAGGGGCCTGCCACCAGCCTTCGCTCATCCAGCCGCGCTCGGCGCGGTACCCCAGGGCCAGCGAAACCAGATTGGCCGTTTCGTTGCAGACGCGCAGCTCGGCACGGGCCGGAGTAGCCGTGGCCAGAAGGCCGGCAAGGGTGGCGAGCAGCAGGGTCGAGCCGAGACGGATTGGGTTCACCATTGCGCTGGAAATCACCGGAAAACGTGCCCTTCTTTGATCGTATGGCGGCAGAGAGGTCAATGGCTAATGGGCTGATTTGACGGAAATGCGGGCATGCATGCGCGGCTGGTCACTAATGCGGCGCAAGGGCGCGGATGTTATTTCCCCAACCCTGATGCAGGGTGTGGATTGACCCATAAAGGGGTTGAACCAGATCGGGGCATGGGGTTGATGGGGCCGGACAGTTTCCATCGAAAATTTGCACCCGCAGCCGGTCAGTCTGGCGATGTGGGCCGAGAGAGGTAAGCCATGGCCGTTGAGGACAGCGTCGCGCAGGACCAGTTGCGCGCTTTCATCGAGCGCATCGAGCGCATGGAAGAAGAAAAGGCGGCCATTGCCGCCGATATCAAGGAAATCTATGCCGAGGCCAAGGGCAATGGCTTCGATACCAAGATCCTGAGAAAGATCGTGACCATCCGCAAGCAGGATGCAAACGAGCGCATGGAGCAGGAAGCCCTGCTCGAACTCTATATGTCGGCGCTGGGCATGGTCGAGGCGCCGCCGGAGCGCTGAGCCTCAGGCGGTAGA
>CBFGTF010000330.1:0-1960 GCA_965651655.1 uncultured Devosia sp.
GAGACCGAGCGGCTCGAAATGGCCAATGAGATGAACATCAAGACCCCCTATGTGGTCGAGAACGGCTTTGGCGGCATCGATGAGGCGCGCCTCGCGGCCTCCATCGAAACCCTCAAGATCTCCATGGGCCTCAAGGGCAATGTGACCGCTGCCGACATCTTCGACGCGCAATATCTGCCGCCGGCCGAAGAGCGCATGCTGCCCTAAGCGTCGACCTTGCTGCTTTTCCCCTTATGGGAGGGGCAGCCACCAGACCCGGCTCGGGCGATAAAGGGCGCCCGGGCTCTCAGCCCCGATCCGTTCATTCGAGGGAACGAGGACGGATCGGGGCGGGTCCATTCCACAAAAGGGCAGGCTGCATGGCGTCTCCGCTGGTCTCAATTGAAAATGTCGACATGCGCTATGGCGGGCCGGATGGCACGCTGGCTGTGAGCGGGCTTGACCTCAAGATCAATCGTGGCGAGTTCGTCGCCGTGGTCGGGCCGTCGGGCTGCGGCAAGTCCACGCTGATGAAGCTGACCACCGGGCTGCATATTCCCCAATCCGGGACAGTGATCGTTGCCGGCAGCCAGGTGACCAAGCCGGTGTCCATTGTCGGCATGGCGTTCCAGAACCCGACCATGCTGCCCTGGCGGACGACGCTGGAAAACATTCTCCTGCCGCTCGAGATTGTCGAGCGGCATCGCCACCGGCTAAGGCGCGACAAGGCCGAATATGTCGCCAAGGCCGAAAAGCTGCTGGAGACCGTCGGGCTCAAGGGCTTTGGCGACAAGTTCCCCTGGCAGCTTTCGGGTGGCATGCAGCAGCGGGCGAACCTCTGCCGGGCGCTGATCCATGAACCGGAACTGCTCATGCTCGATGAGCCCTTCGGAGCGCTCGATGCCTTTACGCGCGAGGAACTCTGGTGTGTCATCCGCGATCTGCATGCCAGCCAGGACGTGACCATCGTGCTGGTGACGCATGACCTGCGCGAAAGCGTATTCCTGGCCGACAAGGTTGTGGTGATGAGCGCCCGGCCGGGCCGGGTGATTTCCGAACATGTCGTGCCCTTCGAGAGGCCCCGCCAGCTCGGCCTGCTCTATGAGGCGGCCTTCAACGAGATGGTCCAGAGGCTGCATGGCGAGATCGCCACGGCGAGGGCTGCGGCATGAGCACGATCGAGACGCAGACACCCGTCGCCGCGCCGCCCAGGCCTACCTTCAAGGTCGACTGGGTGCGGTTGGCGCCGGTACTCTACACCGTGGGGCTGTTCGTGCTCTGGGAGGTCGGGGTCCGGATATCGGGCCTGCCGCACACCATCCTGCCGACGCCGACCCGGGTGTTCGAGGCCATCGTGCAATATTGGTCGCCGATCTGGAAGAATTCGGTGCAGACGCTCTACACCACGGTCCTTGGTTTCCTCATTGCCGTGGTGGCGGGGCTGGGCATCGGCCTCTTTATCGGCTGGTCCAAGTCCATCTATGCCGGGCTCTACCCGATCATGGTAGGGTTCAATGCCATTCCCAAGGTGGCGCTGGTGCCCATCCTGGTCATCTGGTTCGGCATTGGCACGGTGCCGGCGGTGCTGACGGCGTTTCTCATTTCCTTCTTTCCCATCGTCGTCAATGTGGCCACGGGACTGGCCACCATAGAGCCGGAGACCGAGGACGTTTTGCGGGCTCTGGGCGCCAAGAAAATGGACATTATGCTGAAAGTGGGCATTCCCCGATCCATGCCTTATTTCTTCGGCTCGCTGAAAGTCGCGATCACCCTGGCCTTTGTGGGTTCGGTGGTCAGCGAGACGGTCGCGTCCAATTCGGGGCTGGGCAATATGATGGCCTCGGCGCAGTCCAACTTCAATGTGCCGCTGGTGTTTGCGGGCCTCTTGATGCTCGCGCTGGAAGGCATCGTCATGTATGCGCTGATGGCCTGGGTGGAAAAGCGCATGACCGGCTGGGCGCACCGCAGCACGATGTCGAAC
>CBFGTF010000331.1:0-1942 GCA_965651655.1 uncultured Devosia sp.
GACATGACGATGGACTTGAGCGCGATGATCTCGGCGACGATGTCGCGGATTTCCTCGCGGGCCGCCTGGGTCTCCATGGTCGCCAGCTGGCTGAGATCGATAGAGTCGATCAGCGCATTGAAGATGGCCGACTTGGTCTGGAAATATTCCTTGGCGCGCTGGGCATCGGCGGGCGCGCGCACATCGAGCACTTCGTCGGTGGTGCGCATGCGGGCCGCCATGGAATCGCCATCGCTGGCGCGGCGCTGGGGCGGGGCGGGAACCGGAGCAGGCGGGGGGCTGGCAACCGGACGCGGTGCCTCGCTCAATCCCGGCGTATTGCCTCCGAATGTTGTGCGCTTACCGAACATCTATTCCCTACCGTCCTTGGTCGTTTTCCTGCCCGCTTACGCCCTAGGCGCGTTTCCTGAACAGCGAGGGGAGCTTGAGCAGGCTGCCGGACTTGCCGGTGCCGTGACTGGCCTGCCGGCCGGTGACCTGCATGCCGATGGCCGCGAAAGTCTCGTTGACCTTGTTGTTGGCCGAGACCTCGGCAATCATCTGGCCGTTATTGGCGGCCGTCCCGAACAGGGCGGCATCAAAGCCGATCTGGCCGATCAGGCTGCATTCCACAGAGCTCGCAAATTCCCCGGCGCCGATCTCGGGCCGGCGCGGAACGCCCTGCTTGTTGATCACCAGCTTGGGCGCGCTGTCGGTGGGACGCAGCGCCTTGATGGCATCGGCCAGGTTCTTGGCATTGCGCAGATTGGCCAGATCCGGTTCGGCGACGATGACCACGTCGTCGATGGAGGCCAGGGTCTGGCGGGTCCAGGCATTCCAGGCATGGGGAATGTCGAGCATGATGACGGGCACGCTCTTCTGGCACATCTCGATGATCTGCTCGAATTCGCGTTCCTCGAAATCCCAGGTGCGGTCGAGAGTGGCCGGGGCGGTGAGCAGATTGATGTGATTGGCCGCCTTGCTCATCAGGCGATCCAGCATGGTCTGGTCGACCTTCTGGTTGGCCAGAACGGCATCGGCCAGGCCATGGGGCGGATCCTGATTGAAATTGAGGCCGGCCGTGCCGAAGGCCAGGTCCATGTCGACGATCAGGCAATCCTGCCGCAGCCCGGTGGCAACGGCCCAGCCGACATTGTGGGCAATGGTGGACGAACCGGCCCCGCCCTTGGCCGAGATGAAGCCGATGGTGCGCCCGATGGGAGCGGCGCCCTCGGCGGCATAAAGCTCGGTGATGGCCGTGACGATCTCGGCGGAGGTGGCCGGGAGCACGACATATTCGGAAATGCCCGAACGGATCAACTCACGATAGAGCAGAACATCGTTGACATGGCCGAGCACGATGACCCGGGTGGAGGCGTCGCAGACCTCGGCCAGACGGGTCAGCCCCTGGGGAATCTCCTCGGGCGAAAGCGTGGTTTCGACAATGATCAGATTGGGGGTGGGATTGGATTTGTAGGTCTCGACCGCGCCATCGATGCCGCCATTGTGGGTGGTGAGCGCGACCTTGGACATGCGCCTGTCGTGCATGACGCTTTCCACCAGCTGGGCGGTCTGGGAATGCTCGCAGAAGGCCTGGATGGTGATGCGCGGCACGAGGCGCGCGCCCGAGGCGATCTCGGCCGCTGGTTCTTCGATCTGGGCGGGCTGCTCAGGGGTAAGGAAACTCATGGGAAACGCTGCTCCTGATCCGCTATCAATCCAGCACGAAGCCGACCGAACCGGAGAAACCGGCCCGGAATTCGCCCGTCGCACCGACGCCGTACATGTGTTCGAGCCGCCCCAGGAAAATCCCTTCCGCATCGCTGGCCATGACCGAGGTATCGGTCGGCACGGCGATGGTATTGGCCGGGCTCGGGGCCACGAGATAGGGGGTGACCAGGATCACCAGCTCGGTCTGCTGGGTCTGGTAGTCACGCGAGCGGAACAGTGCGCCCAGGATGGG
>CBFGTF010000332.1:0-1928 GCA_965651655.1 uncultured Devosia sp.
GGCGATCACGCCCGGGGTGCGGGCTACGATTCCGTCGATGATGACGTCCATCTGACGTCCACCATCGTCGAGCACGCCATAACGCTTGCCCAGCTCAAGCCAGTGGCGGCGCTGGACCTCCTTCATCCTCCAGTGTGCGTTGGTTGTGCGGATCGCCATCGCCTGGCGGATCTTGTGTTCCGACAACTGCCCTTGTCCTTCACCGATCAGCGGCCAGGCGGACATCACGTCGTACAGTGGCGTCAGCCGATAGGCACCCTTGGGGCGGATGGCCAGGCTGAAGTTCTTGGCGTGACCATCGGGCGCGCGGAGCATCCAGAACACGATCAGCGCGATCAGGAAGGTGCGCCGGTCGCTCTGTGGCACCTCGGAGTTGGCCAGGATACCCATGATGCGCTCGATTCCAGGGCCACCATCCGATTCGTACTTCAGCGCTGGCGGCGTAGCGGTCGCCTGGCAGAAGTCCTCCTGCGGCAACCTGGCCAGCCACCGGCCTGAAGGTCCATCCAGCCAGACGCGATCGAAGCGCTTGACCGCAAGCACCTTCATGTCCTCGAACTGCAGTGGTTCGCACTGGGCGACGGGCAGCCCGTAGGCAGCGAGGATTAGCGAGCAGAGCCACTCATTCTCGATCGAATGGCTGAGGTCGAGCTTCATGTTGCCGACCAGGCCCATCGGCAGCTTCAGTATGTGCGTTGTCGGCGTTGAGCCATGCGGCAGGCACCAGCGCCCATCGATCCACGCAAGGGCGGTTTTCTCCTGGGCGCCGGCGATCGAGATCCGGAACTCTTCATGATCGGTTGGCGCGGCGCCGGACATCACGGGCGGCGCCACCGTGCCCCGCAGCAGACTCGCAATCTGACTCTGATCCAGCGGAGTGGCATTCTGCACGTGCACATCGCCTGGCGTTTCACCGTCGGGCAGGATCTGCAACGCACCCACACAATCACGCCCAATTTCCGCAAGCAGGTCGAAGGCCCGGGCTGAGCGCGCGCGAAAACGTCTTGCGGCCCTTGCCCGAATTTCCTGGCTGTCCGGCAGCAGATTCTCGAAGTAGGCGCCCACTACATCACCGCGATGCGGCACGTCGCCCGGCATGAACGGGAGCGAAAGCGACACGGGGCGGCCATGCGCTGCCGCTTGCCACTCGGCAGCGTACTGAAGGACGTCGCCCGCGCGGGGATCCAGGCGCCAGGTGCCGACGAAATCGCCATTCATCCAAAGGCCAAGCGACTGGCGCCGCGCCACACTCCCGCCTCGGCGCGCTACCACCCGCCGTCTCCGCGGCTGCGGCCTGTCTCCGCAACGTCGACATGGCGCGGCTTCAGCACCATCTCCACCCCCAGCATAGCCAGCAGCTGAAGCAGCCGGTCTGCGCCGACTTTGCTGGCGTTGCGCTCGAGGGCGGAGAGCGTTTGCTGCGTGATTCCGAGACGCGCGGCGAGTTGGCCTTGGGTCAGTCCGGCCTGTTTCCGAAAGGCCCTCAGAAGGCCGGGCAATTGCTCGGGATTTCGGACGACATACTGCTCCACTTCACGCATCCTGAACTGTTTTCAGCCTAAACAGCTTATAGGCTGTTTTTTCAGAATACGCAACAAAAGCTGTATTTCTGAAGCCGAGAGTCAGAGCCTTCTCCGCGGCGCCCGCCGGATCAGAAGCCGATCTGGCCGTAGCGCGAGCCCGGCGGGCGGCAACCTCCTGTCGAGGCGGGCTTCTGCTTCGCGTCACAGGGACTCCGAGCGCTCTCGCTGCGTTGGGCTACTCCTGTAGGAGCAGGCTTGCCTGCGGCCGCGGCGCCGCGGTGCTCACCTGGCCTCAAGGCCCTCTGATACGCCCGTGTCGCGGCCATGGGGCCGCTCCCACAGGGAGAGCGCTTGGCGTCAGGCGCTGAGGGCGGCTTTCAGCTCGGCGCGCAGGTCTTCGACATC
>CBFGTF010000333.1:0-1871 GCA_965651655.1 uncultured Devosia sp.
GGGCGTTGATCTTGTCGTCGACGTCGGTGATGTTGCGCACATAGGTGACGTGGTCCGGCCCATAGGTGTGGCGGAGGACGCGGAACAGCAGGTCAAAGACGATGGCGGCGCGGCCATTGCCGATATGGGCGAAGTCATAGACCGTGGGACCGCAGGCATAGAGGCGCACATTGCTTTCATCCATGGGCACAAAAGGCGCCTTGGAGCGATTGAGGGTGTTGTAGAGGGAAAGCTGCGGCTTTGCCGTGGTCATGGGGCGTCCTGTGGGCCAGACAATAGTGTGCTCTGGCGGGAGCCTCTATCCATTGCGCACTTTCAGGATGAAGAAGACCGGTCCGCCAACGTGGGTTAGCAGGTAATAATGCAGGCGATAATCGTGCACTTGGTCTTCATGGCGCGGAGATTGGCCGCGCAGCGGGAAGAAATCAAGTCATTTTGAATTGCCGGAACAAAAGAGGGCGACCCCGAAGGGCCGCCCAATCGCTTTGGAGGCGATAGATTGTGCCGCTGACCGCCACTCGACCGTAGGTCTCGTGGCCTGGCTTGCTAAAATCGCTCCACCGGAGCGATTTTGCCCTTTGGGCCGTGCGTCAGCTGCGGAACTGCCCGTGGCACTGGCCGCAGGTGCCCATGAGCGTTCGCACTGCGTCCGAGTAGGCGGCGGCATCGCCAGCCTCGGCCGCGGTAATTCCGGCCTCAGCCGCTGCAACGCCGGTATCGACGATAGCGGTGAAAGCTTCCCAGTTTTCCCAGATGGCGGGGAGCGCATCGGTGTCCCCGACAATCGAACCCTCGGGGAACAGGTCCGGGATGTGGCTGTAATTGTCGCGCAGCGTGGTCATGGCGGCAACGGCTTCGGCGCCGGTCAGATTGCCAACCGAGCGCAGAATGCCGCCATCTTCCCGCATCAGAGCCTGACGCATCGCGACGGCTTCTTCGGGCGTGGCGGGCGGGGTAAATGCCTCCTGGGCGAATACGCCGGCAGCGCCGACGGCAATTATGGCAGCGAGTGCAAGAGTGGAGGCCTTGCGGAAGAGCATCAGTGATTTCCCTCGAATATGATGTGCACCGGAAACGGACCCCTCTCCCGCTTCAGTGCACAGTTACATGGCTTGGTGACGGCCCCAACGGGCACACGGGAATGTTATTGCTCAGTCGGGCGGCAATGCGACGAACTGGTCAATATCGCCAAAAACCGAACGATCGGAGTTGCTTACGGCAAAAATCCGAACCTGATCACCTGGCTTGAGGAAGGGTGTGCGGGCACGGCCATATTTGGCCTTCTCGGCAGTGCGGGCCTCGGCAATACAGGCAAAACCGATGCCGTCGGGCTTGATGGGCAGGGTCTGGTCATGCGGATTGGAGACCGTGCCGCCGCCGATGATGGTGCCGGCCGCCAGATTGCGGGTGCGAGCAGCCTCGACGATCAGATCGGCGAAATCGAAATGCATGCCTATGCCGGCATTGGGCTGGCCGTAAAGCGTGTCATTGACCTCGATGCGGATCGGCAGGTGCAGGCGATTGTCGCGCCAGGCGTCGCCCAGGCCGTGCGGGGTGATGACCACGGGCGCGAAGCTGGTGGACGGCTTGGCATGAAAAAAGCCGAAGCCGTTCTGAAGGTCATCGACTACCAGGCGCCGCAGCGATACGTCGTTCAGGATCGTGACCAGGCGGATGGCGGCGGCGGCCTCATCACGCGTTGCACCCATGGATACCGGGCCGATGATAACGCCGACTTCGGCCTCGAAATCGAGCGCGAGATCCTCGCCGGGGATGAGTATGGGCGCGGTCGGTGCGGAGAGCGAATCGGACGCGCCCTGGTAGAGCAGCGGCCGGATCGATTGCAGTTCCTCGTCCTTGCTGCCCTTGAG
>CBFGTF010000334.1:0-1864 GCA_965651655.1 uncultured Devosia sp.
CCTTAAGAACTTCCACCAGCGTCTTGCCGATGCGCGCCGGCGAGGACGATACCTTGATCCCGGCCGCTTCCATGGCCGCGATCTTTTCCTCGGCGCCGCCCTTGCCGCCAGAAATCACCGCGCCCGCATGGCCCATGGTGCGCCCGGCCGGAGCCGTGCGACCCGCGATGAAGCCGGCCATCGGCTTCTTGCGGCCCTTCTTGGCCTCGTCGATGAGGAACTGGGCCGCTTCTTCTTCAGCCGAACCGCCGATTTCGCCGATCATGATGATCGACTTGGTGGCTTCGTCGGCCAGGAACATCTCGAGCATGTCGATGAACTCGGTGCCCTTGACCGGATCGCCGCCGATGCCGACGGCCGTGGTCTGGCCAAGGCCCTCGTTGGTGGTCTGGAACACTGCTTCATAGGTAAGCGTGCCCGAGCGGGAAACAATGCCCACCGAGCCCTTGGAGAAGATCGAGCCCGGCATGATGCCGATCTTGCATTCTTCCGGGGTCAGCACGCCCGGGCAATTCGGCCCGATCAGGCGCGACTTGGATTTTTCCAGCTTCGCCTTGACCCGCACCATGTCCATAACCGGCACGCCTTCGGTGATGCAGACGATCAGTTCGATCTCGGCGTCGATGGCTTCCTCGATGGCGGCGGCGGCACCCGGAGGCGGCACATAGATCACCGAGGCATTGGCGCCGGTCTTGTCCTTGCCTTCGGCCACCGAGGCAAAGATCGGCAATTCGGTGCCGTCGACACCCGAGGACCAGACCTCGCCACCCTTCTTGGGATGGGTGCCACCCACCATCTTGGTGCCGTAATAGGCCAGGGCCTGTTCGGTGTGGAAGGTGCCGGTCTTGCCGGTCAGGCCTTGCACAAGAACCTTGGTGTCTTTGTTGACGAGAATGGACATCTGTTTCTCTTCCGTCTGTGGGCGCCAGGCGCCGCATTCATGCCCGCAGCGAAGCGGGAGGTTTACTATTGGCTCGGCGCCGTCCTGGGCGTGACAATCGTGAGCTGGATGACAAAGCCGGTATCGTCCCAATGGGTGATCAGCAGGCTCTGGTCGTCTCCCGCTCCCATAAGGCTCGCGTAGCTGCCGCCCGCCTCGGTCTTGACCTCGCCCTGGTAGCGATCGAGCCCCGCCAATGCAGAGATAACCGGTTCGCCGCGGCCCGTAGGTTCGGCGACGTCGAGCCGGCAATAGCCAAGCGTTGCTTCGGGATAGCTTTCAACCAGGATGAACATGTCACCCCAGCCCATGCCGGGAATCTCGCGGCTGGCGGCATAGGACCGGATAAACGGGCTTTCCGCGTCCTGGTCATAGGCATCCCAACCCGCTTCGATCGCAGCTTCCACCGCCAGCACGTCGCCCTTGGCAAATGTCTCGCACACTTCGAGCGCCGCCAGGGCCTCATTGGCCCCGGAGGTCTTGGTCTTGCCCTGGGCCATGGCCGGCGTGACCGCCAGCATCAGACCCAGGAAAAGGGCGAGACCGGTTCGCATCGGACTAGCCCTGGACCGCCTTGACGATCTTCTGGGCTGCGTCATCGAGATCATCAGCCGAGATCACGTTGAGGCCGGACTTGTCGAGGATTTCCTTGCCTTCCTTGACGCGAGTGCCTTCCAGGCGCACCACCAGCGGCACCTGCAGGCCCACTTCCTTGACCGCGGCAATGACGCCCTCGGCGATCACGTCGCAGCGCATGATGCCACCGAAGATATTGACCAGGATGCCCTTCACCGCCGGATCGGCCGTGATGATCTTGAAGGCAGCGGTCACCTTCTCCTTGGAAGCGCCACCGCCCACGTCGAGGAAGTTGGCCGGCTCGGCGCCATAGAGCTTGATGATGTCCATGGTCGACATGGCCAGGCC
>CBFGTF010000335.1:0-1850 GCA_965651655.1 uncultured Devosia sp.
ACCATCGGCCGCAGCCACGGCATCCATGCCGAGCCGACCACCTTCGGCGTCAAGCTGGCCGAAGCCTATGCCGAATTTACCCGCAACCGCGCTCGCCTCGTGGCTGCCCGGGACGAGATCGCCACCGCAGCCATTTCCGGCGCCATCGGCACCTTCGCCAATATCGACCCGTCGGTAGAGGAATATGTGGCCGAAAAGCTGGGACTTTCCATCGAGCCGGTGTCGACGCAGGTGATCCCGCGCGACCGCCACGCCATGTTCTTCGCCACGCTGGGCGTGATCGCCTCGTCCATTGAGCGCGTCGCGGTGGAAATCCGCCACCTGCAGCGCACCGAAGTGCTGGAGGCCGAGGAATTCTTCTCGCCCGGCCAGAAGGGCTCGTCGGCCATGCCGCACAAGCGCAATCCTGTGCTGACGGAAAACCTCACCGGCCTAGCGCGCCTCGTGCGCGGCATGGTGGTGCCGGCGCTGGAAAACGTGGCGCTGTGGCACGAGCGCGATATTTCGCACTCGTCGGTCGAACGCATGATCGGGCCGGACGCGACGATCACGCTGGACTTCGCGCTGGCCCGCCTCACCGGCGTCATCGACAAGCTGGTGGTCTATCCCGAAAACATGCGCAAGAACCTCGACCTGCTCGGGGGCCTCCACAATTCCCAGCGCGTGCTGCTGGCCCTGACCCAGGCCGGCTATAGCCGCGAGGACAGCTATGCCGCCGTGCAGCGCAATGCCATGAAGGTCTGGGAACATCGTGGGGAGCGCGCCGGCCTGTTTGCGCAGAACCTCAAGGATGACCCGGAAGTGACTCTTTCCGATGCGCAAATCGACGCCATGTTCGATGATGCCTATCACCTCAAGCATGTCGATACGATCTTTGTCCGGGTGTTCGGCGCATGAGAATTGCCGACGCCGATATCCTGATCCTGCCCGGGCTGGGCAGCTCCGGCGAAGGCCATTGGCAGGTGCGCTGGGCGGAAAAGATGTCCACGGCGGCCATTCTCGAACAGGCCGACTGGGACGATCCCGATCCGGCGGACTGGACCGACACCATCGTCAAGGCCGTCGAACTGGCCGAACGACCGGTAGTGATGGTGGCTCATTCGCTGGCCTGCATAGCCCTGGTGCAGGCGGCGTCGCGCTTTCCCGAAGGCAAGGTGCGCGGCGCTTTCCTGGTGTCACCGCCCGATATCGAGAGCAACAAGGACGTGCCGGAAGAAGCGCGCGCCTTCGGCACCGTGCCGCGCGATCCGCTGCCCTTCCCCTCGCTGCTGGTGATTTCCGACAGCGACCCGTTCTGCTCGCTCGAATGCGCCGCCGACTATGCCGGCGCCTGGGGCTCGGATTTCCACCAGGCGGGCAATGCCGGCCACATCAATGTCCATTCCGGCCACGGTCCCTGGCCCGAAGGGCTGCTGATGTTCACGCGGCTGATGCAGCGGCTGTGATGGACGGCTATTCGCTGCTGCCCGAAGCGCCGGGCATCGAGGACTATCTGCGCCTGCGCGTGGTGGCCGGGCTCAGCCCCAAGACCCGAGAACAGGCCGAGCTGGGCTTGCCCAACAGCTGGGCCGGCGTGACGATGATGTTTGAGGGCGAGCCGGTCGGCATGGGGCGGGTGATCGGCGACGGCGGCACCGCCTTCCAGATCGTCGACATCGCCCTCGATCCGGCCCATCAGGGCAATGGCCTGGGCAAGGCCATCATGGCAGCGCTGATGGCGCGACTGTCCGCCGAAGCGCCGGAAGGCGCCTATGTCAGCCTGATTGCCGATGGCGACGCGAAGCACCTCTATTCCAAATACGGATTTGAACCGGTGATGCCGGCATCGATAGGGATGGCGACGAAGGTGA
>CBFGTF010000336.1:0-1837 GCA_965651655.1 uncultured Devosia sp.
GTGGCAATGATTCACGTGAAGCAAAGGGGCGCTGGTCCGGCGTCCTTCTCCCGCAAGGGGAGACGGAAGGCCCTGGGGCTAGATGGCCACTTTCCGGCTGAAGGTCGCGGCGATCATGCCGGCGCCGGAAAACAGCTCCTGAGCATCCTCGCCCCCCACCAGGGTGAACTGGTGGCGGCCGATGCGGCCGGCAATGGCAAATCCCTGGGCGGCAAGGCCACGGGCCTTGAACTGCGCCATGGCCTCATTGGCCGTGGGGGCGATGATGGTGATGTATTCGTCGCGCTGCTCATTGGTAGGGGACATTGGAATTCTCCTCGCTGATGTCTGTAAATATTTGACAACAACGCCCAATGTGCAAGAAATAACCGCAGAACCGCTAGTAAACCTGTAAATCGGCGGTCAATTCCGGATAGCAGATTTGTAAAGTCTGTAAAGTTCGGCAGGAGGATTCTATGGTCGACGCAGCAGAAAGCCAGATTGGGGGCCGCATCAAGCGGCTGCGGCGCCAGCGCCATCTGAACCAGGCGGACCTGGCCCAGTCGCTGGGCATCTCGGCCAGCTACCTCAACCTGATCGAGCACAATCGCCGCAAGGTAACGGTGCCGCTGCTGTTCTCCATTGCCGGCTATTTCGGGGTCGAGCCAGGCGAACTGGTCGATGGCGATGAAGGCCGGCTGGTGGGTGACCTGATGGAAGCCTTTGGCGATGACATCTTCGCCGATAGCGACGTGACCAATCTCGAAATTCGCGACTTTGCCCAGGCCAATCCGGCTGCCGCCCGGGCCGTACTCAAGCTTTATGACCGCTATCGGTCGGTGGCCTCCGGCGCGCCCGCACCCAGAACCGAAGGCGAGGCCGAGCCCTTCCACATGGCCACCGACGCCATTTCCGATTTCCTGCAGGCCAGTTCCAACCATTTCCCGGCGCTGGAGGATGCGGCCGAACGGGTGCGCGCCGATATCGACAATTCCGGTGACAGCTTCGAGGCGGCCATCCGCACTTACCTCTTCAATGTCTTCGGGCTCGAAACCCGTCTCGCCTCCCTGCCCCATGGCATTGCCCGCCAGCTCGATACGCCGCGACGGCATCTGCTGGTGTCGGACCTGCTGCCGGCGGAAAGCGCCAATTTCCTCCTCGCCCAGCAAATCGGGCAATTGGCCGCCGAAGCGGAAATGGCCGGGATCATCGAGGCCTCCGACCTGCCCGAGGGCGATGCCCCGGCTTTGGCGCGCAATGTGCTGTCCGCCTATTTCGCCGCCGCGCTGATCATGCCCTATAGGCCCTTCCTCAAGGCCTGCCGCGACTATCGCTACGATATCGAGCGGCTCGGGCGGCGCTTTGGCGCCAGCTTCGAGCAGGTCTGCCACCGCATGACGACGCTGCAAAGAAAAGGCGCCTCCGGCATTCCGCTGCATCTGGTGCGTACCGATATTGCCGGCAATATCTCCAAGCGCTTCTCGCTGTCCGGCATCCATATTCCGCGCCATTCCGGCGCCTGCCCGCGCTGGAACATCTATGCGGCTTTCCTCGCGCCCGAGCGCATCAATGTGCAGGTCAGCCAGATGCCGGACGGGCAGAAATTCTTCTGCATCGCCCGCACCATCACCAAGGGCGATTATCGCTACAACGCCCCCCGGCGCTATCTCTCGGTGGGGCTGGGCTGCGCTATCCATCATGCCAAGGAGCTGATCTATTCGGACGGTATCGACCTGTCGAGCGATCAGCAGGTCGTGCCCATCGGGGTGGGCTGCCGCATCTGCCCGCGCCTCGAATGCGGGCAAAGGGCCCATCCCCCCGCCGATCACCGCTTCCGCATCGACGACAATATGCGGCC
>CBFGTF010000337.1:0-1811 GCA_965651655.1 uncultured Devosia sp.
CCACAGGTTCCTCGGCAGGCGCCGGCTCTTCTTCCATGACGGGTTCTTCGGCAGCAGGCGCAGCCGCTGCTTCAAGCGCGGCGATACACTCGTCCAGGCTCATAAAGCCACCGACGATGCACAGTTCGGTCAGCATGGTCTGGGCAGATTCAAGGGCGGCAGCATCGCCCGAAGCCTGGGCTTCGAGATAGGCCTGGTAAGCCGATTGCAGTTCCGCATCCTGGGCATTTGCCGAGAGCGGTGCAAAGGCCAAAAGGCCGATGCTGGTTCCGGTAAGGAGCCAGTTCTTGAGGCGCATTGTTCTTATCCTTTTGTGTATGAAACACTTGCTGCCGAGCATCGTGGGCTGTTCCTGAACCTTGTATGAACGGTTCGCCTAGGCCAAAGACGTGTACGACAGTCCCCGCAAGGCCCTGAACGCGGGGCTGAGCGATGGGTTCCGCCGTGGACGTTATCGGGAACAGGATGGGGCCATTGCGGCGCGAATGCGGCGAGGTGGACCGATGTCCCCATGCGTGGCTTTCCGCCAGGCATGCGGACATGCTAGGCCCGATGCCATGCAACAGGCCCTGGACAGCATCAGCATCGAAACGCGTGGGCAGGGGCTCTATGAGGTGACCCGGAGCCTAAAGGCCTTCGTCGCCAATTCGGGCATCGAAACGGGCCTGGTTACCGCCTATGTGCGGCACACTTCCTGTTCCCTGCTGATCCAGGAGAATGCCGATCCCGACGTCCAGACGGACCTGACGGGCTTCTTCCGGCGCCTGGTGCCCGAGGGCATGGACTGGCTGGTGCACACCACCGAGGGCCCGGACGACATGCCCGCCCATATCAAGGCGGCACTGACGCAAACTTCCATCGGCATTCCGGTGAGCGGCGGGCGGCCGGTGCTGGGGACCTGGCAGGGGCTTTATCTTTTTGAACACCGCACCCGCCCGCATCGGCGTGAACTGGTGCTGCACATCATCGGGGAATGAACATGGATTGGGCGAGCCTTGCCGGCTATTGGCCGTTTGTGCTGGGATTGATGGCGACGGGGGTGGTGTCGGGCATTGCCGCGGGCCTGCTGGGTATTGGCGGAGGCGCTGTGATCGTGCCCGCGCTCTCCAATGCACTGCTGCTGATGGGCTATGACGCCGAAGTGGTGCAGCATGTGGCAGTGGGCACTTCGCTCGCCATCATCATTCCCACCGGTATCATGAGCGCGCGTGCCCATCACAAGCGCGGGGCGCTGGATGCAGGCGTGCTCAAGCTCTGGGCGCCGTTCATCGTCGTCGGCACCTTTATTGGCGGGTTGATGGCAGGGATCTATTCGGGAGACCTGCTGCGCATCGTCTTCGCGGTCATGGCCTTCGTGATTGCCGCCAACATCGTCTTTGCCTTCCAGACTCGGCTCATGGGGCACCTGAAAGGCTCGGCGCCGACCCATCGGGTCTCGGCCTTCGTGGTGGGCTACATTTCGGCGCTCATGGGCGTTGGCGGCGGATCCCTGACCGTGCCGACCCTGGTGGCCTTTGGCGAGACCATGCATCGCGCCGTGGGAACCTCGGCGGCCATCGGCGTGATCATTGCGATTTCCGGGACGGCGGGCTTCGTGATTTCCGGCTGGGGCGCAGAGAACCTGCCCCCACTCAGCATTGGCTATATCAACCTGCTGGCACTCGCGCTGGTGGGGGTGCTGGCCGCGATCTGCGCGCCCCTAGGGGCGGCACTGGCGCACAGACTGGACCAGAAGACGCTGAAATATGTATTCGCCGCTTTTCTTGTGGCGGTGGGGCTGAACATGCTCTGGAAGGTGGTGCTGGGGTAGG
>CBFGTF010000338.1:0-1801 GCA_965651655.1 uncultured Devosia sp.
CCCTTGAGCGCCTGGCGCGGCATGGGGCGGGAGCTTTGCGCATTGGCGGCAAAGCGCTGGTTGCGGCGGGCCCAGCGCTCCAGCATGACCAGCGCCAGCACCATGGCCAGCATGCCCATGGCGATCTGGCTGGCCCCGGCCAGATCCGTGCGCACGATCCAGGTGGTGTAGACCGCCGCCGTCATGGTGCGCACGCCCAGAAACTGCGAGGCGCCCACATCGTTGAGCACTTCCATCAGCGCCAGCGACACGCCCACGGCAATGGCCGGCCGGGCCATGGGCAGGGCAACGCGCCAGAAAATACCCGAACGCGGCACGCCCAGCGTCCGCGCCACCTCGACCACATTGGCCGTCTGGGTGAGGAACATGGCCCGGGCGGTGAGATAGACATAGGGGTAGAGCACGAAGCCGAAGACGAGGATGGCCCCCCACATGGAGCGGATATCGGGCAGGCGGAAGTCGCGCGGGCTGGAATAGCCGAGCACAAAGCGCAGCACACCCTGGACCGGTCCGAGCGGGTTCAGGATGTCGAGATAGGCATAGGCCATGATATAGGTGGGCACGGCCAGCGGCAGCAGCAGCGCCCATTCCAGAACGCCCCTGCCCCGGAAATCATAGGCCGAGACGATCCAGGCCGCGCCCGTGCCCACCATGGTGGCGATGAGACCGGCCCCCAACAGCAGCACGAAGGTATTCCATGCGGCCTGCGGCAGCACATGGGCCATCACATGGCTCCAGAGCGAGCCTGTATCGGCCATGGCGATGAAGGCAATCGCCCCGATGGGCAGAACGGCAAGAACCGCCGTGACGCCTGCCACGACGGCCCAGGGGCTGATCCTGATGTTCAGCCGGTGACGACGCACCGGCCCGGCTAAGACATCTGCCATGGAAGTTTGCGGCGGCCGGAGCCGCCGCATTTGCCTTAGTTGCCGAAGGTGTCGAAATTGACTTCGTCGACCAGCTCGCTGGCGCGGGCGCGGAAGGGCAGCACCTCGCTCAGCGACTGCCCGTCCACCTGCAATTCGCCGAAGGCGGCGATGATCGGGTGGACTTCGGCGCTGGCCGAAACCGGATATTCGAAATTGGCTTCGGCATAGAGCTTCTGCGCCGCGTCCGACACCAGATATTCGAGCAACTGCACGGCCTCGTCGCGGTTGGGCGCATGGGCGGCGACGGCCGCGCCGCTGACATTGACCAGGGTGCCACCGCCTTCGAAGGTGGGCAGCAGCACCTTGACCGCATCCGACCAGGCCTTCTGCTCATCACCACCGGCGCCGCTGGCCATCAGGCCGTAATAGTAGGAATTGGCCACGGCGATGTCGCAGACACCGGCTGCAATGTCACGGGCGCCGTCACGGTCGCCACCGGCGGCAGCCCGGGCCTGGTTGGCCTTGATGCCTTCGATCCAGGCCTTGGTGGCCTCTTCGCCATGCTTGGCCATATAGGCTGCGAACAGGGCCGTGTTGTAGGGATGCTGACCCGAGCGGATGCAGAGCTTGCCGCGGAACTGCTCGTCGTCGAGCTGCTCATAGGTGATGCTGTCCAGATCGAGTTCCTTGGCGGCATAGACGACGCGCGCACGGCCGGAAAGGGCAAACCAATTGCCATCCGCATCGCGCAGCGAGGCCGGAATGGCGGCTTCGAGAACGTCGGACTGCACCGGCTGGGTCACACCCGCATTGACGAGGTCGATCAGCGCGCCGAAATCGACGGCCATCAGGAGGTCGGCCGGCGAGCTTTCGCCTTCGGACTGGACACGCTCGATCAGGCCGCTTTCCAGGAACACCGTATTGACGGCAAT
>CBFGTF010000339.1:0-1781 GCA_965651655.1 uncultured Devosia sp.
CATAATATCGCTTCCCGTTTGGCATTTTCAAGACAAGCCGGGTTTCTTGGGGTTTCCCGACGTTCACTTGTTGTGATTTCGCCGCAGGTCAGTGGACGATGTCCGGTCCAACGGCGTGTGCAAAAACGTCCAGACGGGCGGTTCCATGTCCGGCAGAAGTGCCGCTTTTTCTTCCGGAAGCCTATATTTTTCAAAGGCCTTCGACATGGGGGACGACAGGACCGAGAGGGAGGCCCCCGGCCGGTCGACAATGGCGACCGGCACGGAACCGAGAATCGCGCGCCAATCCTGCCAGCGATGAAAGCCGGCTAAATTGTCAGCACCCATGACCCAAACGAATCGCACAGCAGGGCGCATCGACCGCAGCGCCATCAGCGTGCGGGCGGTGTAGGGCGTGCCCAGAACCTCTTCGAAGGCCGTCACCTTCATGCGCGGATGGTCCGCCAGGGCGGCCGTCTTGTGCAGGCGCATTTCCAGCGGAGCCAGGTCGGAGTGGCTCTTGAGCGGATTGCCGGGCGTGACCAGCCACCAGACCTGATCGAGCCCGAGGCGCTTCAGCACCGTCGAAGCCACCAGCCGGTGGCCCGAATGGGGCGGATTGAAGGAGCCGCCGAAAATGCCGATGCGATTGCCGGCTTCCGCGTGAGGCAGCTTCAGCCAGTCCCGGTCCAGCCCGGCGCCAAGACTCAAGGGGCTCATACCGTTCTACTCATGCGATCATGCTTTTCGGCCAAGCTCAGGGACGCGTCTGACCGGTGCCGTGCACCTTGTACTTGAAGCTGGTCAGCTGCTCGACGCCCACAGGTCCGCGCGCATGCATGCGGCCGGTGGCAATGCCGATTTCCCCCCCCATGCCGAACTCGCCGCCATCAGCGAACTGGGTCGAGGCATTGTGCAGGACGATCGCCGAATCCACTTCCCGCTGGAACCGGTCGGCGGCTGCCTGGTCTTCTGTCAGGATGCAGTCGGTGTGGCTGGAGCCGTAAGTGGCGATGTGGTCCATCGCTGCATCGAGATCCGGCACCACCTTAACTGCCAGGATCTTGTCGAGATATTCGGTCGACCAGTCGTCTTCGCTCGCCGGAACGATATTCTCGCAGATGTCGCGCACCACCGCATCGCCGCGGATCTCGCAGCCCTTGTCCTGCAGCGCCCTGACGATTGCCGGCATATGGGAATGGGCGACAGCCTCATGCACCAGCAGCGTTTCCAGCGCGCCGCAGATGCCGGTGCGGCGGAGCTTGGAATTGACAACGACGTCGATGGATTTTTCGAGGTCCGCCGCCTTGTCGACGAACATATGCACCAGGCCTTCCAGGTGGGCGAAAACCGGCACGCGGGCTTCGGTCTGCACCCGTTCCACCAGACTGCGGCCGCCGCGCGGCACGATGACGTCGAGATTGCCGTTGAGCCCCCGCAGCATTTCGCCGACGGCGGCCCGGTCGGTCACCGGCACGATCTGGATCGCGTCTTCCGGCAGGCCGGCCGCAATCAGTCCCTTCTGCAGGGCTGCGTGAATGGCACGGTTGGAGTGGATGGTGTCCGAACCGCCGCGCAGCACGACTGCGTTGCCGGCCTTGAGGCACAGCGCGCCGGCATCCGCCGTCACGTTGGGCCGGCTTTCATAGATGACGCCGATGACGCCGAGGGGCGTGCGCACGCGCTCGATCTTCAGGCCGTTGGGGCGATCCCAGGCGGCGATCACGCTGCCGACGGGGTCGTCAAAGGCGACGATATCCTCAAGCGCCCGGGCAATCGCCTCGATGCGGTCTTCGGAAAGG
>CBFGTF010000340.1:0-1781 GCA_965651655.1 uncultured Devosia sp.
CCTTTCCGAAGACCGCATCGAGGCGATTGCCCGGGCGCTTGAGGATATCGTCGCCCTTGACGACCCCGTCGGCAGCGTGATCGCCGCCTGGGATCGCCCCAACGGGCTGAAGATCGAGCGCGTGCGCACGCCCCTCGGCGTTATTGGCGTCATCTATGAGAGCCGGCCCAATGTGACGGCGGATGCCGGCGCGCTGTGCCTCAAGGCCGGCAACGCGGTCGTCCTGCGCGGCGGCTCGGACACCATCCACTCCAACCGCGCCATTCACGCAGCTCTGCAGAAGGGACTGGTCGCGGCAGGCCTGCCGGAAGACGCGATCCAGATCGTGCCGGTGACCGACCGGGCCGCCGTCGGCGAAATGCTGCGGGGGCTCAACGGCAATCTCGACGTCATCGTGCCGCGCGGCGGCCGCAGTCTGGTGGAACGGGTGCAGACCGAAGCCCGCGTGCCGGTTTTCGCCCACCTGGAAGGCCTGGTGCATATGTTCGTCGACAAGGCGGCGGACCTCGAAAAATCCATCGACGTCGTTGTCAATTCCAAGCTCCGCCGCACCGGCATCTGCGGCGCGCTGGAAACGCTGCTGGTGCATGAGGCTGTCGCCCATTCCCATATGCCGGCAATCGTCAGGGCGCTGCAGGACAAGGGCTGCGAGATCCGCGGCGATGCGGTGGTGCGCGACATCTGCGAGAATATCGTTCCGGCGAGCGAAGACGACTGGTCGACCGAATATCTCGACAAGATCCTGGCAGTTAAGGTGGTGCCGGATCTCGATGCAGCGATGGACCACATCGCCACTTACGGCTCCAGCCACACCGACTGCATCCTGACAGAAGACCAGGCAGCCGCCGACCGGTTCCAGCGGGAAGTGGATTCGGCCATCGTTCTGCACAATGCCTCGACCCAGTTCGCCGATGGCGGCGAGTTCGGCATGGGGGCGGAAATCGGCATTGCCACCGGCCGCATGCATGCGCGTGGACCTGTGGGCGTCGAGCAGCTGACCAGCTTCAAGTACAAGGTGCACGGCACTGGTCAGACGCGTCCCTGAGCCTGGCCGAAAAACATGATCGCATGAGTAGAACGGCATGAGCCCCTCAAGTCTTGGCGCCGGGCTGGACCGGGACTGGCTGAAGCTGCCCCACGCGGAGGCCGGCAACCGGATCGGCATTTTCGGCGGCTCCTTCAATCCGCCCCATTCGGGCCACCGGCTGGTCGCTTCGACGGTGCTGAAGCGCCTCGGGCTCGATCAGGTCTGGTGGCTGGTCACACCCGGCAATCCGCTCAAGAGCCATTCCGAGCTGGCTCCACTGGAAATGCGCCTGCACAAGACGGCCGCTCTTGCGGATCACCCACGCATGAAGGTGACGGCTTTCGAAGAGGTTCTGGGCACGCCCTACACCGCCCGCACGCTGATGGCGCTGCGGTCGATGCGCCCTGCAGTGCGATTCGTTTGGGTCATGGGCGCTGACAATTTAGCCGGCTTTCATCGCTGGCAGGATTGGCGCGCCATTCTCGGTTCCGTGCCGGTCGCCATTGTCGACCGGCCGGGTGCCTCCCTCTCGGTCCTGTCGTCTCCCATGGCGAAGGCCTTTGAAAAATATAGGCTTCCGGAAGAAAATGCGGCACTTCTGCCGGACATGGAGCCGCCCGTCTGGACGTTCTTGCACACGCCGCTGGACCGGACGTCGTCCACTGACCTGCGGCGAAATCACAACAAGTGAACGTCGGAAAACCCCAAGAAACCCGGCTTGTCTTGAAAATGCCAAACGGGAAGCGATATTATG
>CBFGTF010000341.1:0-1760 GCA_965651655.1 uncultured Devosia sp.
TCTGCATCAGCTTGGCGCCGATGCGGCCGGCGAACTCGTCCTGGAAGTAGCTCATGGACTGGCGGATGAGGTAGCGATGCGCCATCCAGCGGATGCGCTGGGGGAAATTGCCCAGCAGGCCCTGATGGATGATCATGGAGTCGGTCACCTGCAGGAGCGGAATGACCACCAGCAGCAACACAGCCATGCCGGCGAGCTTCCAGCCTTCCTCGGCGAGGAAAGTCTCGGGATTGGCCGAGCCGAGCCAGTCGACGATAGACCCCATAAAGCCGAACAGCATGATCTCGAGCGCTGCGATGGCCGCGCCCAGAATGGTCATGGCGGCCAGCCAGCGCTTGGCGCCGTCGCTATAGTGAAGGCAGAAGGCCAGGAGGCCCTTGGGAGGCTCCACGGGTTCGGCCTGGGGATAGGGGTCGACGCGCTTTTCAAACCAACGCAACATTTTTCTGGACCATCTCGTTATCGTTCACGGCATCAAGGCGATGGCCCACACCTTTGCGACCTCAAGCATGGTTGAGGTCAAGGCATATCTGGCCGACGGCATGAGCCCGTGCGGAATTTTCGGAACCGGCGCTCATGGGACCAGAAAGGCGCAGAGGAGCGACGTGCAGGCGGCCGCAGAGCGCCTCCTCCCCAATGCCGTCTCAATTGACGTCATAAGAGACATGCTATGCAGCCGAGAGCCGCATAGGATACACGAGAACGCAGAGTCGGCTGTCACCGGACGGCCACACCCATAGCCAGAACACCAAGACAATTGGACCGCTTCATGCGCACCGAGAGCGAACAGACCATCTACCTCAAGGACTATGCCCCGACCCCCTACCGGATCGTGTCAGTAGAGCTCGATTTCAAGATTCTCGAGGACAGCACGCGGGTACGGGCGCAGTTGACCATCGAGCCGCGGGCCGACACCGCGCCGGGCACGCCCCTGGTACTGGACGGCGATGAACTGAAGCTCGATTCGATTGCAGTGGATGGTGCGCCGCTGGTGCTGTCGGCCTATGCCAGCGATGCCAACAGCCTGACCCTGGTGGAGCCGCCGCATCGCCGCTTCGTGCTCGAAACCGAAGTGACGCTGAACCCGGCCGCCAATACCAAACTGATGGGGCTTTACCGCTCCAGCGGGACCTGGTGCACCCAGTGCGAGCCGGAAGGCTTCCGCCGCATTACCTATTATCTCGACCGCCCGGACGTGCTGGCGCCGTTCAAGGTGCGCATGAGCGCGCCCAAGGCGCTTGCCCCGGTGCTGCTGGCCAATGGCAATCTCACCGACCAGGGCGATGCCGGCGAGGGCATGCACTACGCCGTGTGGGAAGACCCCTTTCTCAAGCCCGCCTATCTCTTTGCGCTCGTGGCCGGGGACCTGGGCTCGATCACCGACAGTTTCACCACCATGAGCGGCCGCAAGGTCGATCTGGGCATCTATTGCACCCATGGCAAGGAGAGCGAATGCCTCTATGCCATGGACAGTCTCAAGCGCTCCATGGCCTGGGACGAGCGCCGCTTCGGCCGGGAATATGATCTCGACGTCTTCAACATCGTCGCCGTCTCCGATTTCAATTTCGGGGCGATGGAGAACAAGGGCCTCAACATCTTCAATGACCGGCTGGTCTTCGCCAAGCCCGAGACCGCCACCGACGCCAATTACCACGGCATCGAGCGGGTCATTGCCCACGAATATTTCCACAACTGGACCGGCAATCGCATCACCTGCCGCGACTGGTTCCAGCTCTGCCTCAAGGAAGGCCTGACCGTCT
>CBFGTF010000342.1:0-1749 GCA_965651655.1 uncultured Devosia sp.
TCAAGGGGAGGGAGGCGCAGGTTGCGAAGCCGGTGTTCATCGTCTCCCTCCCCCTTGTGGGGAGGGTAGCGCAGCTTGGCAGATTGGCCCTAGCGAAGCTGGGTGGGGGTGCGGTGTGCGCGATCACGCATCCGGATGCTTGAACACCAATGCCGCATTGGTCCCGCCAAACCCAAACGAATTCGAGATCACATAGCCCAGGTCCACATCGTCGCGGCGCTGGCGCAGGATCGGCATGTCCTCGAAGGCCGGATCGAGCGTTTCGATATTGGCGCTTTCGGCGATGAAGCGGTGCTTCATCATCAGGATCGAATAGATCGATTCATGCACGCCCGTGGCGCCCTGGCTGTGGCCGGTCAGCGACTTGGTGGCCGAGATGGGCGGGCACTTGTCCTCATTGCCGAAGACGGCGCGCAGCGCCTCGATTTCCCTGAGGTCCCCCACCGGGGTCGAGGTGGCGTGCGGGTTGATGTAGTCGATGGGCGCCTTGATGCCTTTGAGCGCCATACGCATGCAGCGCTCGGCACCCTCGCCCGAGGGCGCGACCATGTCGAGACCGTCCGAGGTGGCTCCATAGCCCACCAGTTCGGCCCAGATCTTGGCGCCGCGCGCCTTGGCATGTTCATATTCTTCGAGCACCAGCACACCCGCGCCACCCGAAATCACGAAGCCATCACGATTGGCGTCGTAGCAGCGCGAGGCTTTTTCGGGGGTCTGGTTGAAGTCCGAGCTCATGGCGCCCATGGCGTCGAACAGGTCCGACAAGGTCCAGTCCAGGTCCTCGTGGCCGCCGGCAAAGACGATGTCCTGCTTGCCCAGCATGATCTGTTCCATGGCATTGCCGATGCAATGCTTGGAGGTCGCGCAGGCGGCGGTGATGGTATAATTGATGCCCTTGATGCCGAAGGGCGTCGCCAGCGTGGCCGAGGCGGTCGAGCCCATGGCCTTGGGCACGGCCAATGGCCCGATGCGCTTGGGCGAATTGTTCTTGCGGGTAATGTCGGCGGCTTCGACGATGGTGCGGGTCGAAGCGCCGCCCGAGCCCATGACGATGCCGGTCATGGGGTTGGAAATGTCGCTTTCCTCCAGCCCCGCATCGGCAATGGCCTGCTGCATGGCCAGGTAATTCCAGGCCGCGCCCTTGCCCATGAAGCGGGTGACGCGGCGGTCAAGGATTTCGAAGGGGTCAAGGCGCGGATCGCCCTTGACCTGGCTGCGAAAGCCCAGCTCGGCATAATCCTCGGCAAAGACGATACCCGGCCTGGCGGCGCGCAGGCTTGCCGTCACCTCGTCGAGCGAGTTGCCGATCGAAGAAATGATACCCATGCCGGTTACGACAACTCGTCTCATTTCGTCCTCGTTTCAGTCGTTTCGTGCGTTTGCATCGGGGGTCGGCTTCGCACTTATATAGGTTTGTTCTGGCCGGCATTAAGGCCGGTCAGGCGGTCTTCTGCTCGTGCAGCTGTGTCTCGGTGAACAGGCCCACACGCAGGTCCTTGGCCTCGTAGATCAGCTTGCCGTCGGCCTTGACCCAGCCATCGGCAATGCCCAGCGTCAATCGTCCCTTCATGACGCGCTTCAAATCGATGCCATATTCAACAAGCTTGACGTCATCGGTCACCTGACCGGTGAACTTGATTTCGCCGCCCAGGGCGCGGCCCTTGCCGGGCTGGCCGATCCAGGAGAGGAAGAAGCCGGTCATCTGCCAGACGGCGTCCAGGCCCAGGCAACCGGGCATGACCGGGTCGC
>CBFGTF010000343.1:0-1746 GCA_965651655.1 uncultured Devosia sp.
GCGATTGCGTGCGAACTGACTTCGGTGCGGGGCTCGTCTCCACGCGAGCAGGGTACGTTCATGATCGTGGGCCAGGAGGGTATTTTCGGCACCATTGGCGGCGGCGCGCTCGAATATATGGTCATCGATCATGCCCGTCGCCTGATCGCCGAAGGCCGCGCCGAGGCGGCGATGGACGTGCCCCTGGGCCCGGAAATCGGCCAATGCTGCGGCGGGCGGGTCAGGGTTTCCCTCCGCTTTGTCGACGACAACCTGCGCCGCGAGCTGATCGGCAGGATCGCCGCTGAGGATTTAAAGGCTTGCCATGTCTATGTTTTCGGCGCCGGTCATGTGGGTCGGGTGCTGGCGCAGATCCTAGCGCTGCTGCCGGTGAAACTTGAAGTCGTCGACACGCGGCAGGACGAACTGGACATGCTTCCCCCTGGCATTGCGCATCGGCGGGTGGCCATGCCCGAAGCGGTGGTCCGCGCGGCGCCGGAGGGCAGCGCCTATGTGATCCTCACGCATGACCATGCGCTCGATTTTCTCATTGCCAATGAAGCACTTGCGCGGACCGACAGCCCCTATGTCGGCATGGTTGGGTCCAGGACCAAGCGTGCAAAATTCGCCAGCTGGTTCATCGAACAGGGGGGTGATCCCGCCGCTCTTGACCGGCTCGTCCTGCCCATCGGGGCGCAAGGGATTGGGGATAAACGGCCTGCGGTGATTGCGGCTCTGGCAGCGGCTGAAGTTATGGTCCAGATTGGGGGTCGGGAAGTTTCAGTCGGGCGCAGGTCCATCCCCAGGCATGAGGGGGTGGCGAGTGGAATCTGATATGCCCAATCGGCTCGAATTGAGCGGCATTACCAAGCAATTTCCTGGCGTATTGGCCAATGACAACGTGTCATTCGCGGTCAAGCCGGGCGAAATCCACGCCCTTCTGGGTGAAAACGGCGCTGGCAAGTCCACCCTGGTCAAGATGATCTACGGCATCATGGCGCCCGATGCCGGCGAAATGCGCTGGAATGGCGAACCGGTGGTGGTGCCCAATCCCAAAGCGGCCCGCAAGCTGGGCATCGGCATGGTGTTCCAGCATTTCTCCCTGTTCGAAGCCCTGACCGTCTTCGAGAACATTGCCCTGGGCATGGACGCAAAGATCCCTTCCCGCGAGCTGGAGCAGCGCATCCGCGCCGTCATGCAGACCTATGGCCTGCTGCTTGATCCCCACCGCACGGTGGCGACGCTGTCGGTGGGTGAGCGGCAGCGCATCGAAATCGTGCGCGCCTTGCTGCTTGAGCCGCAATTGCTGATCATGGACGAGCCCACCTCGGTGCTGACGCCGCAGGAGGTGGAACAATTGTTCACCGTGCTGCGCAAGCTCGCGGCCGAAGGCTGCTCGATCCTCTACATTTCCCACAAGCTGCACGAGATCAAGGCGCTGTGCGATACCGCAACGATCCTGCGCGGCGGCAAGCTGGTGGATACTTGCGATCCGAAGGCCGAAACCAGCCGTTCCATGGCCGAGAAGATGATCGGCACCAATCTCAAGGATATCGTCAAGCCGGCGGGGCGCAGCTTTGGCGAACCCAAGCTGGTGGTGAACGGGCTGCGCACCAAGAAGGCCGGACATTTCGATGTGCCTGTCGACGGCGCCACCTTCACTGTGCGGGCCGGTGAAATCCTCGGCATAGCGGGAGTGGCCGGCAATGGACAGAATGCCTTGCTCGATGCCCTTTCGGGGGAGTTGAGGGGCGAGGAGCGCGACGC
>CBFGTF010000344.1:0-1741 GCA_965651655.1 uncultured Devosia sp.
CTCCCCAGAGCGCGATGCCTTCCAGCAGCGTGCCGCTGCGGTTCATCCGCGGCAGCCCGAGCGAGAGTGTCGCGTCCATGTGGAAGTGGCTGTCGATGAAGGGCGGCGAGACCAGCTTGCCCGAGGCGTCGATCACTTCACCGGCCTCGGCCGCGATGCCGGCCTCGACCGCTTCGATCCTGCCATTGTGGCAGGCGATGTCGATACCGGTGCGGCCGTCTGGCAGGTTGGCGTTCCTGACGAGAAGATCGAAACTCATGGGTTGGTCTCAGCGTTGGCCACGGAAATAGGGAACAAGAAGCGCCCTTGGATAATCGGCCTTGCGGGCGACCACAATCAGCGCGGCGATGGAAAGAAGATACGGCATCATCAGGAACACCTGCCCGGGCACGAAGCTGCCGACTTCCGTCTGCAGGCGCACCTGGAAAGCGTCGAAAGCCCCGAAGAGCAGCGCGCCGATCAGGGCCTTGCCGGGTCGCCAGGAGGCGAACACCGTCAGCGCGATGCAGATCCAGCCTCGGCCGTTGACCATGCCGAAGAAGAAGGCGTCAAAGGCGGACATGGTGAGGAAGGCACCGCCGAGCGCCATGATCGCCGATCCCGCGACCACCGTGCCGATGCGCAGGGCATAGACGGAAAGTCCCTGAGATTCGACGGCCGCCGGGTTGTCGCCAACCGCCTGGATCGCGAGCCCGAGCGGTGTCCGGTAGAGCACATAGGCTGCCAGAGCCACCAGGACCAGCGCCAGGAAAGTCAGCGGGGTCTGCTGGAAAAGGGCAGGGCCGATGAAGGGCAGTTCGCTCAGGACCGGAATGTCGAGCGGCTGGAAGGCTTCGATCCGGGGCGGCGAGGAAACATCCGGCAAGGCTGTCCGGTAGATGAAGTAACTGAGCGAGGTGGCAAACAGCGTCACGCCGATGCCGGAGACATGTTGTGAGAGGCCGAGCGGCACGGTGAGGATCGCGTGGATCAGGCCGAAAAAGGCGCCTGCCATTGCGGCGACCAGAACGCCGCCCCAGAGACCGGCTCCGAGCCACACGGCCATCCAGCCGGCCATGGCACCGGCGGTGAAGATGCCCTCGATGCCGAGATTGAGCACGCCGGCGCGTTCGCAGATGAGTGCTCCGATGACGCCGAAGATCAGCGGTGTTGCGATCCGCAACGAAGCGGCCCAGAAATTGGCCGAGAGGAGAATGTCGAGGATCTCGGTCATTGCGCCGCCTCCCGGGATTTGTGGTCACCGACCAGCCTGATCCGGAACCTCAGGAACAGCCCGGAGACCAGCACGCAGAGCAGGGCCATGGCAACGATGAGATCCGCCAGGTAGTTGGAAACGCCGGTGGCGCGGGACATGGAATCCGCGCCGACGAAAATGCTGGCAATGAAGAGCGCGGCAAGCACGACACCAACGGGCGAGAGGCCGGCAAGCATGGCAACGACGATGCCGGAATAGCCGAAGCCGGGAGAAAGGTCGGCGGTCAGATAGCCCTTCAGTCCCGCGACCTCGCCGACACCGGCAAGGCCCGCGAGGGCACCGGACAGAAGTCCGACGCGGATGAAGGTTCCGGTGACCGGGATGCCGGCATGGCGTGCGGCCGACGCATTTTCGCCGACGGCCCGGATCTCGAAGCCCCAGACGGTTCGTTTCAGGAGAAAATAGACGCCGAGCGACGCGGCGAGGGCGATGACAAGGCCCCAGTGGATGCGCATCCGGTCCATGAGCTTGGGCAAGGCAGCCTCG
>CBFGTF010000345.1:0-1741 GCA_965651655.1 uncultured Devosia sp.
CGAGGCTGCCTTGCCCAAGCTCATGGACCGGATGCGCATCCACTGGGGCCTTGTCGTCGCCCTCGCCGCGTCGCTCGGTGTCTATTTTCTCCTGAAACGCACCGTCTGGGGATTCGAGATCCGGGCCGTCGGCGAAAACGCGGCGGCCGCGCGGCATGCCGGCATCCCGGTCACCGCCACCTTCATCCGCGTCGGACTGCTGTCCGGTGCCCTCGCCGGCCTTGCCGGTGTCGGCGAGGTCGCGGGACTGAAGGGCTATCTCACCGCCGACATTTCCCCCGGCTTCGGCTATTCCGGCATCGTGGTGGCCATGCTTGCCGGCCTCTCGCCCGTTGGTGTCGTGCTTGCGGCGCTCTTCATTGCCAGCATCTTCGTCGGCGCGGATTCCATGTCCCGCGCCACCGGGGTTTCCAACTACCTGGCGGATCTGATCGTTGCCATGGCGCTGCTCTGCGTGCTGGTCTCCGGGCTTTTCCTGAGGTTCCGGATCAGGCTGGTCGGTGAACAGAAATCCCGGGAGGCGGCGCAATGACAGAGATCCTCGACATTCTCCTCTCGGCCAATTTCTGGGCCGCTTCGTTGCGGATCGCAACACCGCTGATCTTCGGCGTCATCGGAGCACTCATCTGCGAACGCGCCGGCGTGCTCAATCTCGGCATCGAGGGCATCTTCACCGCCGGTGCCATGGCCGGCTGGATGGCCGTGTGGCTCGGAGCCGGTCTCTGGGGCGGCGTTCTGGTCGCCGCAATGGCAGGCGCCTTTTTCGGCCTGATCCACGCGATCCTCACCGTGCCGCTCGGCCTCTCACAACATGTCTCCGGCATCGGCGTGACGCTGTTTGCCACCTCGCTCAGTTACTTCATCTACCGGACAGCCTTGCCGGATGTTTCCTCGCCGCCCCGGATCGAAGCCTTCCAGCCGCTCGACATTCCGGTCCTGAGCGAACTGCCCTTCATCGGCCCTGCCCTTTTCCAGCAGACCCCGCTGACTTTCCTGGCGCTGGTCCTGGTGGCTCTGGCAGCCTATGTGCTCTACCGGACACCGCTCGGGCTCGCGATCCAGGCGGTTGGCGACAACCCGGCGGCCGTCGAATCTCAGGGACTTTCCGTCTATGCCCTGCGCATCGGCACGGTGGTCGCGGGATCGGCGATCATGGCGCTCGGCGGTGCCTTCCTCACCATGTCCGCCTTCGACGCCTTCTTCTTCGGCATGGTCAACGGCCGCGGCTGGATCTGCATCGCGCTGACGGTGTTCGCCTCCTGGCGGCCGGGCAAGGCGCTGATCGGCGCGCTGCTCTTCGGGGCTTTCGACGCCTTCCAGGTGCGCCTGCAGACGGAAGTCGGCAGCTTCGTGCCCGGGCAGGTGTTCCTGATGATGCCGTATCTTCTTTCCATCGCCGCGCTGATTGTGGTCGCCCGCAAGGCCGATTATCCAAGGGCGCTGCTCGTTCCCTATTTCCGTGGCCAACGCTGAGACCTTTCCATGAGCATCGACCTTCTCGTCCGGAACGCCAACCTGCCCGACGGCCGCACCGGCATCGACATCGCCTGCCGCAACGGCCGGATCGAAGCGGTCGAGGCCGACATCACGGCCGAGGCCGGTGAGGTGATCGACGCCGCGGGCAAGCTCGTATCTCCGCCGTTCATCGACAGCCATTTCCACATGGATGCAACACTCTCGCTCGGCCTGCCGCGGATGAACCGCAGCGGCACGCTGCTGGAAGGCATCGCGCTCTGGGGAG
>CBFGTF010000346.1:0-1727 GCA_965651655.1 uncultured Devosia sp.
TGGAGCGGGTGGGCCTGGGCCATCGCATGGACTTTCGCGCCACCCAATTGTCCGGGGGCCAGAAGCAGCGCGTGGCCATTGCGCGTGCCTTGATGAACCAGCCCGAACTGGTGCTGGCGGACGAGCCGACCGGCAATCTCGACCGGGAATCGGCGGAACAGGTCATGGCGCTGATCGCCGAGATCAACGAGCAGGAGAAGACGACCTTTCTGATTTCCACCCATGACGAAAAGATCGCCGCGGCCTGCAGGCGGCAGATCAAGGTGGTGGACGGCCGGACCGTCTCGGATTGATCGCAATGGCGGGGAGGTTCGGGTCGGTCCGATAGGGAGGGTGGAATCCCCGCTATCGGACCTGACCAGTTCAACAGTCTTGGCAGACCGCCGAGTGGCTGGGCGGGGTGTTAGCACCGGGAAACGGGATTGTCACGCTCTTGTCATGCGACACTATACCCCGAGGCCTGGCTCTTCCCTTCTCCCAGGTGGGGAGAAGGGGGCGCAGGTCGAGGTCCAGGTTCCCCAAAGACCCTTCTAGTCGCTGAGCTTGTTTACGTCGCGCACGGCGCCGGTCGAGGCGGAGGTGACCAGCGAGGCATAGGCCCGCAGGGCCGTGGTGATCTTGCGCTTGCGCGGCTCGGCCGGCTTCCAGCCCTTGGCGTCCTGTTCGATGCGGCGCTGGGCCAATTCGGCATCGGAGACCAGCACGTTGACGGTGCGGTTGGGGATGTCGATCTCGATGATGTCGCCTTCACGCACGAGGCCAATGGCGCCGCCCTCGGCCGCCTCGGGCGAGGCATGGCCGATGGACAGGCCCGATGTGCCGCCCGAAAAGCGACCGTCGGTGAGAAGGGCGCAGGCTTTGCCGAGACCCTTGGATTTCAGATAGCTCGTGGGATAGAGCATTTCCTGCATGCCGGGGCCGCCGCGCGGGCCTTCGTAGCGGATGACGATGACATCGCCTTCCTTGATTTCGTTGGACAGGATGGCCTTGACCGTCATGTCCTGGCTCTCGAAGACGCGGGCCGGGCCAGTGAACTTGAGGATGGACTCGTCGACGCCCGCCGTTTTCACGATACAGCCATCCAGAGCGATATTGCCCTTGAGCACGGCCAGGCCCCCATCCTTGGAGAAGGGGGTTTCAGCCGAGCGGATGACACCGTTCTGGCGGTCGAGGTCGAGGTCAGTCCAGCGGTTGGACTGCGAAAAGGCCTGAGTGGTGCGCACGCCACCGGGCGCGGCCATGAAGAACTGGCGGACGCTTTCCGAATTGGTGCGGGAAATGTCCCACTTGTCCAGCGCATCGCCCATGGTGGCGGCGTGGATGGTGGGCTCAGAGCGGTTGATCAGGTTGGCGCGGTCGAGCTGGCCGAGAATGGCCATGATGCCGCCGGCGCGGTGCACGTCCTCCATGTGCACATCGGCCTTGGCCGGCGCCACCTTGGAGAGCACCGGCACCTTGCGGCTCAACCGGTCGATATCATCCATGGTGAAATCGACCCCGCCCTCATGGGCGGCGGCCAGGATGTGGAGCACGGTATTGGTCGAGCCACCCATGGCGATGTCGAGGCTCATCGCGTTCTCGAAGGCGGCCTTGGTGGCGATGGAGCGGGGCAGGACGCTCTCGTCCTCCTGCTCGTAGTAGCGGCGGGCCAGGTCGACGATCAGGTGCCCGGCTTCCTGGAACAGGCGCTTGCGGTCCGAATGGGTGGCCAGGGTCGAGCCATTGCC
>CBFGTF010000347.1:0-1714 GCA_965651655.1 uncultured Devosia sp.
TTTTCCTGGGATGCCCGCGAGCATGTCGAGACCTGCAGTGACGGGTCTTGCCGCGTCTCCAACAATATCCTGGCCGTGGGCGATCTCACGGATGATGGGCGCGACGAGATCGTCGTGGCCAGCTTTCTGATGGACGATGACTGGAACTATACCGGCGAGGCCGCGCCCATCCTGGTCCTCACCCCGGACGAAACAGGGCGACTATCCGTCCTGCCGGTGCAGGCCGGGGAGGCCGGCCTGCGGCGCCAGCATCCACGCGACGCCGTCATCGCCGATTTCAATGGCGATGGTGTCAATGACCTCTTCATCATCACCCACGGCTATGACGCCGAGCCCTATCCGGGCGAGCAGAATGTGCTCCTCCTCTCAGGTGAAGATGGTCACACCGACATGTCGGACACCCATCTGCCGCAACGCGATGATTTCGCCCATGGTGGCGACGGGGCCGATCTCGATGGCGATGGCGACATCGACCTCCTCGTCATCACCAATTTCGGCGCGGGCCAGCACGAACCCTATGTGCTCTGGAATGACGGCGCCGGACAGTTTGAGCCGGCCCCGCTCGAAACCATCCTGGACCCCGGCCTGGCCAATTTCCTGGCGCGCGGCCAGGAGCATCGCTCCAAATATGCCGATGTCAGGATTGCTGACATCGACGGCGATAGCCATCTCGATCTGCTCCTTTTGGGCAGTGGCGACGATGCCGGTCGGGCCGCCAGCTTTCCGGGCATGAAATATTCGCGCATCGTCTTTGGTGACGGCTCGGGCCAGTGGGGCGTCGACAACGCCCTTGAACTGCCGGCGGATCGCTGGGGCTACATGACCTTCGCAACCGATGCCGAAGTGATCGACTTCGATGGTGATGGCAACAAGGATCTGGTCCTGACCCTGGGCTACAACAACCCGAATATGGATGCCGGCGCCTCCTGGCGCGGCCTCTATGTGCAATTGCTCAAGGGTGATGGGCGACGCTTTACCGATGTCACCCCCGGCCTGATGCCGCCCCAGGGTTACCCCGACCAGGACAATCTGACCTTTGGCCGTCGCACACGCGTCGCTGATCTGAACGGGGATGGCGCCCTTGACCTCGTGAGCCAGACGGCGACCCCCTGGCAACTGGATGACGGGGTCAAGCAAGCGGTGATTGTGGCGATCGGCCAGCCCGATGGCGGCTTTGCCTGGGCCGATCCATCCGCTTGGGAGCCCGAGGGCTATACCGGCCGTGAGGCCGTATTGGCCGATCTCGATGGCGACGGCGACCAGGACCTGGTGGCCTTCAGCCTGCTGGGCGAGATGCTTCCGGACGATTTTGCCACCTATGGGCTGCGGTTGACCCAATACGCCAACACCAGCATGTGACGGCAAAGCGGCCATCGCCGCCACCCGATCGTTGCGCATCCGATCCTGGCCTGGCACCGCTGCCAGTTCAGCTGACCGGCGCTTTGGGCCGGATCCGCATCGCAACCTCGATGCTGTCGCCGATGTCGATCGGCGGCAGGCTCTTGCGCACGGCGACCTTGAGCGGCAGCAAATAGCGTCCATTCTTGGGAATGATCGCTGTGGTAAAGGCCACGCCCGCGATCTCGGCCACCACCGCAATGCAGCCCCAGCCATAGCTCACCTGGCTGGAGATCGCCTCGATCTGCGCGCTGACATCGTCGGGCACCTGCGCAAAGATGAAGGGCGCCGGCCCGCGCCAGTAGATGATCTCGGC
>CBFGTF010000348.1:0-1692 GCA_965651655.1 uncultured Devosia sp.
ATGATTTTTATCTTGAGATCATGCGCAATTCGCCGAGCCGGCTGGAACCGGACTACTTCCGCCGTCTTTCCGGCCTTGTCGTGGACGAGACAGCGCCGGCCGGCGGCCATCCCGTCACCGTCAGGCTGGAACGGCTGGATGCCGGCCATGAAGGCGAGATCGAGACTGTTCGCGCCAGATACGTGGTCGGCTGCGACGGTGCCCGCAGCGGCGTGCGCAGGGCGCTCGGCCGCGAATTGACGGGCGACAGCGCCAATCAGGCCTGGGGCGTCATGGATGTGCTGGCCGTTACCGACTTTCCCGATATCCGTCTCAAGGCGCTGGTGCAGTCGGCAGGCGAGGGCAGCATCCTGATCATCCCGCGCGAGGGCGGTTATCTGGTGCGCATCTATGTGGAAATGGACAAGCTGCGCCCGGACGAGCGCGTCGCCGGCCGCAACATCACGGTGGATCACCTGATTGCCGCCGCACGCCGCATCCTCCATCCCTATACGCTCGATGTTAAGGAGGTTGCCTGGTGGTCGGTCTACGAGATCGGCCAGCGCATCTGCGACAGGTTCGATGATGTGCCGGCGGAAGAAGCCGGTTCCCGCCTGCCGCATGTGTTCATTGCAGGCGATGCCTGCCACACCCACAGCCCCAAGGCCGGGCAGGGCATGAATGTCTCCATGCAGGACACGTTCAATCTCGGCTGGAAACTCGCCCATGTCCTGAAGGGACTGAGCGGCCCGGAACTGCTTGCCAGCTATTCCGACGAACGGCAGGCGATCGCACAGAACCTGATCGATTTCGACCGCGACTGGGCCAGGATGTTGAGCGCGCCAGTGAAGTCTGAAGCCCATCCGGATGGCGTCGAACCGGCGGAAGTCCAGAAGTATTTCGTCCAGCACGGCCGCTACACCGCCGGCACGGCCTCCCGCTACCGCCCATCGGCGCTGACCGGCGACGGCAGGCATCAGCAATTGGCGTCGGGCTTTCAGGTCGGCATGCGCTTCCACTCCGCACCGGTCATCCGGCTGGCGGATGCGAGGCCCCTGCATCTCGGTCATACGGTCAAGGCGGATGGCCGCTGGCGCCTGTTTGCCTTTGCAGACGGCACCGATCCGGTGTCGCAAAGGTCCGCAATCAACCGGCTCTGTACGTTCCTGGAAAGCGACCCGGCTTCGCCGGTCCGGCGCCACACGGCGCCAGAGGAAGACTCGGACGCCGTCATCGATGTGCGGGCGATTTTCCAGCAAGGCCATCGCGATCTTGCCGTTGAAAAGATGCCGGGCTTCCTCATGCCCGCAAAGGGCCGCTATGGCCTGTTGAACTACGAAAAGATGTTCTGTGCGGAGCTTAAGAGCGGCCGGGACATTTTCGATCTGCGCGGCATCGATCGCCAGGCGGGTTGTTTGGTGATCGTCCGGCCGGACCAGTATGTCGCCGACGTCCTGCCGCTGAACGCCCATGAGCGGCTATCGGCGTTTTTCGCGGATAACCTGAAACAGCGTGCCTGACCGCAGGGCCTCGCTTGGGTAACAGTCAAGCACATCGGGTACCGCACCGGTGATACCGCTCCTCAGCCTGGGAAAAACCCTGGTGGAAACGATATACAACTTTTTGATGTAGTATTGTTCCTCACCCTTTTAAAGAGCGAATCCGGTTTCTACTCCCCTTTTGGGGAGGCGAAGGCATGCATCGACAGGGAAT
>CBFGTF010000349.1:0-1669 GCA_965651655.1 uncultured Devosia sp.
CCAGCGATTTCGACAATCTGATCAAGCCCGGGTCGGATATCGATCTCAGGCGACCCCGCATGTTCAATGGCGTCAGTTTTACCGATGGCGTCGCGTTGGGGACCGTGGTCCTCCACGATCCGCGGGTGGTGGTTACCAACTTCATCGCCGAGGATACCGACGCGGAAAAGCAGCGGCTGGATACAGCGCTGGCCTCCATGCGTGTTTCCATCGATGCCATGCTCGATCATGGCGACATGCAGCCGACCTCGGACCATCGCGAGATCCTCGAGACCTATCGCATGTTCGCCAATGACCGGGGCTGGGTGAACCGGCTGACCGAGGCGATCGACAATGGCCTTTCCGCCGAGGCGGCCGTGGAGCGGGTACAGAACGATACCCGCGCCCGCATGTTGCGGCAGACCGACCCCTATATTCGCGACCGGCTGCATGACCTGGACGACCTGGCCAACCGGCTATTGCGCGTGCTTACCGGCGACGGTCATGCCCTGGGGCGAAAGGAACTGCCCGACAATGCCATTCTGGTCGCCCGCAATATGGGGCCGGCGGAGCTGCTCGAATATGACCGCAAGAAGCTGCGCGGCGTGGTGCTCGAAGAGGGTGGGGCCACAGCCCATGTGGCCATCGTCGCGCGCTCGCTGGGTCTTGTCGCGGTGGGGCAGGCCGAATCCATCGTCTCGATGTGCGAAAGCGGCGACGACATCATCATCGACGGGCCGCTGGGCCAGGTGCATCTGAGGCCCACCCCCGATATCGAGCAGATCTATATCGACAAGGTGCGCATCTCGGCCCGGCGTCGTGCCCATTACGCCGCGCTCAAGGACAGGCCCAGCGTCACTAGGGACGGCGTCGCCATCACCCTGCTGCACAATTCGGGACTGGTGGCCGACCTGCCCATGCTCGACGATACCGGCGCGGTGGGGGTAGGCCTGTTCCGCACCGAATTGCAGTTCATGATTGCCAGCCGCCTGCCGCGCCTGCAGGAGCAGGTCGACCTTTATGCCGAGGCCATGGAAATCGCCGGCAGCCGCCCGGTCGTGTTCCGGCTGCTCGACATTGGCGGCGACAAGGTGGTGCCCTATCTGCGCTCGGCCGTCGAAGAAAACCCGGCCATGGGCTATCGCTCCATCCGGCTGGGCCTGGATCGGCCCGGCCTGTTGCGCACCCAGATCAGGGCGCTGCTATTGGCGGCGCGGGGCAGGCCGCTCAAGATCCTCGTCCCCATGGTCACCGAAACCTTCGAGTTCCGCCAGACCAAGCTGGTGCTCGCCAAGGAGATGGACCGGTTGCGGCGCGCCGGCCAGCCGGTGCCGGAAAAGGTCGAGATCGGGGCAATGGTCGAAGTGCCCTCGCTGCTGTTCGAACTCGACCAGATCATGCCCGAAGCCGATTTTGTTTCCATCGGGTCGAACGATCTGGTGCAGTTCCTGACGGCGGCGGACCGCGCCAATCCGCGGGTTTCCAAGGCCTATGACCCTATCGCCCTGCCGCGCCTCAGGGCCATACGCCTCGTGGTCGACGCTGCCGCGCGTCACGACAAGCCGGTGACCATGTGCGGTGAACTGGCCGGCAAGCCCATGGAAGCGCTGGCCCTGATGGCCATCGGCATGACCCGGCTTTCCATGGGGCCAGCCTCGATCGGGCCGATCAAGGAAATGATCCTCAATCT
>CBFGTF010000350.1:0-1659 GCA_965651655.1 uncultured Devosia sp.
GACTGGATTTCCACGCCGTTGATGTTGAGGATGTCGGAGCCGCCGGAGACTTCCTGCCAGACGTTGTTGGTGCCTTCCAGCGCACCGCGGCTCTGGTCGACATAGGCCAGCTTCACCGTCGGCCCGATCTTGACCTCGCCCTTGTCCGGCTGTTCCTGGCCGGTGATCATGCGGAACAGCGTCGACTTGCCGGCGCCGTTCGGGCCGATGATGCCGACAATGGCGCCCGGCGGAATCTTGAAGCTCAGGTCGTCGATCAGCAGGCGGTCACCGAAGGCCTTGCTGACATTGATGAACTCGATGACATTGTCGCCCAGGCGCTCGCCGGGCGGGATGTAGATCTCGTTGGTCTCGTTGCGACGCTGGTACTCGACAGAGTTCAGCTCCTCGAAGCGGGCCAGTCGCGCCTTGCCCTTGGACTGCCGGCCCTTGGCGGCCTGGCGCACCCATTCCAGCTCGCGGGCGATCGCCTTCTGCCGCGCCTTTTCCTGGTTCTCTTCCTGCTTCAGGCGCGCATCCTTCTGCGACAGCCATTCGGAGTAGTTGCCCTTCCAGGGGATGCCGCGACCGCGGTCAAGTTCCAGGATCCATTCAGCCGCATTGTCCAGGAAGTAGCGGTCATGGGTGACGGCAACGACGGTGCCCGGGAAGCGGGTCAGGAACTGCTCCAGCCATTCAACGGATTCGGCGTCGAGGTGGTTGGTCGGTTCGTCCAGCAGCAGCATGTCGGGCTTGGACAGCAGCAGGCGGCACAGTGCGACGCGGCGTTTTTCGCCGCCGGACAGGTTGCCGACCTTCGCGTCCCAGGGCGGCAGGCGGAGCGCGTCGGCGGCGATTTCCAGTTGCTGTTCCATCATGTGTGCGTCGCCGCTGGCCAGGATCGCCTCCAGCCGCGCCTGTTCTGCGGCCAGCTTGTCGAAGTCGGCATCCGGCTCGGCATAGGCGGCATAGACCTGGTCCAGCGCCGCCTGCGCGTTGAGGATCTCGCCCAGGCCTTCCTCCACCGCCTCGCGCACGGTCTTGTCCGGGTCCAGCTGCGGCTCCTGCTCGAGGTAGCCGATCCTGATGTCAGGCTGCGGCCGTGCCTCGCCCTGGAAGTCCTTGTCGACGCCGGCCATGATGCGCAGCACGGTGGACTTGCCGGCACCGTTCAGGCCCAGCAGGCCGATCTTGGCGCCGGGGTAAAAGCTCAGCGAGATGTCCTTGATGATCTCGCGCCTGGGGGGAACGGTCTTGCTCACCCCGATCATGGTGTAGATGTATTGCATGGTGGCTCTCAGGCAGACACAGACGGCGCCCAACGGGCGCCAGACGAACAATCCGGACCCGCTATTATCGCAGGGATCGCCGCCGCGGTGCTGAATCAACCTGTTCCGGGCCGGGCGCGTGCGCCGGCCCGTCGGCGGTGCCGGGGCCGCCCGTGGCCCGACACGCTATCATGGCGTTTTCCTCGCGAAGGCTTGCAGCCATGTTTCCCAGGGATTGCTCGATCGAAGGTTTTGATGACGAACTGGCCGCCGCCATTGCCGCCGAGGCGAAGCGCCAGGAGGACCATGTGGAGCTGATCGCCTCGGAGAACTACGCCAGCCCGCGGGTGATGCAGGCGCAGGGCAGCGTGCTGACCAACAAGTACGCCGAAGGCTATCCGGGCAAGCGCTA
>CBFGTF010000351.1:0-1659 GCA_965651655.1 uncultured Devosia sp.
CTCAGCCTGCCCGGTGAGTACATTTGCGACAGCGGCTGCCGTGCCACCTGGAACACAGGGGCAAATGGCACCTGCGCCAACAACGATCAAGGTATTCGGGCGTGCTTCGGCATCGGCACCTATACCGGTACAGACTGCCAGGCCGGCGACATCCCGACCGGCACCGGCACGCCGCCACCTGATCCCACTAATCCGGTCAATCCCCCTGACCCAGTAGATCCACCCGATCCGACAGATCCCAGCGATCCATGTGGCGGCATGCCCGGTTATTCGTGGTCTGGTACCGCCTGTGTACCAAGCAACCCTACCGACCCGAGCAACCCCGGCGACACAGACACCGGGGGCGGCAACTCTGGCGGTGGTAATAGCGGTGGCAATGATGGCTCTGGCGGCGGCAATGTCGGTGGCATCGGCGGTGGCGACAACGACGGCGGCAATGGCAACGGCGATGGCTCAGGCAGTGGCGACGGGGACGGCAACGGCTCTGGTAATGGCAACAGCGGCGAGGGAGATGATGGCGAGGGCGACAACGAAGAAGGCAATGCCTCCGTCTCGGGTGAAAGCTGCACCGCCGAACTCGCCTGCGAAGGCGACGTGATCCAGTGCGCCATCCTGCGCAAGAACAAAGAGCAAGTCTGCCAGTGGAAGTACGACAGCGAAGCCCAAGGACAAGTCGAATCCGCGCTAAGCGGCCCTGAATACCAGCTGCAGGATCAAGACATACCGGTTAGCGGCCTGTTCAACGATGCCCTCAACAAGGGCCGTTGGCTGCCGCAGTCCTGCCCCGCACCACAAACCTTCAGCGTCATGGGGCGCAGCTACTCGTTTAGCTGGGAGCCTGCATGCCGCTTCGCCCTGGCCATCGGGCCGCTGATTGTCGCCCTGGCCTCCATCTTCTTCGCCGTCACCATCGCTCGCGGAATCAAGGGGTCTTGATATGCCACTGCTGCTACCACTGCTCGCCACCTTCCTCGGCTCCATCGTCTCCGGTCTGGTCTTCCGGGCGCTGGCATCCCTCGGCTTTGCTTACGTCGCCTATGTCGGTATCGGTCGCCTGATCGACACCGTCGACGGCTATATCAAAGGCCTGTTCAGCGCCATTCCCGCACCGGTTGCCGCCATCCTCGGCATGGCCAAGATCGATGTGGCCATCAACATCATCATCGCCGCCGTCATCGCTCGCCTGATGCTGGCCGGTATGGATCGCATCACCGGCACCATCACCGGCCTCGCCCTGCTCAACAAGGCGGGTGGCTGATGTTCGTCCTGCGCACGGGTCTGCAGGGCAACGGCAAGACCCTCAACACCATCAAGGAAGTAGACGCCAAAGCCGCAAAAGAAGGCCGCCCGGTCTACTACCACAACATCCGTGGCTTCAATCCAAACTCCGAAGTGCTGGAAGCGGTTTGGCAGGAATTCGACGAGCCGCAGAAATGGCACGAGCTGCCGCAGAACGCCATCATCGTCATCGACGAAGCACAGACCTTCTTCCGTGTGCGCTCGGCCGGCTCTGCCGTCCCCGCCTACGCCAGCGCCCTGGAAACCATGCGCCATCGCGGCCATGAACTGCACTGCATCACCCAGAACCCCGGCCTGCTCGATACCCACTTCCGCAAGCTCTGCAACTCGCACATCCACTACGTGCGAGGCCACAAAGGC
>CBFGTF010000352.1:0-1637 GCA_965651655.1 uncultured Devosia sp.
CCTTGATGCCGAACATCTCGGCCTTCCTGCGGGCCGGCTCCAGTTCCTCGCCCTGCCCGAGATCGGCGGTGAAGGTCACCACCTCGCAATTATAGGTTTCCTGCAGCCATTTGAGGATGATGGAGGTGTCCAGCCCGCCCGAATAGGCCAGCACGACTTTCTTGATCTCGTTCGCCATGTGTCTCGTCCCAGGATATGGTGGTGACAGGATAAGCCCGAATATGCGCAATGAACTTGCGATCATCGCTTGATTGACGCAGTTTGTGGCAGATCATGCCAACCAAATAACTCGGTGAAGCGGAAAATGCCAGAAACGCTGGACGCCATCGACCGCCGGATTTTGCGAGCATTGCAGCGCAATGGCCGCATGTCCAATGTCGAACTTGCCAATGCGGTGGGCCTGTCGCCCTCGCCCTGCTTGAGACGGGTGAAGCTGCTCGAGGAAAAAGGCGTTATCGACCAATATGTTGCCGTGCTCAATGGCCCCAAGCTCGGGCTCGGCCTGACGGTCTTTGCCCGCATCTGGTTCAAGACCCAGGACGCCGAAACCACCAACCAGTTTGCCGAGACGGTCCGAAAATATCCTGAAGTCGCAGAATGTTACCTGACCACTGGGGAGTGTGACGCCATCATGCGGATCGTGACCACGGACCTGCATGCCTATTGGCGCTTCCAGTCCGACCATCTGATGCGCATCCCGAGCGTGCAGAGCGTCAAGACCGACGTGCCCATGGAAACGATCAAGGCCGGCCGCGAACTGCCCGTCTAGGTCCTGGACCCCCTTGATGAACGGAAAACCGCCATTTCTGAACGCCCTACCCCGCAACGGCGAATAATGCCAATGTCCGGCCCAACCGCATCGAGACCGCCATGCCCGCTTTCATCCCCGATCTGCCCGTCATTCTCGCCTTTGCCCTGGCCGCCTTCGTGCTGGCGGTAACGCCCGGGCCGGACATGGCGCTGTTCGTGTCGCGCACCATGAACTGGGGCCGCGCCCATGGCTATGCGACGGTATTGGGGGCCATTACCGGCATCGCCGTGCACACAACGCTGGTGGCCTTCGGCATTTCGGTGCTGATCGTCACCGCGCCGGCCGCCTTCTGGGCGCTCAAGATCGTGGGCGCGGTCTATCTTGTCTGGCTCGCCATCCAGGCCATTCGCGATGGCGGCGGCATCCTGGTCACCAAAGCCGGCGGCAAGCAGCCCAGCTGGGGCCAGTCCTATCTCACCGGGCTCGGGATCAATCTCACCAACCCCAAGGTGGCGCTGTTCTTCGTAACCTTCCTGCCCCAGTTCGTCTCCGCCTCGGACCCCGCTGCTGCCGGCAAGCTAATGTTCCTCGGCTTCGAATTCGTCGTCGTCTCGCTGCCCATCGTCATCGCCATCGTGCTCTTTGCCGAATGGCTGACCCGCACGCTGAGAGAAAACGCCTGGGTCGGCAAGGCGCTGAACTGGAGTTTTGCAGCGGTCTTCATGGCCTTTGCCGCGACCATTCTGCTCGCCGAGGGACGGAAATGATCATGATTGCCGCGATCCCGAACCGGAAAAGTCTGCAACTTTTCCTGGTCACGCTCCGATGAATTACCGCCACGCCTTCCATGCCGGCAATTTCGCCGATGTGGTCAAGCACACCATCC
>CBFGTF010000353.1:0-1636 GCA_965651655.1 uncultured Devosia sp.
GGTCGATGTTCCGGGGCAGGGTGCGCTTGGCATATTCGATATAGCGGGTGCGGGCCTCCTCGTCGCGATGGGCGCGGCCGATTTCGCGGCCCTTGGCGAGATAGCGCGTCATGTCGCTGTCGATGAGTTTTTCGATCTGCAGTTCAAGCTCGTCGGAGAGCTTGTAGCCATCGGGGCGGAACAGCTTGATGCCATTGTCGTCATAGGGATTGTGCGAGGCCGAGATCATCACGCCCAGGTCGGCCCGCAGCGAGCGGGTCAGCATGGCCACGGCCGGGGTCGGCATGGGACCGAGCAGGTAGACATCCATGCCCACGGCGGTGAAGCCGGCGGTCAGGGCCTGCTCGATCATATAGCCGGAGCGCCTGGTATCCTTGCCGATGACGACGCGGTTGCGATGGTCCCCGCGCACGAATTTGGTGCCGGCGGCCATGCCCACCTTGAGGGCAAGCTCGGGGGTCAGCTTGTCGCCATTGGCCAGGCCACGAATGCCGTCGGTGCCGAAATATTTGCGGGCCATGGGCGTCCCCCCGATTCACTGGTCTTTGTTGTTCAATACCACTTCGCCCTCAAATAGCGGAGTGTTCCAAAAAGCGAAAGGGCCGCCCGGGGGCGGCCCTTGGTTGTGATCACGCCGGGCCGGTCAGCTTTCCGGCTGCGGCTCCATGCCCGCTTCGGGCGGGGCGTCGGGGCGCTTCTTGGCGGTCTTGCCAGCCGAGGGAACGCCGGTTGCCTTGGGGGCCGGCGCGCTGCCGTCATCGGGGCGAACCGGCTGCTTGCCATCCATGAGGGCGCGCAATTCGTCGCCGGTCAGGGTCTCGTATTCGAGCAGAGCCTGGGCAATGGCTTCCCACTGGTCATGATAGGTGGTGAGAATTTCCCTGGCGGAGGCCTCGCCATCCTCGATCAGCTTGCGCACTTCCTGGTCGATGATCCGTGCGGTGTCGTCCGACATGTGCTGGGACTGGGTCACCGAATGGCCCAGGAACACTTCCTGGTCATTGGACTTGTAGCGCACGCGGCCGAGCTTTTCGCTCATGCCCCATTCCATCACCATGGAGCGCGCCAGGCTCGTCGCCATCTGGATGTCGCCCGAAGCGCCGCTCGTCACCTTTTCCGGGCCGAACTTGATGATCTCGGCCTCGCGGCCACCGAACAGCATGGTCAGGCGCGCCAGGGCCTTTTCCCTGGAGAACGAATAGCTGTCGGTCTCGGGCAGGGTCATCACCATGCCCAGCGCGCGGCCGCGCGGGATGATGGTGGCCTTGTGGATCGGGTCGATGCCGGCAACCTTCAAGGCGATGATGGCGTGGCCGGCCTCGTGATAGGCGGTCAGCTTCTTCTCGTCATCGGTCATGGCCATGGTGCGGCGCTCGGCGCCCATCATGATCTTGTCCTTGGCGTCCTCGAATTCGGCATGGGTGACGAAGCGCTTGTTGCGCCGCGCCGCCATCAGGGCCGCTTCGTTGACGAGGTTCATCAGGTCAGCGCCCGAGAAGCCGGGCGTACCGCGGGCCAGCACCTTGAGGTCGACATCGGGGGCCAGCGGCACCTTGCGGACATGGACCTTGAGCACCTTTTCGCGGCCCGAAACGTCGGGGTTCGGCACCACGACCTGGCGGTCGAAGCGGCCGGG
>CBFGTF010000354.1:0-1624 GCA_965651655.1 uncultured Devosia sp.
GCCCTGGCCTCTTCCGACTTGCGCGTTGCGGGCGAGCCGGCGCGGGATTCATTGATCTCGGCGACCTCGAAGCCGGTCAGGGCCAGGGGCTTGCCCGTGGCGCTTGCCCGCTCAAGATAACGGGCCACAAGCTCGCGCTCTGGCCCGTTCTTCATCCGGCCGATGGCCGCAATGCTTATCCGCATGTGGTCAGCGTGGCTCTAGTGCTGATCGGCGGCGAAATCGGCCTGCCACATCTTTTCGAGGCTGTAGAACTCGCGCACTTCCGGGCGGAAGATGTGCAGGATCACGTCGCCCGCATCCACCAGCACCCAATCACAATGGGGCAGGCCTTCGACACGTGGCTTGCCATAGCCGTTTTCGCGCAGGGCGTTGACGACCTGGTCGGCCACGGCGCCGACATGGCGCTGGGAGCGGCCGGACGTGACGATCATGTGGTCGGCCAGCGACGATTTGCCGGTAATGTCCACGGCGACCGTTTCTTCGGCCTTGGCGTCATCCAGCGTATCGAGAATGAGGTCGATCAGAGGCTTTTGCGTACCGGCCACAGAGGCGGGCGAAGCGGTGATGGTGTTATCGGGCAGGGCGGCCATCAGAAACGGCCTTCCGCCCATGCGCGGGCATGGGTCATGCGAAAGTTAAGCATCCTTGGTTGTTGATCGGAATGTTGCGGCGTCGTGTAAACGGCAAGCCGTCTGTTCCTGTTCCGGTGACAATGATCACACTTGGTGCTGAATATGCGCTTTCGGCGCCGATTTCGCAAGGTCGAGGCGGCCAGAAGCCTTAATTTGTGCCTTTCGCGGCCCGGATGGCGGTCGAGGAAAGCCCCGATTGCCGGCCCTGGAGGTAGATCCATGCCGGTGGCCTGGCGCCTGCCAGCAGGGGGGCATCGGTCTCGTCGAGCTGGGCATGGTCGAGCGCCGCCGCCGCCCGCGAGGCCAGGGCGCGACGCGAGGCGCCGGGGCGTACATAGACGGCAATGGGCACCTTGGCGGCCATGTCGCGCCAGCGCTGCCAGCGGTGGAAATCGGCCAGGCTGTCCGCGCCCATGATCCAGACAAAGTGCCGGTCCGGCATGGTCGAGGTCAGGAAATCGATGGTCTGCCAGGAATAGGTAAATCCCCTTGCGGCCTCGAAACCGGTGACCCGGATGCGCGGATCGGTGATGCGCGCGCGCGCGGCGCGGACGCGCGTTTCCAGCGAGGGCAGACCGGCATTGTTCTTGAGTGGATTGCCTGGCGTCACCAGTACCCAGAGCGCGTGCAGTTCCAGTCGTCTGAGCGTCTCGGCCATGACCAGAAGGTGCCCGTCATGCATGGGATTGAAGCTGCCGCCAAACAGACCAATCCGCATGCCCGGCGCGGAGGGCGGGAGCTCGGTAATGCCGGGGATGCGGAGTGGTGGACGCAGGGTCAAATGTTACGGTCTCAGCTGCCCGTTGCCGCGGACGCGGTATTTGAAGCTGGTCAATTGCTCGACACCGACTGGACCACGTGCGTGCATCTTGCCGGTGGCGATGCCGATCTCGCCGCCAAAGCCGAATTCACCGCCATCGGCGAACTGGGTGGAGGCATTGTGCATGAGGATGGCGCTGTCGATCTCGTTGAAGAACTTTTCGACGGCG
>CBFGTF010000355.1:0-1604 GCA_965651655.1 uncultured Devosia sp.
GCACTGTGCCGATCGTGTCGCCGGCACTGACCGTGTCACCGGATTTCACCTTCGGTTCGAAGGACCATTTGCGGGTCTGGTCGAGCGCATTGGTCAGGATGCCGCGCGGCAGGAAATAGCCGTGTTAGGCAGCGATCTCCGCCAGCGGGTTCTGGAGCCCGTCGAAGACGGTGCTGAGCAGGCCCGGCCCGAGGGCGACCGAGAGCATCTCGCCGCTCTGGATGACCTTGTCGCCGACGCGTACGCCCGTGGTGCTTTCGAAGACCTGCGCTTCTGCCGTGCTGCCGCGCACCCGCAGCACTTCCGCCTTCAGGTATTCGCGCGGCCTGCCGTCGCGCTCCGGCCCGTGGGGCACGATATAGACCACCTCGTTCTTGATGAGCGGCGCATCCGCGAGCGGCGACAATGTCACCAGATCGTCCTGCACGGCGACGATTTCCGCGGTGGGTTCGGGAAGCTGCACATGGCTCGTCATGACGGGTTTCCCTGGTAAGCAGAAGACATGTCGGAAAAGAGATCCTGGCGAAGGGCGGCCCCGCCGCCTGCCGGTTTGCCCGTGAGAGCCGAAGCGACAAGCGCTTCGAGCCGGGCACGGGCGTCAGCCTCGTTGTAGCGGGACCAGCGTTCGACGAGGACCCAGCGCAGCACGTAGATCACCACGGCTTCGAAATCGAATTCATGCAAGGCTCCGTAGTGACCAAGCTGGCGGAATACCTCGGTCAAGACGAGACGTTCCATGGCAATATGATCGCCCTGACGCATCAGCGTGTGTGCTTCGCCGATCCAGGGCATGAAATGGCCGAGTCCGAAAGCGGGGTCGCTCCAGTTGTCCCTGATGCGGTTACACCAGCGACCGAAACCCCAGCTGCCGATGTCGCCAGCACTTTCCTGGCCTCCCCGTCGGCGGCGGAGCGCCGCGATCAGCGTGCGCGTTTCCATGCGTGTGCCGACCAGATGCTGCAGGTCGGGGTAATCCTCCAGATCCGCCAGAACCGCTTTTGCCCGCCGGATGATTTCGATGTCGCGTTCGTATGCGGCAACTCCGGCCCAGGCGGTGATTTCAACGGTCTCGCGCAGCAGCCGGGCGTGCTCCGGCTCCAGCATCGCCAGACGCTGCTGCAGCCGGAATTCTGAGATCGGCACGTCCTTGCGCGAAAACAGCTTGCCGAGATGGGGCAGGCTGGTCACCAGCACGATATATTGGTGCGGCCGGCTCATGGTCAGCGCAGGACCCCCTCCATCACCGCGCGCAGGCGCGGCTGCAGGTGGCGCCTCAGGAGCGCGGCGATCGCCTCCTCGGTGAGGTCGATGGCGACATTGCGGTCTGTCAGCCTCACCTTGATGCCGTCAAAGCCCGGCGCGGTGGAAAATGTAACACCGTCTCGCAGCGCCTGACCGGCGAGCGCGATGACGAAATGGGTCAGCGTTCCGGGCTGCACCGCTTCCGGCGACTGCTTCAGCTCCTCGAATGTGACCACCTTTTCCGGCAGCACGATCTCCATCGGCTCACTGTCGCTGATGGAGGCATTCGCCCGGGCGTTGGCGGCCATGGCGAGGATCAGCCTTTTCAGGAACTCCTGGTCGGCAAGGGACGTCGCCACCAG
>CBFGTF010000356.1:0-1585 GCA_965651655.1 uncultured Devosia sp.
CGCGAGGTGCTGGCCACCGAAATGCTCGAAGCCATGGGTGTCTATACGTCCAAGAGCTTTTCCCTGGTCGAGACCGGCGAGCAGCTCTATCGCGGCGACGAGCCTTCGCCGACCCGCTCGGCCGTGCTGACGCGCCTGAGCCACAGCCATATCCGCATCGGCACCTTCCAGCGCCTCGCCTATCTCGAGGACAATGAGAGCCTGCAAAACCTGCTCGATCATTGCATTGCCCATTATTACCCGGCGCTCGCCGATGCCGAGGACAGGCCGGCGGCCTTTCTGGAGGCCGTGGTCAGCAATGTCGCCCGGCTCGGGGCGCAATGGATTGCCGCCGGGTTCGTGCATGGCGTGCTCAATACCGACAATATCAACATCACCGGCGAAAGCTTCGACTATGGCCCTTGGCGCTTCCTGCCCGCCTATGATCCCGATTTCACCGCCGCCTATTTCGACGAGACGGGGCTTTATGCCTTTGGCCGGCAGCCGGACACACTGGCCTGGAACCTGACGCGGCTGGCCGAATGCCTGCTGCCGCTCAGTGCCATCGAAAGGCTCGAACCCGCCCTCAACACCGTCTGGCCGGTCTTTCGCGAGGAGCTGCCCCGGCAGATGCTGCGGCGGTTGGGCCTCAAGCCGCGCGACATCGAGCAGGACGGGGCCTTTGTCACCACGCTGTTCGGCTTTCTTTCGGCCAGCAAGGCGCCCTATGAGCAGTTCTTCTTCGATTGGCGCGGCGGGGCATTGAGCGCCGGGCGGGCGGCGAAAAGTCCCTCTTCTGGCCATTATGCCACCGACGCTTTCCGGCCGGTGGCCGACCTGCTTGAGGCCTATGGCCCCGGGGACGAGGTCAACCTGGATCATCCCTATTTCGCGCGGGAGACGCCGCGCACCATGCTGATCGAGGAGATGGAAGCGATTTGGGCGCCCATTGCGACAAGCGACGACTGGAGCCTGTTCGAAAGTACACTTTGCGAAATTGCCCAGATGCGCGAAGCCTATGGCATAAGGCCCTGAGGCTCAGGAGGACAGGATGCCCCTTTATACACTCGACGGCATTGCGCCCCGGATCGACGAGAATGTCGGCTGGATCGCGCCGACTGCGGTGCTGGTCGGCGATGTGACGGTCGGCCCGGAGGCCGGCATCTGGTTCGGCGTCGTCGCTCGCGGGGATATCGAGACCATTTCCATCGGCGCGCGCACCAATGTGCAGGAGAACTGCGTGTTGCACACGGACACGGGCTTTCCGCTGACCATTGGCGACAATGTCACCGTGGGCCATTCGGCCATCGTTCATGGCTGCACCATTGGCGACAATTCCCTGATCGGCATGGGGGCGACGGTGCTCAATGGTGCGGTGATCGGAAAGAACTGCCTGATCGGCGCCAATGCGCTGGTGACCGAGGGCAAGGTCATTCCCGACAATTCCCTGGTCATGGGCGCACCGGCCAAAGTGGTGCGGGCCATCGACGATGCAGGCGTTGCCGCGCTCAGCGCCTCGGCCGACCGTTATGTCGCCAATGCCAGGCGCTTTGCTGCGGGGATGAGGCCTGTCAGTGATCTGGGTCCGGATTTCGAGCCGGCCTGA
>CBFGTF010000357.1:0-1585 GCA_965651655.1 uncultured Devosia sp.
GCGTCAGTCCCTCCCATCGACATGGTCGGTGCCGGTAAAGCCGCGCGCCGCCAGCATCACAACAAGGAACAGCGCCGTCATGGCAAAGCCGATGACAATGGCGGTCAGCACCAGCGCCTGCGGCACCGGGTCGGTATAGGCCGCTGGATCGATGTTATTGCGGTCAAGCACCGGCGCTGCGTCGATCCGTAGACGCCCCATGCTGAAGATGAAGAGGTTGACCGCATAGGAAATCAGCGAAAGGCCGATGATCACCTGGAATGTGCGGGGCCGCAGCAGAAGATAGATACCGGAGGCGGTCAGCACCCCTATTGCTATGGCGAGAACGAGTTCCATCAGGCAGGCCCTTCCGCGCTGGGCGGTCTTTGTGCCAATTCAGCCTTGCGTTGAACCCGCGAGGTGCGCGGCGAGCGGACCGATTGGTGTGCCAGGGCGATGAGGATCAGGACGGTCGAGCCGACCACCAGCAGGAACACGCCTAGGTCAAAGAGCAGGGCCGACGCCATGGGCACGCGGCCGATCCAGGGAATATCGACATACTGGAAATAGGTGGTGAGGAACGGATAGCCGAAGACCCACGAGCCCAGGCCCGTGAGAAGCGCGATGGCTAGGCCCGAGCCGATCCAGATCACAGGCAGTATGCGCAGGCGATCTTCCACCCAGCGCGTTCCGCCCGCCATGTACTGGAGGATAAAGGCAATGGACATCGTCAGGCCCCCGACGAAACCGCCACCCGGCAGGTCGTGGCCGCGCATGAAGAGATAAACCGCCACCACGATGATGACCGGGAACAGCCATTGCATGATTTGCGAGGGCACGATGAGATAGGCTGCGATCGTGTCGCCGGGATTGCGCTCCGGTGTCTCCTCGTCAAAGGCGTTCTGTACCAATTGCTGCTGCGGCTTGCCCACGCTTTCGCTCGCCGGGCGGAAGCGGCGCAGCAGCGCATAGACGATCAGCGCCACGACGCCGAGCACGGCGATTTCGCCAAAGGTATCGAAGGCGCGGAAGTCCACCAGCATGACATTGACGATGTTGGTGCCACCGCCCTGGCTATAGGCGTTCTCGATAAAGAAACTCGAAATGCCGTCGACCGCCGGACGGGTCATGATCAGGTAGGCGGTGACGGCCAGCCCCAGGCCCGCAACGCCGGCAATGAGCATATCACGATAGCGGCGGAAGCTGTCGCGGGCCTTCGCGTCCATTGTGACATTGGGCAGGCGCTGCGGCAGCCAGCGCAGTCCGAGCAGGATCAGCACGGTGGTGGCAATTTCGACCACCAGCTGGGTCAGCGCCAGGTCCGGCGCTGAAAACCACACAAAGGTCATGCAGGTGACGAGGCCGGCTCCACCCAGCAGGATCATGGCGGCGAAACGGTGGAACTTGGCCTGATAGGCAGCGGCAAGGGCGCAGGCACCGCCGACGAGCCACATGAAGGCGAAGACCGGGTCGAACGGGGTCGGCGAAGCGACCATCGGATTAACGCGGTTCCAAAGCGGCAATACGCCGACGGTGATGGCGAGAACGACGATGATCAGCAATTGCGGCTGCAAGCGGCGCGTGCCGAGCAGGCTGTGCAGACCAC
>CBFGTF010000358.1:0-1571 GCA_965651655.1 uncultured Devosia sp.
ATCTCCTCGCTCACTGGGTCACCGCTGCCCGCAGACGCCGTCTATTTTGGTGAAATTTCACTGGCCGGCGGCGTCCGGCCGGTGGTTCACGGCGCGCTGCGGCTGCGCGAGGCGCAGAAGCTCGGATTCGGTTCGGTCGTCACCGGCAAGCTGGGCAGTGCCGATCGCGCCTCGGGGCTCGATGTCACGGAATATGCGCAATTGAGCGACATGGTCAGCCGCATTGCCGCCCAGGGCAAACGTCCGATCCCCGAACCGGAGCCCGAGGCGTGGTAAACGGTGTGTTAACACCAAGAACAACGCTGGATCATTGCGCTGCCCTTGGCAGGCCGCATCAAAGCCGCTAAAGGTCGCGCAACAAGCCGGGGCGGCAAGAAAACAGGGCAAGAACATATGCTGACTGCGTTCGACGTTGGTGTGGGTGTGCTGGTGCTGATCTCGGCAATCCTGGCCACTGCGCGGGGCCTGACCCGTGAGGTCCTCTCGCTGGCGACATGGGCAGGCTCCGCCGCCATCGCCGTCTATATGTGGCAATACCACCCCGACATTGCCCGGCAATATGTCGCCGAGCCGATCATTGCCGACATCGCCACGGTGGTGGTCACCTTCATCGTGGCGCTGATCGTGCTGCACCTGCTCACCATGCGCATTGCCGATTTCGTGGTCGACAGCCGTGTCGGCCCGATCGATCGTACGCTGGGCTTTGTCTTCGGCGTGCTGCGTGGTGTGCTCATTGCCATCGTGGTGACGATCTTCGGCCTTTGGCTGCTGCCCAACAACCTCCCCGATTGGGCCGAAAACGCCCAGACGCTGCCTTACCTGCGCGACATGGGGAACACGCTGATTTCCATGCTGCCCGAGGGCCTCGAGCAGCAGGTGACCGACATCCTGCAGGGTGGCGGCGCCAACCTGACCGAGGATCCGCAGGTTCCGGCCGCTCCGCTCGATGGCGGCGCGATCGACCCCAATGATGGCACCGTCGATCCGACCGACCCCGTGGTCGATCCGACGCCGGGGGCCTGAGGCAATTATCCAGGCGGGAGGAGCGCACCCGCCGCACACCTGCCGACCGCACTTGTCATTGGTGGCCGGCAGGAAATTGCGCTATTTGGCGAACACGCAGCAAATCGCACGGAGCCCCCGGTGACCCATCCCAGCGATGATGATTTCGACCTCAATGGAGACACGCTGCACGAAGAGTGTGGCGTGTTCGGCATTTTGGGGCATGACGATGCGTCCACGCTGACCGCGCTCGGGCTGCATGCCCTGCAGCATCGCGGACAGGAAGCAGCCGGCATCGTCAGTTTCGACGGGCGCCAGTTCTACCAGGAAAAACGGATGGGACTGGTCGGTGACCACTACACCGACCCCGCCGTGCTGGCCAAGCTTCCGGGCAATATCGCCATCGGCCATACCCGCTATTCCACGACCGGCGAAGTGGCCCTGCGCAATGTGCAGCCGCTGTTCGCGGAACTGGAAGTGGGCGGCATCGCCATTGCCCATAATGGCAATTTCACCAATGGCCTGACGCTGCGTCGCCAGATCATCGCCACCGGCGCCATCTGCCAGTC
>CBFGTF010000359.1:0-1566 GCA_965651655.1 uncultured Devosia sp.
GACTGCTTGATGGTCGAGGCCATTTCTTCCATCGAGGCGGAAGCCTCTTCGGTCGAGGACGCCTGTTCGGTGGCGCCCTGGTTCAACTGCTCGGCGGTCGCCGACATCTGCTGGCTGCCGGCCGCGACATTGTCGGCCGAGGTGATGGCGTCGGCGATAACATCACGCAGCTTTTCAACCATGCGCTTGAGGGCGATGCCCAGCGTGTCTTTGTCGGAAAGCGGGACGACGTCCACTGTCAGGTCGCCATTGGCGATCTGGTCGGCAATCGTGGCCGTGCTGCGCAGATTGTCAGTCATCGTGTTGAGCGCGTCGACCAGGTCCTTGACCTCATCAGCGGAGGTTACGGTTGCGGTCGCCGATAGGTCACCCTGAGACACTGCATTGGCCAGGTTGATGCCGGAGGCCAGGTTGCGCTTGATGGTATTGGTGACGAGAAGGACTATGGCGATGGAAATCGCCGTGACCAGAAGGCTGACCCCGATAATCAGCCAGTTGAGGACTGCAAAAAGAGCGGCGCCTTGCTCGCGCAGATCCCGCGCGGCCACGAGCTGGTATGACGTCAGTTCGCTGATCCCCTCCGATGTCGGATCGATGGCAGGATAGAGGTCATTCTCGACGAACCGGTCCAGCGCCTCTGTGTTGCGGGACATGAAGATGCCATGCAGGTTGTCGATTGCGGCATTGGAGGCTTCCATGTCCTGCCGAACGCGATCAACAATGACGCTTTCATCGGCCGTCAGGGTGGTCGAGAGGTAAGCGGACCATTGTTCCTCGATGGTGGCCCGGGCATTGTCGACATTGGTGCTGGCTTCGGCCCACCCCAGCGTTCCGGCACGAAGCTTGTGGGTGGCATCCACGATGTTGACGGCATAGGCGTCCGAAACGAGCTTGAGCTGCTGCAGGGGAACCACGCGATCATCGTAGATCGAGGTCATGGAGTCAGCCATGCTGCTCATGCCGAAATAGCCCACACCGCCGACAATTCCGGCAATAGCAATGCTTGAGGCGAGCTGGATAGCAAGAATCTTGGCTGCAATAGAACGGAATAGGGGTCGACGGTGTGTGTTCATGGGTCCCTCCCAGTGAAACAATGGCTGGACCCGGCCGCCTCCTGGCGGCCGGGTAGTCGCTAGGTGCGGCCGATCAGGCGGCGCCGCGTCGGGCGAAGTCGCCGTCGAGGTCGTCGCCGGCCTCACTCATGTCCAGGTCGAAGCCGCCACCGGCGCCGGCCTTGGCCTTGGACTTGGCCGGCTTGCGCGGAGCCATGTGCGGGGCCTTGGCCATGATCGCGGCCTTGAGGTCGGGCTTGCCGGAGGTTTCGTTGGCAGGCTGGGAGAGGCTCGAGGCATCGATGCGGAAGTAGCTGATGGCGGATTGAAGCTGTTCGGCCTGGCTGGCCAGTTCTTCGGAGGTGGCCGACATTTCCTCGGCGGCCGAGGTGTTCTGCTGGGTCACCTTGTCGAGTTGCTGGATAGCCGTATTGATCTGGGCTGCACCGGCATTCTGCTCGCGGCTGCCGGCGGAGATTTCTTCCACCAGTTCGGCCGTGCGCTGGATGTCGGG